>JBIIEQ010000086.1:0-11521 GCA_044237765.1 Methylococcaceae bacterium | reverse complement strand
TTAGGCGGCGGGCGGCTTCCAGGAACACATCCGGCTCCGGTTTGCCCAGCGCGACCTGATCGCGGGTAACCATGACCGGAAAGGCGTCGTGCAGCCCCCCCCGCTCCAGACAGAGGCGGGCGTAATGGCCCTCGCTGTTGGTGGCCAGGGCGAAGGGAATCGACCCTTCGCGAAAATGCGCTAGCAGGGCTTCGATCCCCGGCATCCGGGGAATGCCATGCGTTTCGATGTGCTCGAACCAGTGCCGTTCTGCGGCGTGAAAGAAGGTCTCACGTTCAAAACTCGGACCCAGCCGCCCGGCCAGAGCCTGCACCACGTCATCGGCATGCCGACCGAACAGGCTTTCGAGAAAGCCGTCATCCAGCTCATGGCCCAACTCGGCTGCCGCCCTGTGCCAGGCACTGCAGTAGGTCGTCTCCGAATCCAGAACCAAGCCATCCATGTCGAGGATGACGGCGGCAAACGGCGGCAGGGCGCGGCGGACCCTGATGAATTCGCCGGGCGCTTCGCGGGTTGAGCCCACGATGATCCGCTGCGCGCCATCCTCGGTTTGCTCCAGCTGACCGGACATCTCTACCCATTCGCCGGCCAATGCCTGACCCGCGTAAGTATGACTGAAGCTCAGCACCTCGCCGACCTCGGGATGGGCCAATCGGTAGCGGGCCGGGAAATCAAAGGCCTGGCTCGCATCAATCACCTCGGCCGTCAGCGACAGGCGGCCCAACTTACGGACCGGCGCACTCGGCGATTCGGGTTCGTCCACCACCAACGTGATGTCGAACTTGGTCCCGTTACACAGCCCCTTGTTGTGCTTGCGCCGCTCGTGCCACAGGTATTCAGCAAAACTCAAATCACAACCGCGCCGTTCGTAGGCTTCGCGCCAATCGTCCACCGCCAGCTCGGCCAGATCACCCGCCGCGATGGCATCCCGCACGACCTCCCGTGCACGATGAAAGGCGTCCCGGTCATACATCACGAAATCCAGATCCGAAGATGGACGCTGGACGCCGATCAGCAGCGAGCCGGTGATGCCGATGGTCGTCAGCGGGATACCGCCCGCCTGAAAAATGGCGAGGCACCGTTGTGCCTTGGCCTCGATCGAGTCCGGCTCGGCCATCACTGCCAGTTCCGCTGCTCGCTGGCGCGGCCGGTAATGCCGGGCAATCCTGTCGACCGGCACACCATGCAGCCGGGCGGCGAGACGGGGAGAATCGAATAGCAGGTCGGCATGGTGCGCCACCAGCCAGGCGTTGGCCTGATCGGTGCCCAGCTTGACCCATTTGCCCCCCTCGTACCGATAGCGGAGAAAGCTCAGCACCCGGCCCTGCTCGATCTGGCCATCGACCACGGCGAAAATCAGACCATCGCTCGTCTCGATGAAGTCGCGCGGTTGGAAGCTCATGCTTTTGCCCGTGACTGATTGAGGACCAGGAGCCGACGGAGGATTTCCTCATCCGGCAGGGCCGGGGTGTAATCATCCCAGCCATAGGCCGCCGCCACCGCATGGTCCAGCGACTCGTGGGCCATGGCCAACCACACTGGGCGAGCGTTGTAGAGGTTGGTGAGGGTGCGCTTCTTCAGGTCCGTCTCATGGCCCGGCTTGGCCACCGGCCGCTTAGGAAAACCGGCTTGCTCCTCCTCCGGGGTGATGACCCAGTCGACCCAGTCGGTCGGATTACGCCAGGCTTCGCGTTTTTGATTGAGATCAAAGGCGGCTTCGGCAATCGCCCGTGCAATCTGGCGCTGATCCTCAGCGATAGGCGGCAGCAAGATGCCGGGTTGCTCCGGAAGGGCCTTGCCTTGGGTATCGGCCGGCGTCAGGCCGGCGGGGAAGGGGAAGGTCTCGAAGGTGGTGGTGGGAGTGTAGCGTGGCCGGTCCTCCAGGCTGGTGCCCAGCCGCAGCGACCAGAGTTCATGAAAGCGCGAATGCAGGATGCCGAATGTGGTGTCGTCGGCTCGGGCGATGACGATAAGTTGTTGGTCAGGGAGGATATGTTTATCCAGCCAGACAAATAGCCGATGCTTAGCCACCATTGGCGTGGCGATGTAGCGATGTATAGGTCCAAAAGCTTTACGGATAGCGGGGATGGTCTCACCCAACAACCACCAGTTTCGTTTCCTAATTTCCCGCCTGCCTGCATCCCTCAATGGTTTGACTTTTTCCTTTACATGCTGGAAAGGCAGTTCATAAAGGGCTGCCTTGGTCATTGATGTGGCAACACCAAAATCAACAATCCAGGTATCTGATGATCGACGGGCTATGTCCATACCATTTGCCCAAGGTCGAACAACGTCGCTTGATGGGTATCCGTTTGGGTTAGGGGAATTCAACCAATCTCTAGCAATATCACCGGCTATGTCGAATTTACCAACCTTCGCCGACCCTCTGAAACAAGCTTCCTGGTTTTCCGTCAAGCGCACCGTCCGAGTCAGATCAACCGCCGCACCGCCACCGGCCAGCGGCTGCCCGGTCAAATCCGCATGAATGGCAGCCACCGGCTGGCCATTGAGGGTCGCCGGGATGGTGCTGAGCGGAATCTCGGCGTCCGTGACCGGGTTCTGCTGGGTTTCGCGAGTACGCTCAACCCAGCCTACGGAATCGATGGGGGAGCCGAAGCAGACCAGCGATACCCGAACGGCCGCGCCGTCGTTGACCCATGGTTCGTCGCTCCAGGCATTAAAGATGCGGAGCGAAACCGCGCCGGCTAAAGCAGCTTCACCAGCATGGCGATCACCACCGCTTGCACGATCAATGCGCCGGTCATCCATTTGATCAGGTCGGTCTTCAAATCGGCCAGTTCTGCTTTGAGCCGATAATCCAGATATTCCTGTGTCACCAGTTTCTGGTCGCTCTGCGCCTCCTTGAGTGCCTCCGCGACGGCTTCCGCCTGTTGCGTACTGAACCCCGCCGCTTCCAGCGTCTTGGTGAATTTCAACGTGTCGAAGGTTACCGTCGCCATGCGTAACTCCTGAATGTCCCGGGGAGAGTGTGCTCGACAAAATCCGTTCCAGAACCTTGCGATTGGCCCCGCCACGAATGCTGTTGGTGGCAACCAGTCCGGCGGCATGGCACTGTCCGGCGGCGATGTGGGCCCGGGCCTTCTCGAACCAGTAACAGACCAGGTCGGCGCCGCCGGGCACGCGGTCGGCATAGACGGCATTGAGCGCCAGGAAATAGGTGTCGCCGAGTTGCCCGCGCTTCTTGCTGCCGCCCAGGAACGGCGGATTGCCGACGATCACATCGGCCTTGGGCCACTCGGCCTCCGTGCCATCGGAATTAAGCAGTGCATCGCGGCATTCGATGGTATCGAGCGGGCGCAGAACCGGATTACGCGACAGGCTGCGGCCATGTTCCAGCATCCACTGGATCTCGCCAATCCAGACGGTGACGCGGGCCAGTTCCGCCGCATAAGGATTAATCTCGATGCCATGCACGGACTCCGGCCCAACCGCCGGAAACTGGGCCGGCAACCCCAGCACTTCGGCTTCGAGGATGACCTGGTGCTCGACATCCTTGAGGGTGCGCAGCGCGAGGTAGAGAAAATTTCCGGATCCGCAGGCTGGATCCAGCACCCGAAAATTGCGAAGACTTTCGAGGAAATGGTGATAAGCGGCCTGGGCTTTCTTGCGGGTTTTGCTCTTGTCCGCGGCTATTTGGGCCTTGGTCCGATCCCACGCTTCAAGCAGCGGTTCGCGGATCACCGGATCAATGATACGAAGAATGGAATGACGGTCGGTGTAGTGCGCCCCCAACTGGCTCCGCTTGGCGGGGTCGAGTCCACGTTCGAACAGCGTGCCGAAAATGGCCGGTTCGATGCAGCTCCAGTCCAGCCGGGATACATCCAGCAGTGATTTGAGATCGGCCGGCTCCAGCGGGAGAGTTTGGTCACCGTCGAACAGCCCGCCATTAAACCAGTCGATCGCCTGGTACCCGAACAATCCGCCGGTGGACATGGCGGCAAACAGCCCTTTGAGCGCCGGCTCGACTTGCTCGGGCGCATGGATGCCATGAGTGAGCAGCTTGGTGAATAGCTGATCGGGCAGAAGACGAACATCCTCGGCAAACAGGCAGAACAGGAGTTTGTTGAGGAATTGCGCAATGCTCTGCGGGTCATGACCGCGGGATTGGAGCGTCTGCGCCAGCGCGGCAAATTGCCCGGCGGCCTGCTCGGTCAGCTCGGGCGTGGTCAGGCCTGGGCGCAGCCGCTCAGGGTCCGTGAAGGCCCAGATCAGTCGCTGTCGCTGCTGGGGATCAAGGAGCGCTTCCAGAGGAATGACATGGGTTTCCTGCACCGCGTTGGTGAAGGCGGTGTGGATGACGATGCTGTCGATGTCGCAAACAATCAGCAGTGGTGGCGACTGCAGGGCCAGGGCATACAGCTGCAATTGCTTGAGCGCGGCGCCCAGGTCTTTGCCCTTGCCCTTGTATTCCCAGCCGAAGCAGCCCTTTTTCCAGACATCGGCCCAACCCTGACCGGCACCGGTTTTGGTCGCGCCTCGCTCGAAGCAATACCAGTCGCCCACGGGATCGGCCTCGTTGGGGGTGGGCTGTTCTAGCAATCGACACAGATCGATGAAATGCTCTTGGGCTGCGGAGCGCTCCTTGGCCTGGCTCTGGGACCATTTGGCAATGAATTGTTCAGGGGTCATGATTTGATTGGAAGACTTCTCTTCTGGTGATTGTTCAAAGCATGTTGGAGGGAAGCGCTTTCGTCTAGGCTTTGCGAAATCTGTCCAACCTCAGTGTCCCTCCTCCCCATTTTCACAGGCTTGCCCTGCGCCTGCGCTACTTCATTTCCATTCTTATTATGGCCTGCGTACCGCTGCGATGGCGGATGAGAGGGATCATTGGAAAGTCACCACCCATGGGACGATGTTCTACACGGATGACGTGGCCATCTTCCCCGCTACTCGGCGACTGACGCTGGATGGCGTCCGACCCAGCCGGCGCTGGATAACCGATTGACCGGGCAGGGCGAGGCCTTGCTGATTTACCGGATGACGGAAAGCTCCAAACTCTATGTCGGCGTTCAGCATTCCCGGCGCTCGGAGAATGTCAGTTCCGGCTCAATCATGAGCACCCATGTCGCCATGGGTTTACAGGCCACCTTTTGAAACACGGCTTTTGTCCTATAATGCCGGCCGGCTTTGCCCATCATTGACTGATCCATTCCACAAGGAGACCTCCCATTCATGAAAGCATCCACGACCACCCGCCGACTCTGGCTGCTGGGCCTGGCCCTCGCGGTCCCCATGATTACCCGGGCTGCCTCGGATAAACCCAATATCCTGGTGATCTGGGGTGATGACATTGGCCAATTCAACGTCAGCGCCTACAACATGGGCATGATGGGTTACAAAACCCCGAACATCGACCGCATCGCCCAGGAAGGCGCCAAGTTCACCGACTGGTATGGTCAGCAAAGCTGCACCGCCGGACGGGCGGCGTTCATTACGGGTCAGTCCCCCATTCGTACCGGCCTCACCAAAGTGGGCTTGCCGGGTGCACCCGAGGGCATGAAGAAGGAAGATCCCACCCTGGCGACCCTGCTCAAGGGCCAAGGCTACATGACCGGACAATTCGGCAAGAACCATCTGGGTGATCGCGATGAGATGCTGCCGACGGCCCATGGATTCGACGAGTTCTTCGGCAACCTCTACCACCTGAACGCGGAAGAGGAACCCGAGCATGCCGACTACTTCAAGGATCCGGAAATGAAGAAGAAATTCGGCCCGCGCGGTGTCATCCGCAGCTTTGCCGATGGCCGGATCGAAGATACCGGACCGCTGACCAAGAAGCGCATGGAGACGGTGGATGACGAAGTCACCGTGGCCGCGCTGGACTTCATGGATCGCGCCAAGAAGGCGGACAAGCCGTTCTTCCTGTGGTGGAACTCTACCCGCATGCACATCTTTACCCATCTGAAGCCGGAATCGAAGGGCAAGACGCCCTACGGCACTTATGCCGACGGGATGGTCGAGCATGACGGCCACGTCGGTCAGCTCCTCGACAAGCTGAAGGAGTTGGGACTGGATAACAACACCATCGTGATGTATTCGACCGACAATGGCTCGGAATCCTTCTCCTGGCCGGACGGCGGCACCACCATGTTCCGCGGCGAGAAGAACACCCAGTGGGAAGGTGGCTACCGCGTGCCCACGGTCATTCGCTGGCCCGGCGTCATCAAGCCCGGCACGGTCATCAATGACATCGGGGCCCATGAGGACATGGTCCCCAC
This sequence comes from Methylococcaceae bacterium, assembly GCA_044237765.1. Lineage (GTDB taxonomy): Bacteria > Pseudomonadota > Gammaproteobacteria > Methylococcales > Methylococcaceae > UBA6136. Next base: position 5,282 of record JBIIEQ010000086.1, on the reverse strand, counting down.
GCTGTTGGCCGCTGTCGGCGATACCACCGTGGTCGAAGATTTGAAGAAAGGCAAAAAGGTCGGTAGCGAAAAGTACAAGGTTCACCTGGACGGCTATAACCTGATGCCGGCCCTCAAGGGCGAAGGCGCCTGGCCGCGCAAGGAGTTCATCTACTGGACCGATGACGGCAGCGTGGCGGCATTGCGCTATGGCGACTGGAAGGCCACCTTCCTGAAGCAGAATGCCCATGGACTGCATGTCTGGCTGGAGCCTTTCGAGAAACTGCGTGCGCCCTTCCTGACCAATTTGCGGATGGATCCGTTTGAGCTGGCACAGGATATCGGCATGGATTATGACCGCTGGTTTGTCGAGCACATGTTCATGATCGCACCGGCGGCGGGTTATGTCGGGCAATGGCTGCAGAGCTTCAAGGAGTTTCCGCCACGCCAGAAGCCGGGCAGCTTCAATCTCGACAACGTGATGGAAGCCGTGACCAAGGGTCACCCGAGCGGTAACTAAGCGGCTTCCACTTAAGGGCGATCCATACGGGCGGGTGAAGCCCGTGGGTTCGCCCTCCTTATTTACGAGAACAGCATATTGTGAAAACGGCTCTGATTTTGGGCGCAACCGGTCAGGTCGGGCAGTCTCTTCTGGCTCAGGCTTTAGCCCACCCCCACATTGCCAGGGTCGTGGCGCCCACTCGGCGACCCCTCCCCACCCATCCCAAATTGGACAATCCCGTCGTCGATTTCGAGGCGCTACCGGCTGATGCGCGCGGGTGGAAAGCGGATTTCGTGTGCTGTGCCTTGGGCACGACACTGAGACAGGCCAAATCCAGGGCCGGGTTTTACCGGGTCGATCACGACTACGTCCTGGCTGCGGCCCAACTGGCCAGGCAAGCCGGGTCGCCGGTCTTCGGTCTGGTGTCCTCGCTGGGCGCAAACCCGGCGTCATGGATGTTCTACCTCCGCGTCAAGGGCGAGACGGAGCGCGATCTTCGCCATCTGGATTTTTCCTCATTGGCCCTTATCCGACCGGCCCTGCTGATCGGTGGCCCACGTTCAGAGAACCGTCCGCTGGAGTCTTTCGGACTCTGGGTCGGCCAGCATTTGGCCTCTCTGCTGCCCCGACGCTATCACGCCGTCACCACCGAGTCGGTGGCGCGGTCGCTGCTGAGCGCCTGCTTTGAAGCAACGCCCGGGGTCAGGATCATTGAATCGGAACTCATCAGGGACTGACCCTGTTAACCCACCCAGTCGGACTCTGAACTCATGAATATCAAAAAAACCTTCCTGATCGTGGCCTTTGCCATGGTCACCGTCATTGCCCTGCTTTATGGCGTCAGCCCGCAATGGTTCGGTCGCACTTTCCTTGGGTTGTCGGAACTCGACGACAATATCGCCCACATTTTGCGCGCGGTCATGGGGCTTTACCTGGCGCTCGGCGGGTTCTGGCTGTATGCGGCGTTCCATGCACCCTTGCGGAATGTCGCCATACTGGTAGCCGGGCTGTTTGCCGGCGGTCTGGTCAGCGGCCGCTTCATCAGTTTAATGGCCGAGGGCGTGCCGTCTTCATCGCTGCTGATCTTCTACATCCTTGCCGAACTGGCCCTAGTGCCCGTCGCCTATTGGGTGTACACGCGCGAAGATGAATAACGAGCTTTTACGGCCACAGGGTTCCACCATGAGCGCAAAATTGCAACCACTCTCTGAAAGCCAGGATTCCAGCGCGGAGCGGCGCCGGCTCAACCAGTTGTTCAGCCAGCAACAGGAGGCCTTTGCACGAGACCCCATGCCATCGTTTGAGGCCCGCCGTCAGCACTTGCTGACGCTTCGGACGCTGCTGCTGAAGCACAAGGACGCTATCGCCGCTGCGATCAACACCGACTTTACGGCACGCTCCACCACCGAAACATTGATCGCGGAAGTCATTCCCTGCGTGGAGCAGATCGGTTATGTGTTGAAGCGACTCAAGCGCTGGATGCGCCCCAGCCGTCGGCACGTGGGCCTGCAATTCCAGCCCGCCAGCGCCCGCGTGATTTACCAGCCGCTGGGCGTGGTCGGCATCATGGTGCCGTTCAATTATCCGGTAAATCTGGCGATAGAGCCGCTGATTGCGGCGCTGGCTGCGGGCAACCGGGCACTGATCAAGATGTCCGAATTCACCCCGCGGACGGCGGAGGCCCTGACCCAGTTACTGCGCGAGGGCTTTCCCGAAAACCAGGTCGCCGTGATCACCGGCGAAGCGGACGTGGCCAAGGCCTTTTCCGAATTGCCCTTCGACCATTTGCTGTTTACCGGCTCCATCCCGGTCGGGCGCCACGTGATGCGCGCGGCGGCAAACAACTTGACGCCGGTCACGCTGGAGCTGGGTGGCAAATCGCCCGCCATCATCGCCGACGACATTCCGATGACCGATATCATCGAACGACTGGTCTTTGCCAAATCCTTCAATGCCGGACAGACCTGCGTGGCGCCCGATTATCTGCTGGTGCCGCGCGCCAAGCTGGGTCCCTTGCTGGACGCCTACGTCGACACCTTCCGCCAGCTTTATCCCACGCTGAACGGCAACCCCGATGTCACCAGCGTCATCAGTGAACGCCACTACCAGCGACTGCACAGCTGGCTGAAGGATGCCGAGGAAAAAGGCGCGGTAATTCGCAAGGTCAGCGACGAGACGATCAGCGACGGCACCTTCCGGATGGCCACCCATCTGGTGACGGAAGTGACCGACGAGATGACGCTGATGCAGGAAGAGCTATTTGGGCCGATCTTGCCGGTGATCCCCTATGATTCGATGGAGCAGGCGCTGGATTATGTCCGGCAGCGACCGCGCCCCCTGGCGCTGTACCTTTTCACCTACGACAAGGCTTTGCAGGAAGAGGTCATGGCCCGGACCCATGCCGGGTCGATGGCGATCAACGAGGCCTTGCTTCAGGTCGGCATCGACGATCTGCCTTTTGGCGGCGTCGGGCCTTCCGGCATGGGTCATTACCATGCTCATGAAGGCTTCCTGACGATGTCAAAGGCCAAGTCCGTCCTGATCAAGGGCCGGCTGAATTCAATGAAGTTCATGTATCCCCCTTATGGCCGTGGCATCCAGGCCTGGCTCTTCAAGTGGCTTCTTAGATAGCGTTTCCCGGCTGGAAACGCAGCCCGAGCAGATCAACTGTTGGATGTTAAGGACAAGCTCATGAGAGATCACATCAACCGGGGGGCCGGTCTGGCTCTGGTTTTTCTATTGGCACTGGTCCATGTACCCGCCGTTCAGGCGGCCGATCCGCTGCCCTCCTGGACCAAAGGCCCTGCCAAAGAGGCGATTGTCGGCTTTGTCGCCAAAGTGACCAAAAAAGGCGGACCGGATTACGTGCCGCCCAGTGAGCGCATTGCCGTCTTCGATAACGATGGCACGCTCTGGTCGGAACAGCCCATGTATGTCCAGTTGGCCTTTGCCCTCGATCGAATCCGCCAGCTGGCGCCACAACATCCGGAATGGAAGATCACACCCCCCTTCAAGGCCGTAGTGGAAGGTGATCTGGCCGCCCTGCAAGCCTCCGGCATGCATGGTTTGGTCGAGCTGATCATGGCCAGCCATGCCGGCATGACCACCGAGGCGTTTGAGGGCATCGTCCGCGACTGGCTGGCCACCGCCCGTCATCCCAAGTACTACCGCCCCTATACCGAACTCGTCTATCAACCCATGCTGGAGGTACTGGCTTACCTCCGGGCGAATGGTTTCAAGACCTATATCGTTTCGGGGGGCGGCGTCGAGTTCATGCGCCCCTGGGTGGAAAAGGTCTACGGCATCCCGCCCGAACAGGTGATCGGTAGCCGGATCAAGGTGAAGTACACGAACGAGAGCGGCAAGCCCGAGTTGATCCGGTTGCCCGAGATGGATTTCATCGACGACAAGTCGGGCAAACCGGCGGGTATCCACCAGCTCATCGGGCGACGCCCGATTGCGGCATTCGGCAATTCGGATGGCGACTTCGAGATGCTGGAATGGACGACTTCAGGCCCGCATCCCGGGCTGGGCGTGATCATTCATCATGACGATGCCGTGAGGGAAGCTGCCTACGACCGTCAGTCCCCGTCTGGAAAACTGGACCGGGGGCTCGACGAGGCGCCGAAACGCGGCTGGGTCCTGATCAGCCAGCAGAAGGACTGGAAGACGGTATTCCCTGCGCCCCCCAAGGCTCATTGACGTTCAGCCAAATTTTTTCCTCTTTTTGATTTTCTGGAATCCTCATATGAAGTCGGGTTTTCTGCGCTCCGGTGCTTTATCGTCCTTTTTCCTCGCCGTCTCCTTCGCCGCCCAGGCCGCGCCAACGGCCACGGATGTCGTGCCCGAAACCGTAACGACTTCGCCCAGCGCCGCACCGGTAACCCCGACCTCCCCCTGGGGTTTCAACCTGTCGGTCTATACCTGGCTGGCTGGTGCGACGGGTAATTACAACGTGGGTCCTTTCAGCCGTTCCATTGACGCCAGCTTCCTGGACATCAACAGCAAGTCACGCCGTTTTCCGCTCGGTTTCATGGGGCGGGCAGAGGCCCATTACGATCGGGTAGGGTTTTTCCTTGACGGTAATTATGTCGACCTGGCCCTCAAGCCGCGTTTCAGCCCCGTGACCAATGGGCTGGATAGCTCGCTGGGTTTGATGGATTACGGCTTGACCTACCGACTGTTTGGGCCCACAGCCGCAGAGATACCCGGCTGGCATGGCAAGAAGCGTCCGAATCGGCTGGACCTCTACGCCGGGGCAAGAACCATCTGGCTCGACAATAGTGTCACGGTGGCGGGTCCGCTGGGCTATCTCGAGCGCCAGTATTCAAGCAGTCAAAGCTTCACGAGCCCCATCCTGGGTGGCCGCTTTCTTGTCGATTTCAACCCGGAGATCTTCATGATGGTGGATGGCAACGTCGGTGGCTTTGGCGCGCAGAACGTCAATTTCACGGGCGGTGTCCTCGGCATGCTCGGCTACCGCCTGTCGGCATTTGATGTGCCTATTTCCATCGAGCTGGGCTACAAGGCCCTTAAATACAATGTCGACAAGGGCGGTCCGGCCTCGACCAATGCGCTGTTGAATGGCCCGTTTATCGGCTTTAGCGGCTATTGGTAAACCATGTCTCTGCTCTCGAAAAAGAATCATGTTTGATTCACGCCGTCGCCGCTTCTTGGCGGCCGGTGTCATTGCGCTGCTTTTGCTCGCCTCGGGCTTATTGGCCAGCCGCGGCCATTGGCGGACCGCCAGTCTGCCGGAGACGACGGTTACTGCCCAGCAATCCGCAACCCTGTCCGCACC
>JBIIEQ010000022.1:0-43996 GCA_044237765.1 Methylococcaceae bacterium | reverse complement strand
GGGTATAATTCGCCCATGGAAATCAGCGAAACCCAATACCAACAAATCGCCCACTGCCTCCCGGTTCAGCGCGGTAATGTGCGACTCTCCAACCTTCAGGTCCTCAATGCCATTCTGTATGTCGCCGAACAGGGCTGCAAATGGCGGGGCCTCCCCGAGCATTTTGGACCCTGGCACACGGTCTACACCCGCATGATGCGCTGGGCCAAGAGCGGTGTCCTGGATCAGGTCTTTGAGGCCATGCAAGCTCGGCAAATCATCCAGGTCAAAATTGAAGCCGTTTCCCTCGACAGCACGATCATCAAGGTGCACCCCGATGGTACCGGCGCTCAAAAAAAAACGGTCCCCAAGCCATCGGCAAATCCCGTGGTGGCTGGACCACCAAAATTCATCTGGTTGCCGCGAGTGATCGCTGCGCAATCACCTTCCGGCTCTCCCCCGGCCAAGATCACGACGCGCCTGCGGGACGCCAGCTGCTGATCGATTTTGGGCCGGTGGCAGAGCCTACACCGCTGCTCATGGATCGCGCCTATGAAGGCGACGACACACGCCAATTAGCGCTGGATCTCGGCTATGTCCCCGTCGTACCTCCCAAGAGCAATCGTCTGGATCCATGGGAATACGACAAAGCCATGTATCGCAAGCGCAATGAGGTTGAACGGCTGTTTCGCCGACTCAAGGGATTTCGCCGTGTCTTCTCACGCTTTGACAAACTCGATGTCATGTTCACCGGCTTCATCCATTTCGCCCTGATCGTCGATGCGCTCCGTATGTGTTAACAGGCCCTAGCATAAATGAATTGCGGCAATCTTGAGAAAGACGCAATTTTACCTGGGGCGACGGGGGGATTCGGGTGTCACCGTCACGACAGGTGCACTGAAGTCGATCATTCATTAGCCGCGAGTGACTTGGGCGGGCCAGTCAAGCACCACGCACGGCTCACCTACCGCCGCATCCGGACCGGATACGGGAGGCCGCGAGTTGCTGGAGGGTTTTATCCTGTTTGGTCGGGCTTCTCCAGTGCGATGAAGGTGATGTATTCACCCATGACATCCAGCGCGAGGGTTTCGCCGGCCTGAAGCGCCGCGAGATGGGCAGGGGACAGCATGAAAAGCTCCCCGCCCCAGCGCTGACCGAAAGGCGATGGCGTGACTTCCGGGTCAAAGGCGCGGTCCACGATAGCCATGGTGTTTTCTGTCATGCCGTATCTCCGGGTTTTGCCCGCTGACCGTGGATAAGGCGGTTGGGGCGATCTGCCGGCACGGCTGAACATGTCCCGCCAAAAGGGCCGAATGGTCGCCGACTTTGGTGGCCATTTTCATGATGCGGGGCGAAGGGCCATCCTTCGGTGGGCTCACGGCCCTGTCCGGGGACAGGGGCGAACCCTCTCAGGCATCGATCGCAACGATTCTTGGCACATGCCGCCCGCCCTCGAACGGGGTCGAGAGGAAGGTTTCGACGATTTTCTTGGCCATGTCGAGGGTGACGATGCGCTGGCCGATGGCGATGCAGTTGGCGTCGTTGTGTGAGCGGGTGAGGAAGGCGGTCTGCTCGTCGAAGGTGTAGCCGCAACGGCAGCCCTTGACGCGATTGGCGACGATAGCTTCGCCGTTGCCGCTGCCGCCGAGCACGATGCCGCGCTCGACCTCTCCCTTGACCACCGCCTCGGCGCAGGGACGAATCCAGGTGGGGTAGTCGGTGCGTTCGTCGCTGAAGCAGCCGTAATCCTTGAGCTCATGGCCGAGCGAGGTAAGCCAGTTACGGAGGGCTTCCTTGTAGTCGAAGCCGGCGTGGTCGGATGCGATGCCGATTTTCATGGGGGTCTCCTTTGGTCGATGGTTTGGCGAAGAATGAATTTTCCCGAGGCCACAAGAGGCTAGCCCGAATGGGAAGCCAGCCGTTCCTTAAACGCTACGTTCATGCAGGTTTGCCGCCCGGGGCCAGTGGCTTGAAAGCCTCCACAACGTCTTCATCGAACCGAATGGTGCTGGATCGAATGATGGGCAGGGGGCATTGTAGTGACAGGAAGGCAGTGCCGCCAATTGCTTGGCGATGATGAATCAAGGATGATCATTAAGCCACCGATCAGACGCGTGAATTTGGAGGAAGCCTGCCATGAGTCAATTGCATCGCATCACTATCAATCCCCTTCAGTGCGGCGGAAGGCCCTGCATCAGGGGACTCAGGATCCGGGTCAGGGATGTTCTGGATCTGCTCGCGGCTGGCGTTTCAAGGCAAGCCATTCTCGAGGATTATCCCTATCTTGAAGAGGATGACATCACAGCCGCCCTGGAATATGCCGCCCAGCAAACTGATCACCCGGTTTTGCGGGTCGCTTGATGCGGTTTCTGGTCGATGCCCAGTTGCCGCCGGCATTGGCGAGACTGCTGGCGTCCAAGGGTTTCGAGGCGCAGCATGTTTACGACATTGAGCTCGGTGCGGCCGAGGACCGTCTCATTTGGGATCATGCAGAGAAGAACGGGGCCGTAATCATTAGCAAGGATGAGGATTTCATCTCCATGATCACTTTGCATGGCGATGGCCCCGTCATTGTCTGGATTCGACTGGGCAACACCAGCAAGAAAGCTATGCTGGGCTGGTTTGAGCCGTTGATACCCGAAATCATCGCCGCGTTGAAAAGAGGGGAGAAGCTCATCGAAGTTGTTTAGCCCATGGTTCGACAGGCTCACCACGAACGGGTTGATTGACCCGCACGCATCTTCGCCATCCCCGGTTTCACAAATTCATCTGGAGAAGACTCATGACCGATCAACCCAAACTGCGCTGGGGCATCCTCGGCGCGGCGCGTATTAATGAACGGCTGCTGCCGGCCATCGTCGAGGCGCGGAATGCCGAGCTGGTTGCCATCGGCAGCCGGCGTCCCGGCGCTGCCGCCGAGACCCTGGCGAAATACGCGCCCAACCGGTCTGGCGTTACCACCTATGACGGACTGGAACGCTTGCTGGACGATGACCGCATTCAGGCGGTTTATCTGCCAATGGCCAATGAGGAGCATGCCGAGTGGGCGCTCAAGGCCATCGCGCGTGGCAAGCATGTATTGATCGAGAAGCCGATGGCGCTGACCGTGGCCGACATCGAGGCGATTGAAATGGCGGCGCGCGAGCAGGGCGTGACGGTGATGGAGGGCTTCATGTACCGCTTTCATCCGCAGCATGCGCGGGTGCGGGAATTGCTGGATTCGGGCCTGATCGGCGACATCAGGTTCGTGCGGACCAGTTTCTCTTTCCAGATGAAGCCGGCCCGGCTTTATCGGCTGGCGCGGGACATTTCCCTCGGTGGCGGAGCGATGTGGGACATCGGCTGCTATGCGGTGCACACCGCACGCATGTGGTTTGACGACGCACCCCAAGCGGTGACGGCGATGACGCAAACGGTGGAGAGTGGCGCGGATATTTCTACCAGCGGCATCGTCGATTTCGGTGGTGGCCGGCGGGCACATTTCGACTTCAGCTTTGAGTGCACCCGCCGTTCGGAATATGAGATCACCGGCACCTTGGGCGCCATCAAGTGCCCGACGGTGTGGCAGTTGCCGGGCGACGTGCCGGAAATCCAATGGTGGACTGAGGATGGCCGACGCGGCGAGGAGCGTCTAAATTCGGCCAATCATTTCATGCTGGAGGTCGAGGGGTTCAGCGAGTCGGTGCTTGCCGGCCGGCCGCCGCTGCTGTCCCTCGAGGACGCCAAGGCCAATTGCCGGGTGATCGTGGCCGCCCTGCAATCGGCAGCGACCGGTCGGACCATTCCGATCGCGGCGGCCTCGGCATGAGCCAGCAAGCCTCCGCGGCCACCGAGTTCTTCGTCGATACCTGGGAGGTCTACCGGAAACTGGTGGCCGCCAATGACATGTTCCACCGGGAACTCTATGCCGAGGTGGAAAAACGGCTCACGCCCGCCGATGGGCAGCCGTTCTCGCTGCTGGATCTCGGCTGCGGCGATGCCGCCACGCTGGCGCCGGTGCTGCGACGGCTGCCGGTATCGAGCTATCTCGGGGTCGACCTGTCGCCGGTCGCGCTGGAACTGGCGGCGGCCAATCTCCGGGGGCTCAACGGAGCAGTGGCCTTTCAACTGGAAAATATCCTCGACACCCTGGCGGGCGAAAAGGAGCCGGTGGATGTGATCTTTTCCAGCTTCGTCCTGCACCATCTGGACGCTGACGAGCAGTTGGCCTTTTTGCAGGGCTGCCGCCGGCATTTGCGGCCGGGCGGGACGCTCTTGCTGATCGACGTGCTGCGCGACGAGGGCCAGAGCCTACCCGATTATCTCAATGCCTACATCGGAGTGATGGAACGCGACTGGACGACGCTGACGCCCGAGGAGTGCCGCTATGCGACCACGCATGTGCGCCATTTCGACCGGCCGGGCACCCTGGGTGAGTTGCGAGCCCGCAGCGAGGTCGCCGGATTTCGGGAATTCCAGCCGGTGTGCCGGCATACCTGGCACCATCTGGTGGGTATGCGGGCCGTCTGACGGGGGCCAGGGATCGGCCCCATCGGATGCCGGCTCAGCGTTGACTGAGCTTGCGGTAGTCGATCGACAGTTTCAGGCCGGCAAACCTGCCTTTCAGTCTGACCAACTCGTCCTTGGCCGGATCGAAATAAAGGTAGGCTTCCGCAATCCTTCGCTCCTCGTACTCCTTGTCCACCGGCTGTGAATCGGCCTTGAACCGATAAAGGAGCACCTTCATGCCATCGTCGCTGCCTTCCTGGTAGGCGGGACCCATGACGTTGGTGATGTCTGCCATCTTCGGAAGTTTGGCTGTCAGCCTGGGTAAATCCTCGGGGTCGACCTTGAGCTGCTTCTTGCCCTGATCCACCTTGCCCACGCCCAGAGAACGTATCGACGCTTCCAGAAACTGCGGCGGCGCCATCTCCACGAACAGCGGGGAAAAATCAAAGGCCGCGAGGCGATGCTCGGCGTTGTAGGTCATGATGAAGGAGACCATCTTGGTCTTCTGGGCTGTTGTCTTAGCCGGGTCCATGTGGAAATCGAGATACCACCGATAGCTCCCCTGAGGGCGCTTCTCGATCCGACTGGGACGCAGTTTGCTGAGGTAAACAAAATCATCACTGAATAGAACCGGCTTCAGCAAATGCACGATGAAATGCTGGTCAGCCACTTCCGTCCGGACATTTTCGTCAAAATCCGCGAGCTGATTCTTGATTTCAAGCAACCGAAACCAGACGCAACCCGAGAGCATCAACATCATTGCAAGCAACAAAAGCCGAGGCATCGGGAGGGACTTGAGATGCTTCATGGGGGCGCCGGCGGGAGAGGAATGGGCAATGGGAGTGCCAAAGATTACCAGAGGGCTGGCCTAATTGAGAACGTGCCGGCAATCAGCTAGCAAGATCGGGCTCTCTCACGTCAGCGCCGGGCTGAACCGCCCCGGGCAGCCGAGACAGAGTTAACCCGCAGACGCTCCGCTACCCTCGTCGCCCCAAAACCCCGCACCGAAAACGCTCCCTGGTTTTGAGGCGACTGACGCTCAATCCTTTGTCAGGCTTTGGCTTTCAGCAAATCGCGTATTTCCGACAGCAGTTTGATGTCGGCCGGATCTTCTGGCGGTGCTTCTGGGGCCTTGCCACGCTGGCTGAGTTCCACCAGCTTGTTCATCGGCTTGATGATCACAAAGAAAACCACCGCCGCCGTAATCAGAAAGCTGACAATCGCGCCGATGATGATGCCAAGATCAAGTTCGATCAGCTTGTTGACGGTATGAGTCACGTCCTGACCGGCAGCGTTTTTCTCGGTCACCTCCACCAGCTTCTCCATGATCGGAATGGTCAGCTTCGGCTGGGGTCCACCGCCTGCCAGCGCCAAAATCGGCTCAACGATGCCTTTGGTAAAGGCGGTGACGATGCTGGTAAAGGCAGCACCGATGATCACACCAGTGGAAAGATCCACGACATTGCCCTTCAGGATAAATTTCTTGAAATCTTCGAACATTGCGAAACTCTATATGTTTTAGTGTGAGTTGATTCCCAGACCGGCCCCGCCTGCATTGCGAAAAGCCCTATTGGACTCAAGACCACAAGCACGTGAAACAATCTTGAAGACCATCTGATTCCTCTCTAATTCGAGTAAGCGATGGCTCGCTTTGAGGGCATCAGAGGAATTCACTGCAGTTGGATCCGTAGACCACCAGGACGCGCGGAAAGTACCAAAAACCCAATCCCTTCGAAGGCCGAAATCCTAAGGCGCTGAACCCATTTCGTCTACCCCATAAATATGGGATAGGCCTTACCAACTCGCCCTTAGACGGCATGCCAAACGCCAACGAGAAGAACGACCTTACGGGACTCAATCGCAGCGACAATTCGGTCTGTTTACGAGATTCTCAATCAAATCCGACCTTCACCTCTAAGTGAGCGAATTCAACCGATTCCATCACACGCGCCACTGAGATCATGGTCAGTCAATGAGTCCTTCTTGATCGTACAGCGGTAGATCTTTATAATCCAACACTTGGAGGGTCGTTAGCTCAGTCGGTAGAGCATTGCACTTTTAATGCAGTGGTCGTGGGTTCGAATCCCACACGACCCACCATCAAATTCAGAGGGTTAGCGCATCACGCCGAATCCGGGAAAATCCCGTAAGTGCGTGGTAAGTGCAAATCAACAAAAAGGCCGCCTTCGGGGCGGCTTTTTTTTGGTCGTTGCGCCGTAACTTTTGAATTCGTTAATCAATAATCAGGGCAGACGCTAACGAGGAAACGGGGTTTTCACCGCCCGTACTCAAAAAGCCCGGTAGGACCCAGAGTCGGCCGGGTCCCTGTTGAGGTAGGCATCGTGGGCGGTGAAATCCTCGGCATCCAATATCTGCGAGCGTCCCGAATCCGTACTTTTTGTTTATGTCACAAGTCGGCGGGGTCCCCCTTGACCATTTTTGAATGCGGGCGGTGAAATCCCCGGGGCTTCCCTAGTTACAAGGCGCTCATAGCGCGTCGTTTTTGATTTCTGCAGGAATGGCGCAAAACCAAGCGGCTGGCGGGGTCTAGCGGGTTTGCCTAGGGCGGTAAAATGCTAAATCGTGATTGTCACTTGCGCTTGCTTGCCTTTCGCGCCGCCGCCTTGATGGCGCGCCTCATGGATCGGTTTGCCGCGTCCGGGTTCTGGCACGCCCATGTCCAGATCGCATCGTCAGTGGGGCCGGTCAGATACTTGTCGACCGCTTGGGCCAGTCCATAGGCCAGTGAACCGCCGCGCGCCTTCATGACGACCTCATGGCGAATTGTTCGCAGCGGTGTCGGTCGGTTGACCATCGCCCACGGATCGGTAGCCCGGACACAATGCCCAGGCCGCATTCCAGGATGGCGGGGTGGTCGGTTGGGGTGCCGTGCCGGCAATGGCCGCAGCAGATGGTGGTGGGGATCGTGGGAAATTCCACGTCGATCAGTTGCCGGCGGAAATGATCAGCCAGCCAGGGCCAGGACGCTGGCGGGTAGTGCTGCAGATCGGTCAGCATCGCCGCCACGGCATCGGGGCCATCGCCGTGTAACTCGACGCAGCAGCGGGTGGCCGCCTCGATCAGATCGGCGGGCAATTCCGCCGGGTCAGGTGTAGCAAGTGCAGCAGGTGTAGCAGTAGCAAACCGCCCAGGTGCAATTCCTGATTTTTCCGATTCCAAAAATGCAGGTTTTGGGATTTGGGGATTTGCTACAGCTACAGTTGCTACTTTTGCTACGCGTCCGGGGGTGTCGTTTCCTCGGATCAGGGCCGCCAGACTCATGACAGCAGCCCAGGGTTAGCCTCGACCATGATCCTCTTAACGTCTTTGATCAGTCTCACGCGGTCCAAGTCGACCAATTCCTGCAGCGCCGCATCCAGCCGGCGGCCGTCCCGTATCGGGCCAAATTGTTGCAGGTGCCTTTTACCGGCAGCGCCCTGGTGGGTGTCTCTCAGGTAGGCCAGCAGGTAGGCATCCAGCCGCGCCGCATCGGACAGTTCCGGGGCTTGTGCCATCTCGCCAAAGTACCGGCGGGATTCGTTCAGGTGCCATGCCGCCAGCCGCGCCGCGCCCTGGAATGATTCGGTGCCAATATCGCCCAGGCCATCATGTTCAAAAACATGGAACAGCGCCGCCAGCCTTGCCGCGTTGTCGGCTGATTTGCTTGCCACATCGCGGACGTCGATCAACTCGCCGCCGCGCCGCAGTTCGGTTTCGATGGCGTCGTGATACTCGATCCAGGCCGCCTTGGCCGCCGGAGTCAGGTTCAGCTGTGGGGGTTCCAGCCTTCCATCGTCATCGAATGGCAGCGGCATCTGCAGCAGGTTTTCCAGACGTTTGTGGAATGCCGCCAGCGCCGGCCATCTTTCCGGTGCCTCGGCATACATCCTCGTTCCTTGGGTCGATTCGGGCCATGCCAGCAGAAACCGCGCCATCCAGCCGGTGCCACGGGCCAGGGTGCCGGTCCGGTCAAAAAACGCCCGCAGGGTGGCATCCTGGATCGCCAGCGACATGGTCAACCGTGCGCCCTTGACGGTGAAACTCTCAGACGTCCTTCTGTCGACTTGGTGTATGCCGCCTTCCCAGGCCACGTTCAAAAATGCCAGATTACGGACCATTGAGTCCTTGCCCATGCCATGCGCGCCCAGGACGGTCCCGGCCTCGGATGACAGGACGCCGGCGGTAGGCCATCCGGTTGCCAGCGAATAGGCCAGTTGTTCAGGTGTGCAGTCCTGGTAGGTCAGGCGGGGGACTTGGGGTGGTTGCGGCCGGTCGTGTTCCAGATCGCGCAGCCGCTTTTCGTCCAGATCGGTGGGACTGCCCTTGCGGGCCAGTTGCTTGATCGCTTCCTTGGTGCCTGCGTGTTTCGCTTCCCAGGCAGCCACATCCGCGCGGTACTTTTTCAGTTCGGGTTCCAGGGCCGCCGCCGCCTCATCAGCCCAGGCATGGATCGCCTTGGTAAAAAATCCGTCGACCGTGCTTTTCCTTTCGCCGGATTCGGCAATGGTTAGCAGGTAAAGGCTTGTCGGGCCGGTCAGCTTGTCCGCCCGCGCCACATCGGCCAGACCTTGCACGGAAATGGAAACCGCGCCCAGTGCAGACGCAGCGACCAATGCCAGCGGGGCTTGGGTGTATCCAGCGACTTCCTCGACGGCCGCGCGGATCGTCGACGGTAGTGCGTCGACGGGGTAATCCTCGGGATCAGCAACAAAACCCAAGGGTTGCGGATCGGGCCAGATCAGCTTGGCCTTGCCAGCGCCCAGAATGGCATCCTTGACCGCTTCCAGACCGTTGTGGACGTGGCAATCGTTCCAGTCGGTGCCTTGGTCCGGGGTCAGGTCCGGGGCCGCCAGATGGCCGCTCACAGCCAGCGCCGCCGCAGTAGCATGGGGGTCGGGTTCGCGCGTGGTCTTGATCAGATCGGCCAGCAGGATCAGTCCGGCGGCCGGATGACTCTCGCGCAGTTGCCGTGCTACCGATTCCAGGTTGGACGCAGACAGCGCCGCCGCCACGGGGATTCCGCAGGCCATCATGACACTGCAGACGGTGGCCGCGCCCTCGCCCACGGCAATGGTCGACGCATCCGGCGGGATCGGTTCCGGCATCCAGCATCCGCCAGCCTTGCGACCGCCAGCAATCGCGGACTTGCGGCCGTCGACGTCGATCAATTCGCAGGTGGTCAGGTTGCCGTCGACGGTTACGGGCAGGATCATGATGTCACCTTGCAGCGGTTCACCCTTACTTGACGGGGCATAACCCAGGACGCGCGCCACATCGGCCGCCGGCAGCTGCAGTAGGGTCGACGTGGGCTTGATCAGCTTGCGCTGCAGGTAGGGGTGGGCCTGGTCAGCCGGTTGTGCCATCGCCAGCAGGTTGTGGGCCTTGGCCGCCGCATCCGCGCGCCGTCGGGCTTCCTCGGCTTGCCGTTGGGCCTTCATGGTCGCCATGCGCTTCAGGTGTTCCTGTCGTTCGCCCAGGTCCAGTTCGCGCCCAATGTCGGCCCGGAATGGAATCACGGTGGTCTGGCGGTGATCCTGGAACCATCCGGCGGGGATTCCATCCGCATGGATTTGATAGACGCCGCCATCGTCCCGGTGCCGGCCGTTGGTGCTGAATCGGTGCAGATGGCCGTCCAGGTTCAGGACGTCCGGCGGCTCGATACCGTGTCGCAGCATTTCCTCTCGGACTTGGGCATCCAGATCGGTCAGGGTAAGATGACGGTGAAATTTTGATTTGCTTTGGGCGGCTTCCGATGACACGGGGCCGCCTTTTTGTTGTGCGTCCATCGTGCGTCTACCGTCCCGCAGCCGTTGCGGCCGCGCGTTCGATAAACGCATCCATAAATTCATCGGTGGTGAATCGACGGCGGCCTATCTTGTAGGTTTTAAGTTCGCCGCTTGCAATCTTCGCGTAAAGAGTCGGTCGGGATACCTGCAGCCGCGCGCGGGCTTCCTCGATCGTGCGGGGTGTGTGTTTGCTTGCCATTTGCTTACCTCATGTAATGACGGCGGCCGCCAAATAACGACCACGAACAGGGTCAGCTAGAGGTTGCTGTAGTCTTCGGCAAACTTGCTGTCGTGTACGACCGCTTACAGGGGGGAACAATGCCGTAATGGGTAGCAGGCTTCTGGATATTTTCCACGTTGACCCGCCGGTTCCGCATGGGAGAGGGTATGCGGAGATGCGTAGCAGTTGTAGCAGGTGTAGCCGTAGCAATCAGCCAATGCGCGCCACGGCGGCCGCCCGGTGTTCGGGTGCCAAGTGCGAGTAGCGAAGCGTCATCGTGATGCTTTGGTGGCCCATCAATTCGCGGACGGTGTTCAGGTCGACGCCGTTTTGAACCAATCGGCTGGCAAAGTGGTGGCGAAGGTCATGCCAGCGGAAATTCTGAATGCCGGCGGTCTTGAGTAGGTTTGCCCAGGACTTGCGGACGTTATCCAGCGCGCCGGCCTTGCCGGGGAATGTCAGCCCATCCAGGTTGTCATCGGCATCGGCAACGGCTTGGCAATGCGCCGCCCAGGCCGCCAGCGCCGCGTGGGCGGTGTCGTTCAGGGGTATGTAGCGGGTTTGCTTGGACTTCGCGCCCTCGCCTCTCACAGTCAGCAGTCGGGTCTGCAGATCGACGTCCTGCCAGCGCAGCGCCGCCAGTTCACCCCATCGCAGTCCGGTGTGCATCGAGACTAGGACCATCGGCCGCAGCCGCTTTTCGGCGGGCAGGTGATCCAGCGCCGCCAGCAGACGCCGTTCCTCGGCGGGGTCCAGATAGCGGACCACGCCTTGGCGGTCGGTCTTGATTTGCTTGAGGGGCTTTAGCGGGTTGGACTCGATCAATCCCCAGTCGACCGCGCGGGAAAACGCCGCCCGCAGCGCCGCCACATCCCGATTGATTGTGCTGTCGGCAATGCCGGATTCCTTGCGGGCCTTGCGGTGGCGTTCGATGGTCCAGGGGATTACCTCGATCAGTGGGGTATCCAGCAGATCGTGGAAACTCGCCCGTATGCGGTTCAGGTTGTCATCATGCCGGTGGTGACTCACGATCCATTCCTGGTAGTGATCAGTCAGGAATTGACCCAGGGTCAGCGGGCCGGCCTTGGGTTTGCGTTCCTCTTGCGGATCGGTGCCGGTGGCAACTTGACCAAGAATCTCGCGCGCCTTGGTCCGGGCTTGTTCCAGAGTCAGGACGCGGGCATCGCCCAGGGTGATCCTTTTCCCCCTCGCGTACTGGCAGACGTAGGACATGACGCCAGACGGTTGGACGCGGACCAGCAGTCCCTTGAGTTTGTCGCAGCGGACCTCGTAGGGCTTCGCGTCCGGCTTCAGGCGGGTGATTGCTTGCTGAGTCAGTGCCATGTTGATTCCGTAAGTGCATGATAAGTGCAAATCAACAGTACAGGGCTTGACTCGAATTTACAATTACTTCCTTAGAATGCCAATATATCAGCAGTTTACAGTCTGGCGGCCGCATGGTTCGCGGGGTTTAAATTGCACTTTTAATGCAGTGGTCGTGGGTTCGAATCCCACACGACCCACCATAAAATTCAAAGGCCTACAGAAATGTAGGCCTTTTTCATTTTAGCCAGTGCGACCCCAGTGCGCCGACCCACATTTAACAATTCGCCGCTTTTTATGTCCCGCCCATCCTCCTTCTCATGAGGATGGATCAGCAAGCGCCACCTAAGCTTCCGAACCGATCTCGTTCTGGGGCTTTTCGAGTTGATCCTTGAGAGCATTATCCGAGAGGCTGTTCAGCCAGTTCGAAAGATCGTGACGGATACGGCCAGCGCCAAAGAGTCCTACCACGTTGAGAACGCAGTTAATCAGGCGAACAGGAGTCGGAACCTCTATCCGGATCGTGGCTACCTTCAAGAAAGCGTGAAAGGGACCAACGCCAAATTTAACGGAAGGGCCCGCACGGAGCATGTGCTCGCGGGAATTGAGCAGATGGGCGGGAAAAGGTTCTGGCTACTGGAATCTTTCACATGCTGGAACGAATTCCACTATTCTTACTCCCCCGACAACCAGACGGCTTCCTGTTCGAGTGCCCGACCTGATTGACGCATCTCTGCTAGCAACGGTGCCAAATACTGAGGAAGTTGTTTGCTGGAACGGGTGAAATCTCGGAGCGTGTCCCGCCACAGTTTACTGCTGCCGTATCGATCAATTTTTGTTTTCCAGTCAGGCATCAACCAAAACTGGCAGGCATCGCCAAGTACGGCGTGCAATCGGGCGAAATTAGCTAGACCTACCCCATCATAGTCCGGGAAATGAATCACCTTCTTCACTCTTGACCCACTACCCAACCAGTTGAGCAGTACACTATTAAGTTGCCCACCGTAGTAAGCGACTGAAGCTGAGGAACCCATGGGTAGCCAGTCGGTTTCATCAAAAAGAGCCTGGTTTTCCACCAGCCACAAGTCACCTTCAGTCGACCAGGTATCGCGGTCATCAATGACCAAGGTCGCCGCGCCGTAATTCCGAGTCGCTTGGTCAAGCGGCAACTCAATGTTACGTCCCTTTTCCCGCCACAGAACATTCTCACCAACGGCCTTAAGCAGCAGGCAATACTGATCGTGGCGATGTGCCCGGGCTTTGCTATCGCGGGCCTCAGCAATGTGCCGGGCGCGAGGGGGAATATGGCTGTCTGAGACGACTCCTTGCCCTGGTGAGAGTGCTGTCAAATGCGTGGCGAAAACCGCAGGCTCGATTATTCTGTAGATTTCGCCTCGACCCTGGCGGTGGCATCTCACTGCACCCGTCTGGCGGGCAAAGCGATCCAAAGCACTGCGCTGCGCCGTGGTGAATTGACTGGCAGGTAACTCATCATTGCCATGCAACCTGACGAGCGCCGCCCGCAACACCTTGTCGTCCATTATGTTTCCAGTGGCTCGAATGTCTGCCAATGAAGACGACTGATACAGTTACCACCTTGGTGATGGTAAATCGGTACGCAATAACGCACTGTAGTGAGGGGCGCGGGCGATGCGAAAATCAAGGAAAAACCGAATTCAGCAGCCGTTTCAATGAGGCTTCTCTGATTCCTGGCATCCAATGCCAAGGCTTCGTCCAGATAACAGACCCCTTGGATCGGCCGGCGTTGATCCTGCATCAGATGCAGCATGGCCAAACCAGTAATCAGTTTGGCCATGAGAACCGTCCCGTTCGATGCAGCACTGTCGAGATCATCAAATCCCTCTGGTTCGCGGCCTGTCTTGCCCACCCAGAAACGCAGCCGAAATAGATCAGCAACGCGCAAGCCATGCCGTGCATTACCTTCCTCGATCAGGAGGGTTTTGGCGCGGTTGAGTTGTTCATCGTCCAGGACGCTTTGTTGATTGAAGAGTTCGAACGTCTCCCCGACATTCACGGTGGCGGCCGTGTCGATCAGGCGCTCAATGGCTTCAACCAGCGCCGTCTCGTCCTCGGGTTCGATCTTGAACACGGCCAAATCGGAGAGCTGACGGCCACTGATCTTGCGGTTGAACTCACGCATGCGCCGTTTGAACGACTGTAGGCCATCACGTAATTCACGCAAACAGGCGGCCACATTCACCACCGCCGAGCGTGCCTTCTTTTCCAGCGCTTCTTCCTCTTGAGGCAGATGATGAGAAAACTCAATCAAGCGCACGATCTCGCTTTCGACATCGCCAAGGAACTGGTATTTCGTCAAACCCCCGGTGTGAACCTCACTCAGCAAGTGTCGGATTCCGTCATCCAGATCTCTCAGGCGGCGGCAGTCCGAAATATAGGTATGCAAGCGTTCGGCGAGTTCATCCAGCGCAAACTCCGGCTGTCCCAGCCAGGGATGGTGCGGCAGTTCTGCCAGCCAAACGATTAGGCCCTCATGATCTTGGCGTTGGTTACGTCGCTGGTCGATCTGCCGGTGCTGCTGCTGGAGGGCCTGTAAATCCTGCTGCAGTTGCTGACGTTGATGATCGAGCGCCTTGTGCCGATCTGCCGATTGTGAAAGCGTCACCGTCAGGGTGGTTAGCAGCTTTTCCAGGTCGGCCAGCCTGGCCAGCCGCTCGCCTTCACCCACCTGCAAATTCAGCATTTCGGTGTAATCCCGCAACTCGGCATCAATCTGCACCAACTCCCGATCCAGTGCCAGACGCTGCTGCTTGACGCTTTCCAGTTCCTCGGCGGTGGTCAGCAACTGTTCGAGCATCAGTTGCTGCTGTAACTGCTCCTGGTGCAGCTCGGCCAGCTCAGCGAGCGTGCGATGTTGGTACTGTTCGGGCAGTTCATCCAGTCGAAGCTGCAGGCCGGTCAGTGTGAGCGCGCGTTCGTCTGAGTGCTCAAGTGTCGCAGTCAAGGCCTCGGCGTTCAGAACAAAGGCGTCTGTCCCCAAGGTCAGCAGGGGTCTTGCCAGTACCTTGCGCAGGGCAACAAGCTGCTCGGATGGCAACTGGGTAGCGAGCTGCTGGTAGAGACAGTTGCCTTGGGTGCGAATTTCCTGACTTAGCTGGGCCAACTCCTGCCCAAGGCGTTGCAGTTCACGCCGAATGGCCTTAGGCTCGCGGTTCTGGGCCTGACCGATTTGGACAATTAAGGCATCACGCTGGGTCTGCAATTCGTGGCGACGTAATTCCAGGATCGATCGCTCCGGCACCAGCGCGAAGCGCTGTTGCAAGCTCAATAAGCGTTCGCCCTCCTGCCTCAGCGCGGCCTGCTCCTGTTCACGGACACTCTGCTCGCGGGCAAGCTGGATGTCCTGCTCACGTAAACGCTGCATCTCGCTGTCGAACTGCGTCAGTTGGTGTTCCAGATCGTGCTGACGACCCTCGAAATAGTGTTGCCACTGCGCCAGACCGCTTTCTATCTTGGGGCGCATGACCAGCAGTTTGCCCCGCAGCACGAGTCGCTCTTCCTGTTGCTGCTCCAACTCTGCCAGTACCTTCTGCAATCTGACAGCGGCGAAATATTGGTTTCGTTCGGCGTTGAGGTCGGAAAATGCCTTGTCCCACTCGGCTTTAAAGTCGATGCTGGCGTCGGGGAGATCGCGTCGAAATATCTGCAGCAGATACTCTTTCACTTCACTGGATCGCAACTTGTCTAACCTCAAGGTGCGGGTCAGGACACGCTGAAAGGTGGCCGCGTCGCCGGCATGCTCAAGGCGGAATACGCAAAAATCCTGCTGACCAGTGAGCTTACGGTTGCGCCCGCCGTAGACCATGTCGGCAAACTCACTGCCACTGTAGCTGAAGACCTGCCGCTGGAATGTCGCAAGATGGCGGTTTAGCTGGGTTTGCTGGACAAGTGAACCATCGGGTAGCTGGAATTCCTCGATATTAAGTTGACCGGCATAGGCAAAGTACTCGTAGTCGTAACTCACACCCTTGCCGACACAGCCCAGCACCATCGTGCCGGATTCGGGCAGTGAGACCTCCAACAGCACGTAAGCGCTATTTTGGGGGAAATAGAAACGGCGGCTCTTGTCGATATCGTGGGCGCCAAAATCCATGCGGCGACGATCAATGATCAGCAGAAACTGCAGTGCATTGATCAGGCTGGTCTTGCCCGTATTGTTTGGTGCAACCAATGACACCGAACCATCGAGCGGCAATTCCGCTCTTGAGTACCCGGCGCTGTTGAGCAAAACCAAGCGCTGGAATCCAAACTGCATCAGCAACTTTCCTCGTCGTCCGCATCTTCCGCGGCAGGGGCAGAGTCCATCCAGCTGCCTACCTCCTGGCGCTCATTGTGTCCGGCTGCAGCCAATGCCTCAAAGTGGTCTAGGTAGCGACAAACGGCTGGCAGAAGACGCCAGCCGGTTGGCTCTGCTAAGGCAAAACCTAGCGTGCAGGCCCGTGTGATCAGTTCAACCAGCACATCAAGACTTAGACCCTCTGCATTGAGCACTTCCTGCTGTTGTTCGTGGACTTCTGCAAGCCATTTGCGATCGATGAGCCAGTCACCAAATCGCAGCAGTGATTCACCCAAATTAGCTTGGGCCTCGAAAATCACCATAAAAAGTAAGGCGAGTTGACGGCTGGTTTTTCCGACGACGCTGTTGGCATCAGGTGCATGGAACCAGGCAAATCCCCGGGCATCCAGACGTAGATCGTAGCCCAGTGCCGCAAACAAGCGTCTGTAGGTCTCCTCTTGTTTCTCAAGTTCAGCCCAGAGGGCAGGTTCCGAAATTCGGTTCAGGTGCTTGCCAGACAAGAACAATCGAAACAGTTCGGCCAATGAAGGCATGCTGGACAGTAAAAGAGGTGGGCTCATGAAGCCGTGCTCATCCGATGCGGGTGATGAAAGACCCGAATCGTCTGTAGATCAGTGGTTGTGATGAATTCCACAGCTTCAAACTGCCATTCCGGCTCGTGCTGGAGGTCATGGAAGATGCGCAGCAAGGTGGCATCCTGCAAGTGCCCGTAATGGGTCCGTAGCCAGTCGAGAAGACTGTCCAACGGCAAACTGCGTTGCAAATGTTCCCGAATACCTGCTTCATCGGCCAATTCCAGCACATGTAGGGCTTCAATGGGTAAGTCTTGGGGAAAGGCCACAGACTCAGGTACATAATTTCGTGCGGAAGCCATAATACCGCGCACATCATCTCCAAGTTGCAGCTTGAATCCCCTCTCGTTACGCCATAAGGGCAGCGATGATTCATTTGTCGTTTGTGACAAGATGCGTTTGAGTCCCCGCTTTCGCACCTGACTCAAAAGCAAACTGATAGCCGTGCTGAGGGCATTGTGCTGGCGGAGTTCTTCACGCAAAGGCAGGAGGGTATCGGCGCACTGCTGTGCGACCAGCCTTCCAAAACGCCGCAACTCCTTAGCCTGATGTGCTACCTGTCGCAACTGCAACTTGTGCGAGTACAGTGCCCCCTGAACCGTCAACTGCTCACAGGCCAAATCCAGCGACCGCTCGGCTTCTTCCAAGTAGCGATAGAATGTGCCTTCCGGTCCGGTGTCCATCAACTGATTCATCGGCTCGATATATTGATCGAAAGCCTCCAGCACTCGCCGATAGCGTTGTGTTACAGGCATGCTGTCGTCAGAGCTCTTGGCAATTTCAGCTAGATCAAAGATAGCGTGCCGGTCCTGATCCAGTTGCAAACTGACCTGACGAAACAACTCAGCCAGTTTGTTGGCTGACCACCGCACTCGGTCTCTGTCTGTGCCCTTTATTCCCTGATTGAGCTCCTCAGTTGCTTCACGAATGGCCACCACCCGTGCTTGGAGCACCTCGGTCAAACCCAACTCGTGTTCTCGGGTCAAGCTTCGAACGAACTCCAGCACGAAGGCATTGATCTGGAGATCGCTGCTGCGAGGCAGGGTTTGAAGCACATCGGCATTTACCAGCGCACGCAGTACCGCTCCTTGGCCTTCGGGATCCAACTGCGGCGCCACCCTCGCGACAGCGTTAAGCACCTGTTCGGTGGTAAAGGCCGCGTACTCGCGAGAAAGTCGCACGAGTAGTTCAACGGTATCCCAGTAGGTGTAAAGTCCGTAAACAAGTGAGCGGGGATTAAACATCTCGGATTAAGCGTTAAGCTTGGCTTACGTCATGGAGGCCTTTTGCAAAATAGTAACCTGACCAATCAGCGGGTGACACATTGTGACACTCACTCTTACTTTATAGATTCAACTGGCTATCGGCTCATGATAGTTTTTCGGTCTGGACCACTGGCTGAATCCAGTATTGCTCGGTAAATTTGAGCATCCGCCTGCTTGATCAGCGTTTCGCGCTCACCAACCGGCAGAAAGGCATGAATAAATGCCTGACGCATCATCGCCAGCACCTCCCAAACCGATAATCCACCCACCATGCGCGCAGCCGTCAGATATTCGTCCACCAGGGTCGTCCGACTGATGCCAGGGTTATCCGTGCACAGGGTCAATGGCAAACCCGCGTCCCACAGCGTTCGCAATGGATAAACCGGCATGCCGGCGCTGTCAGGGACACTCGGGTCGCGGAACCCCACTACCTCGCGGTTGGACGTCGGGCACAGCTCCAGACAGATCCCGCGGTTTCTAAAGCGGGCGGCCAGCTGCGGGTGGTCGCCCAGCGTCAGGCCATGACCAATCCGGTCCGCATGCAGGTGATAGGCGGCCTGCCAGATCGCATCCGCCGCTTCGCCCTCGCCAGCATGGATAGTCAGTGGCAAACAGGCCTCAAAAGCCGGCAGAAAGTCGGCTGCGATAGCCGCTGGTGGGGTCTCTCGCTCATCGCCGGCCAGATCCAGTCCAGCGATGAAGTCGGGCATTTCAGACTGTGCCGCCAATGCCAATTC
This sequence comes from Methylococcaceae bacterium, assembly GCA_044237765.1. GTDB lineage: Bacteria > Pseudomonadota > Gammaproteobacteria > Methylococcales > Methylococcaceae > UBA6136. Next base: position 25,290 of record JBIIEQ010000022.1, on the reverse strand, counting down.
GATGACTTCGCGCGCCCGGGCCGGGTCCCGGCGATCGGCAATCAGCACAAAACGGATTCGCGGGCGCTTTTCGGCAGGTTGTATCCGCAGGGCCTCAGCGAGAGCGTCACAGAATGATTGCAGAAAGCCAAGGCCGTTACCGTACTTTTGCGGACTGCCACGCAGTTCAAGATAGGCGAGACCCTCCTCCACCGCCTGTTGCACCACTGCCGCCGCGAAGGGCCGAAGAGCCGCCGGATGGCCGAGCAACGCCGAACCCGACAGTTCTCCCGGGCGTTCGTAGGCAGAAAAGCCACGCGGCCCGTCGCGCAGCGCCAGTCGCGGTTCACTGACCGAATACAGATTTCGCCACAAGCGCGCCTCGCCTACATGGGTCAGCAAGGCCGCCGCCGCATGACTGCGCGGAACGCAGGCTTTGACCTGAGATGGCCAGTCCCAGGGCCACTCGACGGCATCCAGCAGCGGTCGCACTGTGTCCAGGGCGGCGTTTCGTTCCGCCGCCGTCAAGGCATCCCAAATGGCCGTGCCTACCGTACGCTGGTCCGCGAGACTCAAGCAGCCGCCCAGATGGCGATGCAGATCCGCCTTGGGCAAGGACACCAGCCACTCACGGTGATCAGGAGCGAGTCGGGTATCTCGCAGGGATTGAATCAGCCTCGGTGGCAACCGGTAGAGTGAACGCCAGTTCTCGTGATGTTCATCACGCGACAAAGTCTCCAGGAAGTTGCCAAGCAACTGGCTGCCGGCCTGCTCACGCCGACGCAACTCATCGATCAGTCTCGGCGCGTCCGCAACGGACCAGACCACCGGCTGCCCGCTCTCGGCCAACGGCACAGGGAAACGGTCCGCCGTCACCGGACCAGCGCCGTCCAGATCCACATCGAGCAGATCGCTGCGACGGCCGTCACCGGTCACCACCGGCATCACGCAACGGGCCAAATCAAGCGGCAACGGCGCACCCATCAACTCGGACGTAGCCTTGAGCAGGGCCTCCGGCAACGATAGTCCGACGACATGAATCAACGCCTGACAGCCCAGCAGCGAACCCGCCCATTGCAGATCGGCGCTCATGGTCTTGCGACCACCGGCCAGCGACAGGGTCACCTGTCCGCCCTTGGCTGTTTCCTGTGCCAGCAGGCAGACCCGCAGCAACAACTCCCGGAACCGCTCGCATTCCGCCTGGCTCGCCAGTTCATCGGTCGCATCGGCTTGCCAGATGCGCAACGCGACCGAAGGCAGCCGGGCCTGCCACGCCAACAAATTCAAGATGCCGGCCTGCGTGGCCTTGCCCAGCGTAGTGCAGACCCAGATTTCATCCGCCGCCGCCAGGTCCTGTTCCTGTCGCTGTCGATCCAACGCTTCGCCATCAGGATGATGCCGGTAGAGCGGCAGCCGTTCCGGCGCAAGAAAGCCATACACCTCGGGAATGACCGCCCAGGAGGCCCCCAGCGTGCAGATCAGCAGGTTCCGACTCATGACCTGCTGATCGACCAGGCTGCGGCCAGACGACTCCAGAATTCAAAGCGGTCATCGTTAACGATTGCACTGGACGGACAAAATCCGACCGCGTCCAAAGGCTCACCCGGCGTCGGCATCGGCGAGGCAGACGCCGTCCACGGCAGGACGTAAATCAGCCCCAGGTGCACTCGGCCGATGGCCGACACCCCCTCATACAGCCAGGCATGCGGCTGGAGCAGGTCGCCATCAGGTGTCCAGGCCAACTCTTCCTCCAATTCCCGCTGCAGCGCTGAGGCCGCCAGCGACCGCACACTGTCCCCGGGATCTGTTTCATCGACATGCCCTCCGACCCCGCAACTCCAACGATGACGAACCCGCACATCCCCTCCCAGCCGTTGGTAACACCAGAGTCGACCCTCAGTATTCTGCAACAAGGCATAAGGAATGATCTGGAGAAAATGTTCGTCCATTTCGGCCTGCTCGCGGTCCAGCCATTGCCAGGGCAAACAATCCAGCTCGGCAGAGACAGGCCAGGTGCCATGATCCGGCAACAAGCCCACCGCAGAACGTGGCACGACGAGGATCCGGGTCACGTCGGCACCGGCCCGCCCGGGTGGTCAACTCGGCGCATGTCATCACCTTCAAGACGGGCCCCCGGTTGTCGTAAGTCCGCAGCCGTCAAGTCACCACAGCGATCACAACGCGTCAGGTCAATAGCCAGATGAACATGGCGCGGCCCACCCGCATGCGGGGAGATGAAATAAATGGTCATGACAACCGGTCAAGCCTCTCTCTCGATATGCAACACTTCGTCTTAATCCCTTCTTCATCAGGTCTCAGTTATTACAAACCCGAAAATATAAAAGCGTTGGAAAACGAGGGGTCTTAATCCCTTCTTCATCAGGTCTAAGTTATTACATCTCACTCGAACATGGCAAAACGGCGTCACACGTCTTAATCCCTTCTTCATCAGGTCTCAGTTAGTACCCGCCGACTGGGCACAAGGCGGGCCGATCATTGAGGTCTTAATCCCTTCTTCATCAGGTCTCAGTTAGTACTGGTTTTGGGAGGGTTGTTAAAATGAATAAGTCTTAATCCCTTCTTCATCAGGTCTCAGTTAGTACCTATAACTCTAGCCTATTCGGTTGCGGGTGAGGGTCTTAATCCCTTCTTCATCAGGTCTCAGTTAGTACAAGGATGACAAGTGGGCAACACTTGGCAAGAGTATGTCTTAATCCCTTCTTCATCAGGTCTCAGTTAGTACGGTAGTTCCAAATACGTACGGTAAGGTGCATAAAGTCTTAATCCCTTCTTCATCAGGTCTCAGTTAGTACTCTTCCATCCTAAGCAACCAAGAACTAGCTTCGTCAGTCTTAATCCCTTCTTCATCAGGTCTCAGTTAGTACATAACGCAGTCGGCCAATTGAGAGCGAATATCAGGTCTTAATCCCTTCTTCATCAGGTCTCAGTTAGTACACCCTTGATGGTATCAAGGCTGTTTTGCTGGAAACGTCTTAATCCCTTCTTCATCAGGTCTCAGTTAGTACTATTCTCGAATGACACCCTAGGATTTATCAAGAGTCTTAATCCCTTCTTCATCAGGTCTCAGTTAGTACTTCACTTTTCCGGGATGGTGGTGCAATCGAGTCCCGTCTTAATCCCTTCTTCATCAGGTCTCAGTTAGTACAACACGGACGCAACAAAACAGGAATTGTGCGACGTCTTAATCCCTTCTTCATCAGGTCTCAGTTAGTACGCGGCTGGGGTTAAGGACGTTGACGGACTGCTGTCTTAATCCCTTCTTCATCAGGTCTCAGTTAGTACGCCTTTCACCGGACAACGTCAACTTCCCGGTCAAGTCTTAATCCCTTCTTCATCAGGTCTCAGTTAGTACAAAAAGGGAAATAAATTCTGTCTACAATAGCCAGTCTTAATCCCTTCTTCATCAGGTCTCAGTTAGTACTTGTCGTGCCTAACACCTATGGAAAGGTGCACGCGTCTTAATCCCTTCTTCATCAGGTCTCAGTTAGTACTGGAGCAAGGGTACAACAGCGCCATACTGGTGGGTCTTAATCCCTTCTTCATCAGGTCTCAGTTAGTACGTGACGCTGTCTGGCCCGATGCCCGCGTCATGTCTTAATCCCTTCTTCATCAGGTCTCAGTTAGTACGACAGCACCTGTACCGCTAAGTGTGACGGTCACAGTCTTAATCCCTTCTTCATCAGGTCTCAGTTAGTACTAAGCCTTTGGCTTAACAATGACGAGGGTTTATAGTCTTAATCCCTTCTTCATCAGGTCTCAGTTAGTACAATAAAGCTGTAAATCAGCGATATAATTTAAAGTCTTAATCCCTTCTTCATCAGGTCTCAGTTAGTACAGAAAAGACAGAAGGCGTTGGGTGATTTAGAGATGTCTTAATCCCTTCTTCATCAGGTCTCAGTTAGTACCCAGCTTGCCGCCCATATCGGGCGGTTACAGGCGGTCTTAATCCCTTCTTCATCAGGTCTCAGTTAGTACAGCACCCCCTGTTTTTCACGTTATAGATCATAAGCTTACAAGGAGGGTTGACGGAAATCGCTGTTGCGAAAAAGCTACGGAGTTTACGCAACAGGTTTTCAGTCTGCATCAAGTTACGCCGGGGCCTGTCGATGGTCAAGCCAGTGTCCGTGAAACCGGTCAGAATCCGCACCGGTTCGGCGTCACGGTCGGTCATCGGATGATCAGGTTGACGCCACCGTCCAGTAACAGCACGTCATCGGGAAACATTTGCCGCCCCAGCAGGCTGGCTTCCAGCTGGGTGGGTAGCGGATAGATGCGGACATCGTCGGCGCGAGGGTCAATGATGACCTCCAGCCCATCCATCACCCGCGACAATTTGCGCTGGGTCAATTGCGCCGTGAAAACCGAGTACTGGACCGGCATGCCCTCGCGCCGCAGGAACCGGTGCACCCGAATCAGCCGTTTGGGGTTGCGGATGTCATAGGCGATCAGATAGCGCAGCGGCTGATTCAGCGCCATCGGTACTGACCGATCAACCAATGATGCAGGCGATTGACCAGCCCCTGGCAGAGCTGGGTCGTGCGAGCAGCGCGATTTTCAAAGAAAGCGACCACCTCGACATCACTCGGATCGGCAGCGGAGTGGTTGCGACGGCGCGCATTCAGCCAGGCCAGGCGGGCCAGGCGGAAGTCCCAGAACAGGATGCGACAGAAGTCGCCGGCGAGATCCAGCTCGCTCCAGCCCGCCCACTCCGGAGCGAGTCCGGCCTCGGCCAGGTGCTGGGTGACGAAACCGCTCAGCAGACCATGCACCCGTCGGCCCAGGGCCTCATAGTCCGCCAGCAGACCCTGATCCGTGGCTTGCTCGCGCAGGGCGCGTTGCAGTTCACGGGGCAGCGGCAGGTCGCTCGGCGAAAATCCAGCCCGCCGAGCCAGGCTGCGGGCAGCCATTTGCTCCATGCCGGTCAGCCACAGGTCATAGTCCTCGCGCCAGCCGGGGCGGTCCAGCAGGTCAGCCAGCCGCTGACGTAATTCGTCGCGCTCTCCGGGTTGACCAGTCACGCGGGCGATCACTCGGCCGTCATCGGCCAGGAAGCTGACGCTGATCCCCTCGGTGGCACAGGCCAGCAGTGCTTGGGTGGTCCAGCCTACCTGGGGGGCCGATACGACACGGGAAATGCGCCGGAGCGGCAACCAGGCGTCGGATTTTTCCGGCACCCGGATTCGGAGTGCCGGTGCGTCCAGTTCTACCCGCGTGTCACCCCCACGCACATACAAAGGCTTCATGGTCCGGCCTCCAGCAGTCGCCTGACCACCACCAGACCATAGCGGCGCAACAAGCGACGCAAGGGCGGGGCCTGGGTTTCGTAGCGAGCATAGAACAGGGCCCGACCTTCCTTCTTTAACAGACAGGCGCCGTTATCGTGAACAAAGTCCTCGGCTCGCAATTCGCGATCGGCGAACAGCCGCCAGACCCAGCGGTCGATATGAACCCGCAAGGGCTCGATCAGGTCGGCGGCCAGCGACTCGCGCCGGTGAGCGGGTTCGTGATAGAACCCGACATAAGGGTCCAGTCCGTTGAGATAGCAGGCTTGCACGGCCTCGAAATGCAGCAAGGTATAGCCCAGCGACAGGGCGGCATTGACCGGGTCGCGGGGCGGTCGGCGATTGCGGTCGGTAAAGTCCAGGCTGGGCGGAAACACTCGGGTGAAGGCGGCAAAATAGGCCGCGGCAGCGGCCCCTTCGATGCCGTTGAGGCGCGCCGGCGATAGCGCTGTCTCGTCCGCCGTTAGCAGCCCGGATAGCGCCTCGCCGATTTGCCGTGCACTGGCCTGTAGCATCCCGCGATGATCGGGCCGCGCCTGCAACAGTTTCTGCAGAAAGACTCGTTGACTGCGCAGTTTGAGCGCGACCAGCCGGCGTGCCCAGGGGATACGCGCCTGCTCGTCGGCATACCAGCCATACTGCGCGATACGGCGCCGGGTGTCGCCATGCAGCCGCCCTTGCAGAATGGCCGCTGATCGGCCCTGCCGTCCGCTGAGCACCAGCAGTGCGACGCCGGCCTCGGCGAGCAGCCCCAGGGCGCCAGTCGTTACCGTGGCGCGGCCGCGCATGACGATGCGCTCGACCTGCTGCATGGGCACCGTTCCTCGCCGAGTGCCGTTTTCATACAGGCAGAGATGCTGCCCTTCGTGGCGGAGTTCTAGATCCTTGCGATCCAGGTACAGGGTTGCCATGTCAACTCCCAGGCTGTTCAACCGATGTAAAAGAAGTCCGGATCCAGTGGCGGCCGCGCGACACCCAGCGTGTGCACCGGGCGACGACCGTCCAGCCGCAACAGCAGAAAGCGGTCTTCGGCGGGATCGATCACTTCATTCACCCGGTCGATCAGTTCGTATTTTTCACTGGGCGTGAGAAAGCATTCGAACACCGATTTCTGACCGCCGGTCGCGTAGTCGCGCAGGACATACAGCGCGCGCCGGAGCCGCCGGTCTTCGGAAACGTCGTAACAGGCGATATGGAGCAGCCGCGTGGTCATCGACTTGGTTCCCCCGGTGGATGTATTGAGCAATCAGCGCTTTTAGGGCTTGAGGAGTGCTGGGCTGGCAGGTTTCGACCTGGCCTCGAACGCGCCCTGCTTGTGTAACTCCGAGTAAAGATAGTCGGCCGTGTCCTCGATCATGTGATTGGCGCCCATCCAGCCGAATGGCAACGCGGGCAGAAGAAAGATTTGCATCCAGGTGGTGGATGCATTGCGAATGGGGACGCTGTAGGTCTGGTTACGCCCCAGGTGGGTAAACCGTGCGTTGAGGTCGTAGGTCATGGTGGAAGAGGACGGCAGCAGCCAGAGGGTCAGGCCGGTGGCCACGGCGCCGAGGATGGAGCCTTGCTCCTTGACGTCGCCGGATAGCGTGAGCCGATAAGTGGGGGAAGATTTGAGATCCCCGGCATGACCGTAATCATCGATCAGTTCACTGGATTTCCAGCGATTCAACAGGCCCTTGCCGAAACTGTCGACCGCGGTGTGGGTAGAGACCATGCCGCCAGGGCTGGACTCGTTGTTGAACAGTTGCCTGACCTCGCCCACGTCGTATTCGACCGCGCCCCTGACCATCGGCGGTGGGGTGCTGCGTTTGGGGAGCATTTGCTCGTTGACGGTGACGCAACCGCTGAGCGCGGCGGCGATGGCAAGGGTGCAGCAATAAGGACGGACCATGGGTTTCTCCGGTTGGGATGTCGCGGCTTGGATGCGCGCTGACGCCGGTGGCGTCAGAAACCGGAGATTAAGCAGGTATCGGCAAAATGGGTGATCTGGCAAGCTTGCCAAACCTGTAGAAAACGCTGGAAATTCCCGAATGCATCTGGTCCAGGTCAGATCTGACAAACCAGCGATAAAACCTGTCAGGTCTTGCGCACCAGACTTGAGGCTAGCCGCCGACCCAGCGCTGCAGCCTCTGTGAAAGGCGGGCCAGTTCGGCGCCGCAAACCAGTTCGATATTCAGGGCCCGGGCCAGCCGCTGCTCGCTGTCGCGCAACGGTCGGTAGCTGGCCAGCATCCCGCGCGCGCCGAGGCCACCCACCCGGCGAACAATTTCCGCCAGTTTGAACAGCGTGTCATTGGCTTTCGGGGCCAGCGGCTTGTCCATGCGGGCGGTCTTGCATTCGATGATGAACAGTCGGTTGCGGGCCAGAAACACCAGATCAAGCTCATTGGTAACACCGCCGGCATCAGTGACCTCCAGATTGGCGGCCAGGTCACGCAGGCCCAAGGCCCCTCCCAGACCCGAAACGACGCGATGGAGATGGTGTTCCAGCCAGCCGCCCTTGGCAAAGGCCCGACTTGCCTCATCGGGGAAAGTGATGGCGGCCCCGGTCAGGGTCAGTACGCCGGCGTCCTGGCACTGGCGCAGTAGCGCCGTCAGACCGTGATCGTCCGAGTGTCTTGTATCGAGTGTAACGGTCAACGCGCGGCGGTCCTCGGCCTGTTGCGCCAGCCAGTTCAGCTGACCCAGCGGCTTTTCCAGACTGCCAATCTGCAGCAACAAGGTCTGGATCAGCGCATCAAGTCGGTCATCGGCCGGCGGCCGGGGGCTGCTGGACCCCAGATCGAAACCATAGCCCATCAGGTAATGCCGCAGGCGCAGTTGCTCGGTCAGTCGCTGTCGCTGCCCCGCCTGCCGGCCCAGCCAGATCACCTCATCGGTATCGGCATCCACATAGAACACGCTCCAGCCGGCCGCCAACGCGATGGACTGCGCCGCCAGGGCCATCAGCTTGGTGCCGCCGGTGACATTGAGCGCGATCGACTCGCCCACGCGCGCCGCCGCCAGTTCGAGAAGGGCAGATTCCAGGGCGGGATAGTCGTGTTCATTGATCAACAGTACCCGATGCGTCCGAACACCGGCCTCCCTCAAGACTCGCTCCAGCGATTCCGCCCGCTCCTGCATCTTGTCACTGACCACCAACACCGCCTCGGCCGGTTTCAGTTCAGGGTCCAAAGCCGCCAGCAGGTTGGGCGCGGCTTGCTGGGAAACCAGCAGCACCTGGGTTGTTGAGGTCATGAGACCTGTCCCTGCCACAAGGCTGGTCGATAGAGATTATGGGTCATTGAGTCCTGTTTTATTCCGAATTATGCATATACGCCCGGCCGACCCCGCCAAGAATGGATTGGCAGGGTATTCATGGCACCTTCATCATCTCGCTGCATTCACTTCTTCATCAGACCATAGGGCGGGTTAGCCGCGCCGGGCAAAGGCTCCAAAGCTGTCGCCATCTTCCAAGCGCGGCGTAACCCGACAAAACAGAGGCCATTGGCTCACTGTCCCAATCCCTTCTTCATCAGATCTTAGTTAGTACGGCTGACTCTATATAGCTCGGCTGAGAGGTGGGTCTTAATCCCTTCTTCATCAGGTCTCAGTTAGTACGCATCCCCTATTTTTCACGTTATAGATCATAAGCTTGCAAGGAGGGCTGACGGAAATCGCAGTTGCAAAAAAGCTACGGAGTTTGCGCAACAGTTTTCCCCTCCGGTTCAAGGCACGTCGGGCCGTGCCGACGGTCAAGCGGACGGCCCAGGTTGGCAAACATGGCTCAGCCCTCACCGCGAAGGGCCGCGAGTTTGAGTTTCTTGAGTGCATCCTTGTCTATACGCTCCACCACCTTCGGAAGCCACTCGGTTATGGCATCGGCGGCGGCGCGTTTTTCCTCCAGTGTCCAGCCATCGCTTTCCCGGGCATCCCGGGCGAGCTTCTGGGCTTTCTGATGGTATTCCGTGTTCTGGCGGTCGAGCTTGCCATTGAGTTGCGCGAAGCGTTGCGCCATGTCCGTCCTGAACTTTTCGACTTGCTGGAGGTTGGGCGGCAGGGCATTCAGCCTGGCTTGGGTCTCGGCTTTGGCCTGTTCCGCGGCTTCTCGCGCCTCAGTCTCCACGTCGCGGGCCATGGCGCCATACCCTACTGCCGTCTTGGCGCCAAACCCGCACCAGGCGAAGGCGTGCTCGAAGGCGGCGGTGAGCAGGGTTTTCCAGCGCCCATCCCGCGCCAGGTCCAGGGCACTCCGCTCCAGAAGGACCAGGTCGCAGATCACATGGAAGGTGAAGCCGGAACCCGGCGGTAACGTGAGATAGCTGATGGGGATGGGCTGGCCTGAGTCATGCGGGCTGATGCTGCCGGCGGCGGGGTTTTGCTGGTAATAGTGATTCTGATGCGGCGTCATGATCTCGACCAACAGGCTGTCGCCCTTGATCTGTGGAATAACGTCCCAGAATGACAGGGCGCCGCGCAGGGCGTCGTTGCTGTCTTCCCGGCCGAACAGGGCGTCGAGGTAAGTCGCTGACTGAGCGGAGTCAAAGTCAGGGGCGTTCGCTTCGACTCCGCTCAGCGAACGGTTGAACGCCTGCCAAGGGCTATCGCCCCAGTCGCCGCTGGCCAGTTCCCGCGCCGCCTGCCGCAGCACGCCCTTGACGCCGGAACCCGGCAGATAGGGCAGACCGTAAGGGTTCAGGAAAGCAAAGCCGTTTTCCAGCGGGTGCTCGTTGCCGAGGCCGGTGGTGAAGGGTGCGGTGGCGATGGCGGAGAGGCTCAGCCGCCCCGCGTCAGGGATGGCGCCGATAATCGCTGATTGCCGACCGGCAATGGCTTTGATAGCGCCCTTATCCGCCAGGTTCAGCGCCTTGATGTGGCTCCATGCCTGACGCGCCGCAAAGTCATTCTTGTCCCACAATCCCGGAAGTGGGTTGAACTTCTGGTTGCGTAAAAAGCTAATGGCGGCTTCCATGCCTTGTTCTTCCAGCAATCTTGAAAGTTCCTGTCCCTGTTTGCTTTTGGCTGAGGCACGCTTTTTGATCTCCGCCTCCTGGTCCTTCAGGTTGGTCCAGATGGGCAGCAACAAACCAAAACGCATCCCGGGCGAGGCGCTGGAGAAATCGTGGTCTTGAAGATAATTGGGTACGGCGGCAATACTCATCGTGCTATGCTCCCGCAATACATTGTCTTACGTTGTTTTGGAGGTTTTGAAATGTCCACGCTAACCATTCGTCTCGACGACGAACTCGACCGGCAACTGAACAGGCTGGCGGAACAGAGCCGCCGCACCAAGAGCGATCTGGTGCGGGACATGCTGCGGCGCGAAGCGGCGCTGGAAGAACTCCGGCAGACCCGGGCGCTCCTGAAACCCTACGCGGAACGCGCGGGGTATCTTGCCGATGAGGATTTCTTTCGCGATTTCTCGTGAAAGTCTTCGTCGATACTAACGTCTGGCTCAGCGGGCGCTTCTGGCCGGGGTTGTGCGCGGAACTGCTGGATACGTTGATCATGCTGGATATGACAATCCTGCTAGACGCGCGGGTGTTGGAAGAATTCCGGCGAATCGCCCGCGACAAACTGAAAGTGGATGACAGCGCCTTGCAACAGGCCGAGCTGTTTTTCCATCGTTACGCCGTGACCTTGCCCGCCGCCGAAGCGCCAGCGCCAGGCATTCCCGATCCGGATGATGCCTGGATCATCGCCGCGGCGCTCGCAGCCGGCGCGGACTGGTTCGTGACTGGCGATAAGGCGCTCCTGGCTCTGGACGCCATTGCCAGCCTGCCGATTCTCCATCCGCGCGCGGCCTATATGCGCTTGCGCGGCTTGCAGTGAACCACCCCGGCGCGGCTTCATGGCTGACGCGCCGGGGCCATTTGCCGTAGCCAGCGCAGCCAGGCGAAGGCTTCGGCGGTGATGGCCTGGTAATTGGCGGGCGCGGCGCTCATCAGGGCTTTCATGAAGCCCTCGAAATCGCGTGGCGTACCGCATTGGACAGAGAGCCAGTCGCGAAGGTGGCTCGCAAGCGTTTCATGCCGGTCGGCCTTGGCATGCAGGAAGGCCATGACCTGCATGAGGCCGCTGTTCATGATCAGCGCCGGCAAGCCCTTGGCATCGTTGATGTAATCCTTGCCATGCCGGGCGAAACCTTCCCCGGCCTTGTCCCAGGCATGCTGGGCGCGACGTTGTTCCAGGGTCTGCCGGGGCTGGGCGGGCTTTTTGAGCGTCAAGGCAGTCATGCTCAACCCCCCTCCACGACGGTCGCCACGACCAGGCCGCGCCCGGTGGTGGCATCGCCGCCGATTTGCAGCAATCTGCCATGCATGACCGTCTTGATCTTGTTCATCACGTCCTCCGCCTTGAGATGGCCATCGGTCTTGCCGGTGCGCGTCTGGCTGGCCAGCAGCGGGGCGACCAGCAGGGATTCCGGCGGCAGGTTCTCGGTGTAGAACAGGCCGGTACTTGCCGCTGCACCAGTTTTGGGGTCTATCCGCACATGCGGTTCGACCAGCATGGCGTGTTCGGAAAAGTAGGCGAAATCGGTATCGGCCAACACCACCAAGTCGGTCTTGAGTTTGTTGCGGAAGAAATCGTAGGCGCCATCGCCCGCGTGATTTTTGCCAGGTAGCGCCTTGGCCGCCAAGTCTTTTGCGAGCTTGGACAAATCTTCCTCCGAGATTTGGGCCACGTACTCGAACGCCTCAAGATGCAACTTGTCGCCGGACAGCAGCGCCGGATTGGCGAGCAGGCAATGACCCTCCGCGATGTCGGGCAGCGGGGGCCAGACCGGCGGCTGACCGATCAGGCCCAGCAGGCGGCGGGCGCGGGCCAGGGCCTGTGGGCAGGTGGCGTAAACGTAACCGCCCTTGAGGCTGCGCACCGGCAGGGCGATGAGCTGGGCATCGCCGAAGCTGATGGCGCCGGCGTGGAGGTCAGTTCCTTTCCTTGACTCAGGATCAGCATCCGGGCCAAACAGGGCGTAGATCAAGTCCCGCAATGATCCCTCAATTTTCTCACCACGAGAAAGCGCCTCGAAGCCATGCCTGACCGCGCCCTTGAGGCCGGAGCCGGCAAAGCAGGGATGACCGGTGTGGCGTTCGCGCTGGATGGGGTTGTCGATGAGTCCGACCGCCTGCCCCGCGCCCAGATGGACGGGGCTGACGGCATAGAGAAAGACGGCGGCGTGTTTTTCAAACATGGGGATCTCCTGATGTCGACGTGTCAAATACCATGACCTGGATGCGGTGGGCTGCAGCCTTGGCCAATCGGTTATCCTGGGTCCAGAATTGATCACAACCAGAGTGGATGGCTGCAGCCAGGTGCAAGGCATCTGGCGTGCGCAGTGCGAACTGTGCCCGCAACTCAGTGGCCATATCAAAAACGTCTGCACCCAGACTCACGCAACTGCATTGCGGCAAACTGAAGAAGGTTTCGTAGCGAGAGAGCAAATCCTGATCCCGGTTGCGCAGGGGCTGTACCCGGCATTCGAGGCGCGTCAAATCCGAGTAAACCGGCGTTACCTCCTCTCCCGGGTCGGGAAACAAGGCAGCCGCAACTTGCGATCCCAGCACCGGATGCCGCTCCACGTAGTAGATAGTGACGCAGGCGTCGAGGTAGGCGCGCATCAGATTCAGCCCCATGTGCTGCGTTCTTCTTCGATTTGCCGGTCAATCTCTGCCTGCGTTCGTTGCCCCGGGGGCTGTTGCTGAAGCCAATGATTGAACGACCGCAGGGAATGGTCGCCGGTCGGGGTGATGGGGGATTCCGGATAGATGACGATGACCTCGACCTCGCCTGCCGGTGCATCCTTGGGCAACGCCAGAACGAGTGGCTCATTCGTTCTGACATGTGCCTTTATACGGTGAGCAATCATGATGTTCTCCTTGTTAAATAGGGGGCCATGCCGCCAGTCTGACCCGATTGAACCCTTCGGCGCGGCGACCATGTTCCGTATTGCCGGGCAACCACAACCCCTTCCGAACCAGACTAAGCAAGGATTCGGGTGTGGCCGTCAGTTTATCCAGCCAGTAAACGCTGCCGGTCGGCGCCACGCGCTGAGCGGGCTTGGGCTGCCATTGGGCCAGATCCCAGCCAGAAACAACTTCGGGTCGCGCTACCGTGGCGCAGATGAGGCGTCCCTTGACGCCGTGCAAATCGAAGTCATACCCGCCGTCATCGGCGCGGGTGACCCCGGTAGGCAGCCAGCCGCCAGCCCTCACCCCCCGCGTCCCTTCGACTCGGCTCAGGGCAGGCTCACCTGATGGGAGCGAGGAGAATAGGCCCGGCGTTGTCAAGACCAGGCGGCAACGGGCAGCGGCGGCGATGGCGGCATAGTCGGTTTCCGGCCAGTCCACCTCGACAGAGGACAGTGCTGCGGCGCGGCCGTCGCCGCCCAGACGTAGCGTCCCGGTACGGGGTAACGCGGCGCCCGCCACCTGCGCCAGAAAGCCGATACCGGGGCGCATCGCGACCGCCTGCACGGAAAACAGCTTGCCATCGGCGGCGCGGCGCGCATCGGCATCCAGACCTACGCCGACACGCGGGTCAATGGCCCAGAGTTCGCTAGCGTTTACCCAGTGTCCGGCGGCGGGAACCTGACCCGCGAGATAGTCACGCCAGCCGGCGGCGGTCAGCCAATAACCGGATTCGGGCTTGCCGCGCTGGCTTTCGGCCAGCACCGGCAGCCAGGGCAGCGGGGCGGAGGAATGGATGCGGGCGGAGGGTTTCTGCCCCTCATTCATTGTCAGCGAGATCGGGGTAAGCTCGCGGACCTGTAGCTTGCCCTCCGTGTCGCGGCTGAGCACCAGGTCGGCCGGCGGCGCGTACAACGGTTCGACCACGCCATCCGCACCGCGACGGGCCAGATGAAAGGCGGTGACGGTGAAGGGGCCGGGCCGCCTTGGCGTGCCTAATTCCGGATGGTCGATCTCGCCCCGGGCGAAGGCGGCCAGGTCCACGCCGGCATCGGCCAGTAACCGTGAACGCAAGGCGCCGGCGGCGGCCGAGGGCCAGGGCGGAATCAGGGCTTCACCAAAACTGCCGGGGTCACCGAAGAGTTTGTTGCCACGCAGGAACAGCACGTCCAGGGGCTCGATGAAGCGGGTTTCCTGGGCGCTCATGCGTCACCTCCGGCACGGGTTTCGCGGGCGAGGAATTCGCCCACGGTGAGGAAGTTCTCCAGCCATTTCAGCCGGTCCCGGGACTGGGCGGCGGTCAGCGCGGCCAGACGCCGTGCCAACCCGGGCGCTTGCGCCTTCAGCGTCTGGCCGTCGGCCTGCCGCGCCAGTTGGTAGGCCAGCAACGATTCCAGCATGGCTGAGTCATCATCGGGATCGGGCAGATCGTGCAGCCATTCCAGCGTGTGATACACCGCACGGCGCGAGACGCCTTCGGCGCGCAGGAAGGCGATAAGGTCATTCAGCAGGCAGACCGGCTCGCCCCATTTTTCCGTCAGCCGCAAGGCCCCGCCGGAACGCTTGATGACGGTGATCGAAAAGGCGTTGCGGCCGCCCTCGTGTTTGGCGCGCTGCTCGGCCGCCCGCAATTCGCGCAGCACCGCACCGAGCGGGGCCTGATGATGGGCGATGACGGCCCCGCAACTGGCAGTGGCGTTGCGACCCATCATGCGCATGAGCTTGAGCCGATCCCGGCCGCTGCGGCGCACCCTGAGCGCGGCGAAGCCGCTCTGGAGGGTCAAACCCTGGTGCGTACCACCTTCATGCTCCGGGTCCTCCCCGGAATAGGCGTGACGCAGGCGCTGCATGACCGGCAGCAGATCGGCCACCGGCAGCATGGCCAGCACGTCATCGC
The DNA here is from genome assembly GCA_044237765.1 of Methylococcaceae bacterium. Taxonomy (GTDB): domain Bacteria; phylum Pseudomonadota; class Gammaproteobacteria; order Methylococcales; family Methylococcaceae; genus UBA6136. The sequence continues at coordinate 10,223 of JBIIEQ010000022.1, read as the reverse complement.
CGCCGGCGTAGATCACCCGGCCCAGATATTCTTCCTCGACGATATGCCGCACCACGGTTTGGGAGAAATCATTGAGCGCGCCGGAGATGGCCAAATGGCGATTGGGCGAAATCGGCCGCTTCTGCCGTCCATAACCCTGTATCAGCGGCTGCCCGTCGGCATGCCGGTCGAAACCGGCCTGCACCTGGGGATGGAAACTGTCGCGATAAGCAATCGCGCTCGGATCGTCGTCCGCGCCCACGCCGGAGAGGATGGCGCCCATGCGATCGCCGTCCAGCATGATGAGGGCGTAGTAGGTTTCGAGCCGGCCATTCTCTAGCGAGGGCTCCTCTTGCTCCCCTCTCCCCCGGGGAGAGGGGTTGGGGGTGAGGGTCTTTCGCACCAGGCGCAATGCCCGTTCATAGGCCTCGTCGTCGTCCGCCTCCCGCGCCGCTTCAAGCAGGGCAGGGATTCGTTTGGCTTGGGTCATCGTCTCTTTACTGACCTTGCTGCTGTATTTTCGGATCAGCTTGCGAGGCAAAGCCACCTCCTGCTCTTGCAGCGTTTTTAACTCAGCCTCCAGGCTTTCAGTGGTTGGGCCACCTGCAATCAGCCAATTTTCCAGGAGCTTTGCCAGTGCCATGGTGTGCGTGGATACTACGAAGCGACCAATGTCCTTCTTTTCGCCGCGCTCGCCTGCCGCCAGCGCCTTGCCGACTTCTTCCTTGAACAGTGTCGGCCATAGCCGCTTGATGGCAGGCAACGCTCCGAGATGTTCGCCCTTTTTGGCCCAGGCAGGTTTGCGCTCGGCAATCCGCGTCCAGAGGGTATCGGTGCGCTGCCCCGGCGGCGTCGCCAATTGGTCGCGGTTGGTGGTCAGCCATTCGGTTTCACCGGTCAGCGAGCAGCGCCAGCCGCCCTCCTCGCCCGCCGCGAACGTCCGGGCCGCCTTGGCTGCCGCCATGACGCGCTCGGCCAGGTCATAGACCGCTGGATAGAGGACACCAGGATTGGGGGCAAAAAAGGTGGTTCCGTCGCCCCAGTCGATTTCCTTTTGCAGCGCCTGCCAGGCCGGGGTAGCGAGGAAACCGCATTCGCCCTCTGTCCCGAAGAAGGGTGCCATGGCGGCGGTCAGCCCGCTGGTGTCGAGATCGGTTTGCCGCTCCGGGTTGCGCGGGCGGATCAGGGAAAACGGCACGGCCGCCCAGTGAACTTCCGGGAATCCGTCAAGTTGACGCTTGAGCTGGTCATGGCAGGGGTAAGCCTGATCTACGTGCAGTCCCGCCGTCTCCAGCAGGCGGGCAATGACCTGCTCGCCGGTCTGAAGCAGCCATTGGCGCACGGCCGTCGTGACCTTCTCGGCAATCGCTCGCGCCTGGCTAGCCGGCACGACGGCGACGAAGCGGTTGGGCAAGGCCGCCGAAAACAGCGGGTTGGCGTCGGTGCCGACCTGCATCCATTCGCAATCGGTGAACAGCGTGTCCGGCAGGTGCATCTGCTTGCGCAGCCACAGATCGACCTGCGGAATGCCGCGCAAGCGAGGAAACAGGATGGCATCCGGCCCCAGCGCCTCGCAGACCGGGCGCATGGCCTCCCAGGCCAGCCGTGAAAGCAGATGCGAGCCGGCCCAAAGATCGGACGTGCTACGCGCCGCCGCGATAAAGCCCTGCACCGGTCCGATGGAAAGCGCCAGCAACGCGGCTTCACCGTCGGGGTCGGCGGCAAAGGCGCCGGCGAAAGCCGAGGTCAGGTCGAGATGATCCCAGATGGAATGGTCGGGGATCCGGGTGTCGGCGGGCAAGAGGCCCCACAAGGCGCCGAGCTTGCCGTTGTCTTCCGCCTCGTTCAGGTCTGGGCCGAAGCGCCAGTAAGTCAGCAGAATCTTGCGCAGGTCTTCCGGTTCTCCATCCTTAACGCCCAGCGCCTCGAGCAGGCCGCTGAAGTGATCGAAGCTTTTTTGCTTGATCTCCTGAAAATCCGTATCCCTGAGGCCGCCCCGCTGACCCAGATCGTATTGATCGCCAGTGAGCGGGTGGATAAACACCGGCTTTTGTGTCCAGCGTACTTGTGCCCAGTCGGCCACTTTCAGTGTCTTTTGCTCGCCCTGGCGGGTGGTGACGCTGATTTCCTGCATGGGCCACTGCGGACGGTCGGCGGCCGACGCCCACCAGTCGGCGCGCTGGACGTGACGGTAGAGATTCAGCGGCAGGCCCTTCCTGAACAAGACGGTTGAAAGCGCTTCGGCGTTATCCGGGTCGAGGGTGTCCGGTAGCCGCTCCAGTCCCAACAAGCGCATGAGCGCGGCGCTGGTGCCGTTTTCATGTCCGGCCGGATCGCGCAACAGGACCAGCGCCTTTTCCGCCGGGTCGTGAAGGCGGGCGGCGAGCTTGGTTTGCCAGAGGATGTCTTTGCTCATGGCTTATTCCGGGATACGGGTGAGTTGTTGCGCAGGGGCATTGAGAAAGCCGTGAACTTGCGACCAGACCTGCTGCAAGGTCTGCGCGTTGGGCTGGAATTGCGCGGGCGGTTTATGCGGCACATGGAAGATCACGCCCACGAATTGCTGCTTGTCGGTACGGCGAATCTTGAAGCGCAGGGTGTTGGGTAGGCGAAGATTTTCTCTTTTCCACGCTCTCACATCATGATGGGTTACGGGGTAAGACAACCAATGCCTGTTTTGTGGGCGTCCGTGAACGATATTTTGATTGTGTGCCTGATCTCCAGCAGCAGCATCAAGCCCGAACTCAAATTGCGCTTGTGTACGCAAACCAATCTTGATCTGCGCCAGCCGTTGCATGACTGATTTCCAGTCGCCAAATGCCTGAGTTGTTTGCCAGATCAGTGGTTGGTTTTGCTCATCCGCGCCAATCGCATGGGGCCAGTCGAGTTCCATGCAATCCTGGCATGACCTCAGCGGCAAGTTCCCATCACCCCAACCCCCTCGACTTCGCTCGGGGCTGGCCTCTCCCGGCGGGAGAGGGAGCAAGGAGAAGGAGCCCCAGCCGTTACGACTGCGGCCCCCGAGTGTGCCGTAGCGGTCCATCAGCCAGAGGCCACGTTCGATCAGGGGAGCATCCGCTTCAGGTACAGCCAGCGACAGGGTGGCGGATTCGCCGGCCTGAATGGCGGCGTTGGCTCTCAGGGCGGTATGCCCTCCCTGGAATCTCAAAGGGCCATAACCGAGATAAAGGGCCGAGCCGACGTTGGCACCATGTTGGCCCACCTCGGGATGATGCACGGTCGCCTCTGGCCCCGGCCATTGCCTCAGCTTTCCCTCCTCCCAACCGTCCAGCCGTATTCGTATCCGGCTTTTGCAAAAGTTGCCGTCAAGCCAGGCATTACCGAACAGCAACCCCTCCTCGCGCCGCACGGCGGCCGGATTGACGGCAAAGTCATTTTCCGCCGCATAGGCCACGCGCCACCATTGCCGCAGCAGCGCCTTGATCGGCGGGGTGCGCCATTGTGCGTTCTGCTCGGCATTGCCGAGAAACGCCGGGGTGTGAAACTCAAGTTTGTATTCCAGCATTTTCATGCAGGGCTCTCCTTTGATTCAGTCACACTGATCGACGACACTGCCGACAGGTCCGTTTCGCCCTCACCATCCATCGGTCGAAACGTGATCAGCAGCCGCTTGCCCAGCAAATGCGGGGGAATGGCGATCACGTCAGGCGCATCAACCAGCACGACTCTGGCCACGGGGTGATAGCGGGCCTCCAGGGTTTCAAGATTCATGGCGCACTCCCGATTGGCTGTGAGTCCACAAGTATCTGCCCACTCGTCAAGTTGAGTCCATAGGCAGTGCGAGGCCGGCGCCCGAATGCCTGTATCAGGTAGGTCGCGGCCCCGCTGCCCAGGGTGTCGCCGAGTTTGCGGTTCACCCGGCTCTTGCGGCGCTCGAAGTAGTTCTTGTCCATGCCCTGCCGCAGCCCCTGGGTAACGCGGTCGTCATCGCCGAGGGTGCCAACGATGTCCCGGTAGGCCGCCAGGAATTCCGCGGCATAGTCGAGGGAAGGCGCTCCATCGGGCGGGCACGGCACGGGCGGTTGAGCCATGACGGCGCGGCGGGCCAGCCACAAATAGAACGCCAGTTCCACGGGCGCGAGTTCCACGCTGGCGCCGCCCGCCCGGACCTTTCCTTGCGCAACATGGAACTCCAGCTGGGGCGGGCCGAGGCTTTGCTGGGCCATCTGCACGGTGGCCGAGAAGCTGGCGCGACCGCTGAGCAGGGAGGCCGGCAAGCCATGGCGCAGCCGGACGAACGGGATATCGGCCAGAGTCACGACGGCATCGCGGCTATCGAGTGGGCGCGGGTCGGGTGGCTGGCCGTAGATGATGTCGGAGTAGGGGGTCGGGTAGAAGAACCCGGGATGGGATTCAAATGGGGCGTTGACCAGGACATGAGTGAGCCGGTCCTGCGGCCGGCCAAACAGCGAGAGGGCATAGCCGGCAAAAAAGCCGAGAGTCTTGCGGCCGCCGGCCAGCGAGACATGCACCTGATCCGCGTCGTTGGCAGTGAGCCGGCGTATCCATTCGGTCACGGCATCGGCGGCGGCCGTGTTGTCGGCGCCGTCGCGAATGTCGGTCAGGGGCAAGCCCTGCCAGTCAAGCAGCAGGTGCAGCGATTCCGGACCGAAACGCATGGGTGGCAGCCGGTAATCTGCACAGAGCCGATGAAACCAGCCGGGCTGATCACTAAGCAGCGTGAGCCGGGCACGGGCAATGCCGTCGTCGGTGGAGAGCACATGGATATCGGTCGGCAGCTGAGCCGGATCTTCCCGATAAAGGGCATAGAGGGTCTCGGTCACAACCTGCGGTGTCAGTCCGGTAATGCAAAGCAGGTGGCGTCGAGCGCATTCCGACATAGTTTTCCCCAAGAACGGCCTATTGAAGATTCTGTTGCGGAGTATTGCAGAAGCCTAGCCGGGGGTCTGGTCTGGCAAGCTTGCCGGCAGGATGCGATAACGACCGAGACCGAGTGTGGCGCCCTTGCCGGCATGGGTCCACTGCCCCAGCCAAAGATAGGGCCAGAATTCGGCGATGTCGGATCCCTGCAGGTCAATCTGTCCGATGATGCCGCCCATGTCGAGGGTGGTCTCCTGTCTCGATGAATAGCGGGTCCAGTCATACCACTGCAAGCGTGGCGCATGATGCCGGACGTCAGCGACCCGCTTGGTCAGCCCGACAAAGTCGGCTTCCAGCGGGTGGTCAGTGTGAAAGTGACTGAGCAGGGAAATGCGTCGCAGCAAGACGCCAAACAGATCGGCGAAGCGAAACCGGGCGGGGGTGACCAGATGATTGTCCCGTTTGATGCGCAGTGGCGTAAGAATCTCAAGGGTGAGCCAGTCAGGCACGGGAGGTAGTGCCGGCACGGTGTTTTCCATCTGCCCAAGCGATTGCCCGGGTTCGTAAATGGTCGACCAGTCGCCCCCCTGCGGGCCGTGTGCCTGAAGAACCCGCATGAGCTCGAAAGGCCGGCGTTGACTGCCCACGCCCTGGCGTCCGGCCTCGCCCAGTGCATGGACAAAGTAGGGAAACTGCTGGACTGCCCGTCCAATTAGGATGAGACCAAGACGATAGTCTTCGCCGTGCTGGCCGGGTTCGATACGGAGCACGAACGGATGCGGGGCCGCCGTGTATTTGCGCATCTTGCCGGTATCGGGTGGCTGCGGGGTTTCGAACAGGTAGGGATAGACGCAACTGCGATACAACAGACAATCGGGGCAAGCGGTGTGACGAATGACGCACACCGCGCGCTTGAGCGACCAGCCGAGGGCCCCACGCCAGGCGGAGCCGGGATAGGCGGGTAGTCCATGAGGCGGCTCGTTCTTGAATTCGAAATCATAGGCCGCCAGTGGCAAAAATAATCTCTCAGACAAACTTGATCCTAGATTTGATTTAGCAATCGATATTAGAAAGCATCGGCGGTTGCAGCGTCCAGTTGGCAAGCTTGTCAGGGTTAGTTGCCGGCCACGACCTTTTCTTGAGCATGTCCAAGGCGCGATTTCGAAAGTCCGCAAGCAATGGGTAGGAACCCTGCGAAAAGTCGGGATAGGCAGTTAACACGCGGCCTGCGTCATTTGGCGTCGTGGGCGTTCCTCTCCCTTGTTGAGTCTAATGGCCAAGATTTGAGAGGATTGAGTTGCTGCCCCCTTGTTAATTCGCGGGTCTTTACATTGTGCACAGGAATGAGAAATCTCCCCATGGAGCCCCGCTCTTCCTTCAATGCCCATGGTAGATATTAAAAGATGCGTCACTGTGACATGTAGCGGACTTCTTTTACAAAACCATAAAAAACCCTTGCAGGGCTTATCCTGCAAGGGCCACAGCAGTTTTTTCTGCTGGATCATTAACAGTCTTGATGACGGCAAGTTGAAGGATCTTAGTCCTCGATAACTGCCAACATGACGGCTAGTTTGGGTTGCTTTGACTGCTAGGGAGGCTCTGATTAATTCGATAATCGGTATAAAATTATGACGTAAGCCATTGAATTCAATGAATCCGATTTTCTCGGAATTGAGTTGATCAGAGCCTCCCTAGCTTTTTTTTCGGGCGTCCACTGGCGGAACTCAGCGGTTGGCGGGCTCCCTCGAAGGCCTAACAATGGAATTTCGTCAGTCGGCAGATGAGTCAATCGATAATAGCTGCAATATTTCCCACCCAGCCCGAAGCCACCTTGACGCGTTTTTTCAATAAAACCCTTCTCTTGCAGCTCGCTTAATGATCGCGACAAAGACTTCTCAGCCCAGCCATATTCCTTAAGCTGACTGTACACTGCAGCAATTTTCCCGTTGTTATACCCTTTGTACTGGATCATTAAACCAGGAAACCGCAGTTAAACAGCTGAAACGAGTCGAAAACTCAGGCAAAGTGCGGGTTCCTGGATCAAACTCCAACCAGGCCCCTAACCGATCCAGATACGGACCCAGTTGGGGATAGGGTTGCTTCTTACGGGTGGGGTAGACCGGGTCGCCCTCAGTCTGTAGATGCTTTCTGACCGTCGGTCGGGACAGATGAAAGCGCCTGGCCAGTTTGCTGATATTGACCTTCTCAACAAAATGCAGGCGCCACAGTTCGGCAATGAGTTCCACTCTGATCACTCCAGGTTACTCCGGCTAAAAGCCGGGCATTGAACGACCTGGGGTGGAAACTTTTCAACGCTCTTTTCCCCAGGACCCTGGAAAGTTTTTCACGCCGTTTTGCACCATGGTTGATCGCTGGACTTGTACCACCAGCCGAGAAAGTTCGGGGCTGATCTGACGAGCGACTGTTAGAACTTGGAGTAGAAATCACGAAACAGCTTATTGGTATAGACCAGAGCATCCTGGTGGATGACGTGGCTAACCCGCGGATCCTGCAAAAAAGTCTTTTCTAGGGCGGTGGCGGCCTTGATATGACCGGCGCCTGCGGACACCCACATAATCAGGACACGGCAACCATCATCCGCATGCGCGCGGACCGTCAGTCGACCCGACCGCATTCGTGACATCCGCGCGATCGCGTTTCTGACCATGCCGAAGATTAACCCTGATGCCGATCAATCCTGATCATGACCATGCTTGCGGGTAAGGACCGCCATGGTCAACGCGATAAACCCACCAAACATCAGCACAATGGCCTGACTGCTGAGCTCTGCTTTCACCATGAGTGAGTAGGCACCCAGCATCAGCAAAATAGAGAGATTTTCATTACAGTTCTGCACTGCGATGGAGTGACCCGACCCCATCAATTGATGACCACGGTGTTGTAGCAAGGCATTCATTGGAATGACAAAGCTGCCGGCAAGTACGCCAATCAGAATCAGCATCAGTACAGCCACCCACAATTGATGCACCCACACCATTGCCATGACCACACCGCCCATGACAATCCCTAGCGGCAACACCTTGACCGCGTGCTCCAGTGAGGCAAAGCGGGCGGCCAGTATCGAGCCGAACGCCAAGCCTACAGCGACCAGTGCCGTCAACTGGGTACCCCGCTCCATATCCATGCTCAGCGCATCCGCAGCCCAGGCCAGGCCAGTATGATGAAGCGCAGAACTGTGCCCGCTCCCCAGAACAGCGAGGTCACCGCCAGTGAAATTTGACCTAACGGGTCCTTCCACAAAGTACAAAAGCTTTGCCAGAAATCCCGGATGAGACAGAAGAAGTGGCGCGCTTCCAATTTGTGCTCCACCGGCAATTTTGGAATGAAGACATTGAAAAGCGCTGCGATGAGATACAGCATAAGCAAAACCAGGATGGCTACCTTAGCTTTGGCATTAGCTCCGAAAAAGGCTTCCAGAGCAACTGGCATTTGGTGCATCAGATCCAGATGATCGCCGATCAATAGCCCTCCGACGATTGCTCCCAGAATCACCGCCGCCACGGTCAGCCCCTCCATCCAGCTGTTGGCCCAGACCAGCCGATTAGCCGGCAGACATTCGGTAAGAATCCCGTATTTGGCGGGTGAATAGAGCGCAGCACCGACCCCAACCACACCGTATGCAAGCAACGGATGCAGGCCCATCAACATAGCCAGACAGCCCAGTATTTTCAGAGTGTTGCTGATGAACATGACTTGTCCTTTGGGCAGAGCATCCGCAAAGGCACCAACAAACGGCGCAAGCAAAATGAAGGCAATGACAAAGAACTGCTGCAGGACAGGGATCTGCCAAGCCGGCGCGTCGAGGGACTTCAGCAGCGCAATGGCGGCAAATAGCAGTGCGTTATCTCCCAACGACGAAAAGAATTGAGCCGTCAGAATAATCGGAAAACCCCGGTTCAAGGCAAGTCACCCACCAATACAAGTGACAGGTCAGGCACCGGATCACGTTTCTGCCAACGAATCAGTTCAAGGCGTCCATCATGATGCTCGACGATAGCCGAACAAGTTTCAACAAAGTCACCGGTATTAAGGTACAGAAAACCTCCCATATCCTTGATCTCGGCATGGTGAATATGCCCACAGATGACTCCATCCAGCCCTTCATCTTCCAATGTGGCGACGATGCTCTCTTCGTAATCGGAGATGAACTGGACCGCATTCTTGACTTTATATTTGACGAAAGCGGCCAGCGAGAAATGGGACTGGATGCCAAACAAGCGACGCAAATTTCGTAACAGTCGGTTTAGCTCAAGCAGAAAATCGTAGCCCTTGCTACCTAGCTTGGCGATCCATCGGTGATATTTGGCGATGGTGTCATATTCATCCCCATGCACGACCAGCAACCGTTTGCCATCGACGGTTTCATGGATGATCGAGTTTCTGACCACGATGTCGCCGAACACAAATTCGTCGTATACGCGAACATTTTCATCGTGGTTGCCTGGCACATAGATAACGCTGGTTCCATGCCGAGCCTTGCGAAGAACCTTCTGGATGATGGTGTTGTGCTCACGTGGCCAGTACACCTTCTTGGATAGAGCCCAAAAATCGATGATGTCACCGACCAGATAAAGGACTTCGCTCTCGTTGTATTTCAGGAAGTCGAGCAGCACATCAGCCTGACACTGGGTAGAGCCGATGTGAAGATCGGAGATAAAAATACTGCGGTAGTGATTCGGTGTCATATCGTTTGGCCGCTGCGCTGGTGACCGAATAGATTGGGCAAGAGCTCCAGAGAGTCAGCCTTCAATCAGGATCTCCACGTCGTCGCAAAAATACCGTTGGATGATTGAGAGGATCTCGCCGTCGGAGACCAAGGGCAATGCCACACGACAGCGGTCCAGCCACTCATCTTCCGAGTGGTGGACAAGGATGTTCCAGATGATCGAGTCCATAGGTCGCAGAGTCAAAAAATGGCCCGCCGGTGAGGCGGGCAGAGGAAGAGACATTCCAGAGACACTTCGGGAGCGAATGCTAAGACGTATTTGTTACGTGTTGATGACAGTCAAGCCAGTCGGAGTGGCCAGGACATAACTCCGCCCATATGGCATGTGCACCGCACTGCACCAGGCATGGTGCCAGCAATCAAACCAGCTCCTAGATTCTCTGCCGACAAAAAAAATCGGACGGGCACCCACTCCTCTTGGGCCAGGTGCTGACTGGATTACCCCTCCACATATGCCCCATCCCGCTTTCATTGGGCGTGCTCACACGTCCACCGCCCAAATCTGCCATTGCCATCACAGTTTTTCCATGGGCGGTTTCAAGGACCAAGTGCAACACGGGTTAATGAACTACGCTGTCTGACTTCTGAGCCATTTGAAGCATCTCGTTGTAGACCTGCAAAGGCGTCCGGAATCCATGAATCTTACGCGGTCGGT
>JBIIEQ010000021.1:0-44070 GCA_044237765.1 Methylococcaceae bacterium | reverse complement strand
GTATAGATCGCGGAGCTTGCATTAGTCAGGACAAGATCTTCACCCGCGGTGATATCAATATTGCCGGTCCCGGTGCGAATCAGGCTGTTGGCCCCTAAATTGACATTTTTGCCCGCATCGAGATGAAAGCCCCAGGATTGACCCGTTTGCAACTTATCCTTGACCGCGATCGATGTCCCGCCGACGGCCGATAGGTCAATTCCATTGGCATCGTCCTTGAAGCCATCCGACAGCTTGCCCCTGATATTGATATTGCCCAGCGCCGTCAGCGACAGTTCCCCCGCGCGCCCACCATAGCGCCAGTCGACCAGATCCCAACCCGCGGTATCAATTGTCAGATCACCTTTGCTGCGGATATCCAGACCGGCCAACAGGCCACCCGGAAGTCCCAGCCGTTTCTCGATAGATTCGGCATTCGCCATGAAGCTGTCCGTCTCACTTTTCCAGGTAGCGATGTCCTGCTCACTGATGATCCCATTCTTGGCATAGGTCTTCACGGCCTCCAAGGTAGTGTTACCCGATCCCTGCACGGCAGTGGCAATGTCACCTGCAAAGGCCACATCCTGACCACTCCGATCAGTTCGGAAGCGCACTTCTCCTGTGGCGCCGCCGACCGCATTGGAGACGTCTAGCTGAGCCCCATTTTCCAGCGTGATACCGCCTTGACCATCGGCATCGGTATCAACCGCGCTGGCTACCAGCAAGCCTCCTTGAGTGGACGTTCCCTGCACAGTCAGACGACTGGCGGAGGTGAAGCGCAGAGCATCGGCCGCATTCAGTCGAACTTGGGCATCCTTGCCCTGCGCCAGGATTTGTCCGCCCAATTGAATGGCGCCCTGATCGGCGGTCAAGGCTATGTTGCGTGCCTCAAGACGCTCATCATTATTCAGCGACCAATCACCGGACCGACCCCGCAAACTGATCTGATCGGTAAAACCTGAACTGTTCAACCGGGCACCGAGAGCACCAAGAGAGCCAACGGAGGTGGTATTTCCTGCGTCGAGAATGAAGCGCCCCCCCGTTTGGGTGCCCTTGGCATTCATTTCACCCCCCAGGCTGATCTGCCCCTTGGGCACCGTTAATTCCAGAGAGCCGCCTTCAGCCCCACCCAGCTTCAGCGTCGAGCCGCTTTCTAGCGCGATGTTGCCGTTCTCAGCCAGTAATTGAATTCCACCACCAGCCGTCTCAATGGATTTTTTGCCGAGCGTGGCCAAACGACCCGAGACATCAATTTCGGCTCCCTGGGCAAGGGTCAAGTCCCCACTGATGGCATTCAACTTGACACTTCCCGATGGAAAGAGCATCTGACTGCTCTGCCTGATGCTGTCTGCGGTGATCGCCAAACGGGCTCCCAAAGCGTCCACCTTGGACCCAGCGGCATTGCCATCACCCTTGATATCGACGGAATAGCCCGTGGCATCGATGCGGGTGTTCGCACCCCGCTCTCCCGTTATGCGAGGAGTATTGATGGCCAGGTTGGTGCGGGCGGTCAGCGTGCCGTCATCCACACCCGTCAGGCTGTTGCTGATACCGAATTGGGCGGTCCTGAAGCCTCCCAATTGATACTCGCCTTGGCCTAGGGTCAGGTTTTGAGCCTGAATTTCAAGGTCACCGGTGCCATAGCCCTGCCTGTTGGTGTAGGCATTGCTTTTATTTGCAATGAACAGGTTGTCGGCGGTGAGCCTGGCGGTCTTGTCTGCATTTGCAAACCCGAACAAACCACCCGATTGCATCGTAAGGTTTTTTGCCTTCAGGTCAACGTTGCCGAACAGGCTGATATCCGATCCACTGTTCAGGATCAGTTCGTCCGCCTGAATGGCGTCCAACTGGCTTTGTTCCAACTGGAGACCGCTCGCCCCATCGCTCAACTCGCCCAGGCTGATCCGTTTGGCACCCAACGCGACGGAGCCACCGTTGGTGACCAGGCTGCCTGCCAGGGTGTTTTCTGCCGAGGCATCCAGCATCATGGCGCCCTCATTGCTGATGATTCTTGCGCCCTCCGCAAGCTGGATTGATCCCACGCTGCCGCGCACATTGGTGCGTTGCAAGGAAGCCTGGCTACCCGAACTGACCCGCACAAAGGCCGCATCGCCGTTTACTTCATAGATCGGCTTCTCCTGGTTTTTGGTGACGGAGGAGCCATCACTGGATAGTGAAGTGCCGCTGTCCAGCGCTATTTCGTTCTTGGCGGCAAGAATGACCTCCCGACCTTTCAGATTAGCGCCATCCTGGAGACGAATGTCCCTGCTCTGGACATCAAACCGGGACCCCGCATCGCTCTCGGTTCGGATGCCGCCAATGAATAGACTGGCCATATTCAGGCTATTCAACTTACTGGCTGACAGCGCGACTACGCCATCCGCCAGAGCGCTGCCAAGTTGCCCGACGATGGCTATATTCTCGGCGGTGATGTCCAAACGGCCCCCTTGGCCACCGGACTCGTTGCTCGCGACAATTTCTCCATCCAGCTTCAAGTCGGTTTTTGCTGCCACGGCCATGGTCCCGCCGTGTCGCGGTAAATTCGCGAGCGGTGTCCCATTTTCGCGCGCCTTATTGGCAAAGAAGTCATTTGCGGTGTACTGCGCGAACTCCGAACGCTGACGAACGAGTGCACCGGGCTCAATCACAAAGCCGCTCCAGCGTGGATCACGCAGGTCGGTGTTGGCGACTGTGCGATAACCGGCTACCACTGAACCGCCATTCGCGGTTGTGAGATTTCGGCCCGGCAGGAAGTCGGTCGAGCCGGGCTTGGGCGTGACCAGGAAAGCGCCCGGCAAGAGGGCGTAGTGGGCCGGTAAAAGGACATAATTGCCCGCCGCAAGCCCGCCGCCACCAGCCAGATAAATACTATCGCCGACGGTCAGGCCACTGCCCGGTAACTCAAGCGGATCAACTGGAGCAGCCTTTCCCTGGTATGCCGGCATCACGGCAAACGCTCCCTTGTACCCTAGGCTGGAGGGGTCCAGCACATCATAGGAACCGCCCAGGCCCGGGATGAATTCATAGGCGATCAGATCTCCGCCACCCCGTGAATCGACTCTCGCACCCGCTGCCACCGTGACCTTGTCTCCCTTCAGCGTCAGGCGTTTTTCGGGTGGCTTTTCATAGACCAGATTCTGTTGACCCAACGGGAAAATCCAATCCAGCCCGCCCTGGACTTTTCCAAAGGGAATCAAGCTCCCCGCAGCCGAGTTGGAGGTGATGCTGCCGTTGGTCAGCCTCAAAGTATCGCTGGCCTTAAGGGTGATCTCACCCAAGGGTGCCCGAATCGTCCCTGACTGAGTAATGTTGGGAGCCTCCAGGGTCAATTTTCCACCCGCCGAAAGCAAAGGCGCCTTGCTCGGCGCACCCAGTTGTTTGATGTTCAACTGTCCGGCCTCATTGCCCTGAATGGCAATCTTGAAATCGGATAGCGTGGTCGGGTACAGCTGATTGGCCGACAGCGTCATGTTGCCGCTGGTCAGGAACTCACCCAGAAAATCTCGCTGTTGTTGTTGGGTGCGGACCCCGACAAGACGAATGTCACCCTGACTTTGCACGGAGATGTTGCCGAATCCGCCGGTGGCCGAGCTGCCCACCAGATCTATCAGACCACCCGTAACGCTCAGCACACCCTCTCCTGTACTCGGAAGACGACCCCCTGGACGCGTTTGAGATGATCCCAAGGCAACATATGGCGCATTCACGGTCACCTTGCCCGTTGCCGATCCTGTCGGATTCCAGCTAATGGTGGATGCATCCAGGGTAACGCTCCGGTTCGCTCGCAGATCCACTGCACTGTTGAACTCAATGCGATCGGGTGTCTTGAAGTTGAGTTCGGAAAAACCACCTTGACCGATTTTGTTGGCGGCCAGATAGCTATACCCGTAATTCTCCTCGGAAATATCTTCACCCTGCTTCACCATCGATCCGCCAGAACCATTGGCGGAAATTGAAATCACGTTGGGGACCGCCGGGAAAGGTAACTGCCCGGGTACGATCTGACCCGGTTCCTTCCGAGTGTAGGGATTCATTTCCACTTGCAGCGTGCCACCTTGCGCGCCTTCCCCGCCGCCCCTCGCCTCCATGCTGCCCAGTATGTTCATGCCCTCGGCGGATCTCAGTTCAATACTGCCCCCGTTTGAGGCCACCCATTGGTCCTCACCGTTGGCGGGACTCAGGTTCTGCCGGGCTTTTGGAATAGTCAGGTAATCAGCTGTACCGGCAACATTCATGACCGAACCCTGACTGGTTTCGATGAAGCCGCGATCAGCATGAAGGGTGATTTTTCCACCATCTAGTACCTCACCGACGGTATGCCTATACCGGTTCTGATAGGTCCGGCTGGCTCCGCTGACGTCCAGCCGAGCCGAACTGCCCAGCCAGATTCCCTGGTTTGGAAGAAACCCGAGATCCGTGACGCTGGGCGGCGCGATGGTCATGGCAATTTCACCGGATTTGGCTGTCAACCGCCCGTTCACGAAGATGCTGCCATCGGATGTCAGTGCGAGTTTGCCGCCCGGGATGGTGGCCAATTCGGCTCCCTCGCCTATGCGGATGGCTGCATCCTTCCCACCGAAGCCGGCATCCTGAGAAAGCTTCAAATCGATCTGACCGGCTGGCCGGTTCAATTCGGACAGTGTTTCTACACGGCTGAAAGTTGACAGATTCTCCCCGCTTTCACGTCCAGCAGCGGTTTCGTCGAGTATGCGGTTTTGAACCGTCAGTTGAATCCTGGTGTTGTCCGCCACCTCAATCCCGCTTTTGTTCGAGCCGATCTGATAGTGTTCGAATCCCCCCTGGGCAAAGAACCCCGGATTCAGGACCAATGGTTTGGCGTCACCTGAAGAATTCGAGCTTGAGGAGCCACCCAGCCTGACCTGATCGGAGGTCAATGCCAGGGTCCCCCCTTTGCCGCCGGTAACAGCGTAACCGGCCAATGCACCCTGAATCGACAGATCGGAACCATCAATACCTGCTGCAATCATCGAGATTTTTCCGGCGTCACCGGCGTTGATGACACCGTTTACACGCCGTCGGGCGCCGCCACTGACATCAATCAGGCTCCCGGTACGCGTATTCACATCCCCTTCGGCCCTGATATTGACTGTCCCACCCGCCTTATGGATGGTCGAGTAATCCATGGTGTCCTGTCGGTCTGATTCCGCCGGGCGGTCGTTGGTCCACACTCCGCTGGTGTCAATTAGGCTGCCCTGGGCCAAATTAATGGCGCCAGATTGGACGGATTCGCCGCCCACCAGATTGGTTTGCAAGTCAACCTGACCGGAGCGAGCAACAATATTGCCCGCTACATTGATTTCACCGGCTTCAAGTTCCAATTGGCCCCCATTAACCAGCTGAACACTGTTTCCGCTGGCTACATCAATCGAGGCATGGGTTTTGATCTGGACTTTCTGCAGACCGGTTTTTGCAAGACTTTCGCCATCCAGCTCCAGGTCGGTTGCTCGATTCTTCTTGCCAAACACCACGGACTGGGTGTCGGTCTGGGTGCGCGCCAGATCTATCGATAGTGTCCCTCCTAGCGCCTGCAGATCAGCTGTTCGCTGATTGCGGCCATTCACCGCCGTGGCCAGCAACTCGCCTTTGAGATTCAACAACGCGATTTTGATATTAAGCGAACCGGCGGTCTTGCCTTCAACGTAGCCGGCCTCAAATGTATTCAGAGGACCGACCAGCGGGTTGGTGATGGAAAAGTTGCTGTTGGCAAAGGTTTTGATGATCGGACTGACAATGCCCAGGTACATGACGTTGGGATCGGCATTCGAGATATCCACCACAGAACGACCGTCAGGACCAATCAGCTTGGTTGTATTCACCACATCGGGTGTATACAAAACCGAGCCACCCGAAATATCGATGCGTGAGCCCTGTGCCAAAGTGGCCTCACCCTCGGAGCCCAGATTGACGGTCCCGCCTCCGGTACTTCTCTCGGCCACGGTACGGGCAATCCGTTCCAGCGCGCCACTAATGTCGGCGATGGGAGTCCCCTTGCGAATATCGACTTTTATTTTTTGCCCGTAAAGCACCCCATTCTTCTGGAGCGGGGCATCACGAAGCTCATTACTCCGTAATTCGACCTCCACGATGTTGCGTGAAACCGGAACTGGAACGTTCTTCACCCCCGAAACATCAATGACCGCCCCGTTGGCAATGCTCAGCTTGCTATCGTTTTTGACATCGGGCAGGTTGGGACTGACCGGGTTTTCCGTGGCGTTCATGGTCACTTGTCCGGATTGCGCGCGAACCACGGCTCCGCTCTCCATAACGATATCCTTGGCCATGACCTCTACCTTGGATATCTCCTGGGCCTGGCCATCCACGGCCTCGGTTTTATTGGCGAGATCAGGCGTTGCCTCGCTCAGGCTGCCCCGGCCGAGTGCGACCTTGGACCGCGTTCCCAGCCCATCGCCCAAGTCTTGCTCGCGATGGGTTCGGCTTGGTTGCAGCAACCAATTGTCCCCCTCGCGACGGGCCGTGGCTCCCTCGCGGGCCAACAGGCGAATTGAACCATTGGCAGAAACTGATGTTGTGGCAGAAATTCTTCCCTTTTGATTGACGGCGAAGCCCATGAGGGTCGTGTTGCCGCTGGCCGAGATCATGTTGCCGACATTGGTCACTTCACCCCCGGTCGCGACCTCCACGACCAGGCCACGCAATGATGAGTCATTGCTGGTTTCCTGAAGGTATACCTTATCGGTTGCCGCCACGGCCAGAATCTGCCCCTTTGGGGCCCTGAGCGTACCCTGATTGACAATCGACGGCGCCGCGACGATCAAGCGCCCGGATTGGGCAACATTCACCTTGGCACCTGCCTCAAATTCGATGCGGGTCTTGATCTTTTCGCCTTTTTCGTTGAGCAGATACTGTCCGTCCGCACCTTTTTGATAGATCTCTCCGCTGCCTTCCAGTGCAGCGCGACCATCCTGGTTGAATACCTTGGTGAAGCCTCTCTCAAAGGTGTCATCCGACATGTTCAGGCTGCTGACCACCAGGCTGTTTACATTGACCTTTGAGTCACGACCGAACATGAAGCCGTTCTGATTCAAGAGGAAAACCTGGCCATTGGCCTTCAGATTACCCAGTATCTTGCTGGGGTCTGACTGATAGATTCGATTGAGCGCTACAGCGTTTGCGCCCGGTTGCTTGAACTCCACCGTACTATCTTTGCCAATATTGAATTTATCCCAATTCAAGATGGCCTGATTTGTGTATTGATTGATGGTCATCTTGTTGCCCATCACTGACTGGTCTGCTCGTCCCAGCGTCGCAAATGCCGCCTTCGGAATCGGCAGCTCGCCGGCTTCCGCATTCGACAGACCCAGGGTCAATCCGGCGGCCAAAACTCGACGGATGGAGGCCGACAGCGGATTGATCCGTGGAAGGGAATCAACGGGTGAGTGGGTTTGCTTATTCATATCGGTCTCCATGGGCGTCAAAACTCGTACGCCACTCTAAAATCGATGCGTTGCATGCCGGCCGGCACAAATTCCGTGGCAATGAATGGGTATTCCCAATAGAACTCACCATTGAAGTTATGGAAAGCCCGTGTTCGAAAACCCACCCCGGTACTCCACAAGCTATACTGCATGGGAGTTTCCGGTAATGCTGGGCCGTTCAGCCATAACTGAGCAGCATCAGTAAATGCCAGAAAACGTAGGTCATTGAGATATTCCAGTCCTTCGGTGTTTAAGTGGCCCAGATCCGGTGACCATAATTCAAACGAGCCCATGGCGCCGTTATCACCCAGTCGTTCGACCTCATGGTAGCCACGAACGGTCAGCATACCGCCTGCTCCCATCTGCTCATTGCTGATTAGGGGGCTGTTGGCGACTTGACCACTGACGCGAAATTCCATGGCCACATCTTCCGGCAAGGGCTGACGATGGCGCACTTCGCCCGCCATATAAATGTAATTGGGGGTTGCGCCCACTCGACGGGCTTCGAACTGGGCATAGTTGCTGCCCATGCCGGCAAAGTTGAAGTTCAGTTCGGTGTTGAACTGGGTGAGAGTGCCCATTTGACTGGATAGCGTCCCGCTATAAGCGACCTGGAAGGGCGAGTAAGTCACCGGGGTGCTGATGCTTTCCCCCGAGTCGGCCCCCTGGGGGTTAATGCTTTGTCCAAAATCCTTGTAATCCCAGCCGATAGTGGCGGACTGAATGTATTCCGGTGTACCCGGCAAGGGTTTTACCAGTCTTGCGCCAAAAATATTACCGTTACCCACCACGTTGGTTGATCCGGCCGACGTGACATCGCTTGACGAGTCGAGCCCGATACCATACATCGCCAGCCGCGCATCAATAGCTTCGATGGGCATGACGTAAGTCCCTGACCAGACCTCCACATTGCTGGTGTCTTCCGGGGAGACCTGATACTGCAGAGACGCACTGTGATTCATCTGCCAGAGGTTATCGTAGCGCAGCATGACGGGCAGGCGAAGACGGGTGGTGTTGATACTGTTACGCGCGTTCAACTCAACCAGCCCATGAACGGGTATTTCGTCTTTCACCTCCAGTTCGACCTCGACCGTGCCTGGGGTTTGCCCTGCACGCATCACCGGCGTTACCTGTCTGTCTGGGCTTTCTGAGGCAAGCTTGGTGAGTTCCGCCTGCGCCTTGACCGTATTCAAGGCCTTTCCTTCAGCCAGCGATGGCACCTTCTCCTTGATATTGGAAGGTGAAAAATAATTCGAACCAGTCACTTTGAGCAGGTCAACCGTACCTTCGGTCACGGTTAAGGTGACGACCCCTTCCTTGATGTCCTGCTCTGGAATATTGACGAGGGCGGCTTGATAGCCCGCCTCGTGATAGGCTTTTTCCAGTGCGGTACGCGCACTTTCTATATCTGCCAGCGTTTTATGTTCACCGAGATAGCGATAAACCGTTTTCTCGATGACCTGATTATCGAGGGTGGTATTGCCATCGATTTGGTATTCCCAGACGTCGAACTCACCGGCAGCGGACTGCGGTGCTTCTCCCGCTTGCTCTGGCGGTATGTTGGCCCAGCTTGCCGACGACAAGAGCATGATGTGTAACCCTTTCAACCAGAAACGACCAACGCGCCCCTTAGGCGCGCGTGTGTTCAGTTGATGTCTGTCAGCAGAATTCATACGGTTTTCGTCATCTGTTTGAACCCGGTGCCGCTTGATTCATGCACGGGTGGCGTTGATGGTCCGGGATGGTTTCCCTTTCAAAAAATGAAACCGGTGACCATGTAAATCACCGGTTTCCTCCCCCCCATGCCTGATGGCTAAATCGGTGTCGCGCTAGCCAGGCCCGATGGTTCAGGCCTGGCCACCGGGGCCTTTATTTGAAGAGCACCGGTGCGCGACAGTCATCCAGAATGCCGGTTTGCGGGTCTATGTGGGTATAGGGCGTGACGGGGTTGTTGATATCAAACGCCCCGGGTGTGACCGGCCAGCCTTCAGAGGCTACGGCCAGGAAGCCACCTTGTCCCCAGGGATATTTGAAGGCTGCATTGTTCTTGGCCACGATCGTGGGCTTGCCGGCATCAGTGGCGACACGGCTGATGATCTTTAAGACATCACCGGTCGGACCGCCTGACTTGAGCCACTGGTAGGTGACCTCCACTGCGAGGGGATACTTGTTGGCAGCCACGTTCTCAATGGTCGGTGCAACATCATCGATTTTGATAAAGCGATAGGCTAGCTTGTTGCTGGCATTTCTCTCGGTTGACTGCACCCCGATGCCCCATCCCTTGACGGCGGCCGCATTCTGGCCGCTGGTATTGGTGCCGTCGTTCAGATCGGCCAGGCATTTTTCGACATCTCCCGATCCGGCATTGAGCCGCACCACCGGGCCATTCAATTCATTGCTGGTTTCCAGGGGGTTTGGGGCTGCGACCGAGCATGGAACATCCAGTACTTTCGCATTGATGGTGGCCGCCGTGCCCGAACCATTGGTACGACGGCAGATGTAAACCTTGCTGTCCGTAGTGGAGCCCTCGGCGAAGTCAGTCAGGTTACGGCCGCCAATTTTCACGTCGTTCCAATTGGGAACATTACCCGTTAACAGGCTTGCAATTTGGGCCTTGGTCAATGACGGCATGCAGGCCGCGGTTTCCTGGCCAACACAATCGGCGGCCAGCTTGCCTGCGGCAATATGAGCCCGCTGCAGGGCATTGCGCAGTTGAGTGGTGACGGGGGTATTGAACACCAAGGCGCCGCCGGATTTCACTGTCAACAGCTTCGAAGCCTGCGCCGCATCAACGGGGCTGACTCCGGTTGGGGTATTGGGACCCACAAACAATTCAGGATTGACGTCCGATACACCGGCATCGGGGACCAGCTGCGCCACATCGCCCGGCTGGGTGATACGGCAACGCCAGTAACTTTCTCCCGCCACCGGAGCGACGCAGTTGCCATTGTTGATCGACATGACATCAACAGGCAGCTTCAGCATGACGGGGTTGACGCCGATGCCGGAGCCACCAATGTTTCCGCCCGCGGTTTTGGTCGTGCTGACTTTGTGAAAGAGCACGTTGGGGTTGGTGGTAGACAGCCCTGTGACCTTTGAGCTGTCAATTTTGCAGAAGTAGGCGCGTTGGCTGCCACCAGCAGACCCCGTTGGGCCGTCGCGATATTCGTCCAGGGTACCGGGCACACAGAGGTCCGAGAACAGTTGGCCGATATTGTTGTCCTGCGCGGTGGCCCCGGCCAGTTTGATTGCATACTGCACTTGCTCACTAGGGGCAAGCGCCATGGATGCGCCGGTATGCATGAGCATCGCACCGGCAAAGGCGGCGATGAAGTGATTTGATTTCATGATCTATCTCCGATCTAAATAATTTCAAGTCTTCTCTGGGTTCAATGAGCCCGGCACACGTCGAGGCGGGTGCCGGGACGATAAGCGAACTATTTCGCTACCACTACGTTGACAGTATTGCTGCACACCGTGGGCTTCTTCTTGGGATCTGGCTTGGCGCAAGCTCTCAAAACACCGCTGGTCGTGACATGGCTGTTTGCGGGCTTCCAGCTAAAACTCCCCGTGGTCGGTAGTCCAGCCTTCAGGTTTGCGTACTTTGCGCCCCCGTTTTTGGAGAACTGAATGGTGACTTTCGATTTCGGAGAAAACCCACCACTGGTCCAGGTGATTGCTTGCGCAGCCTTGACTTTCCAGCTGGCTGGGGCGGATACATTGATGGATGCGGTGTTGCCCGTCGCTCCGCTGAACGTTGCGATGGCATTCGCGGCGGCATTCAGGGTGACGTCACAGGTCGTGGACGTACCGGAACATGCGCCACCCCAGCCAGTAAAGTTGGCACCGGTATCGCTTTTGGCGGTGAGCGTTACTTTCGTACCTGCCGGGAAGTCGGCGGCACAGGTGCTGCCGCAGTTGATACCGGCCGGTGCACTGGTGATGTTGCCGTTACCGGTTTTGCTGATGGTGAGCTTGACGTTGGTGGTGCCACCGCCGCCGCTACCACAGGCGGGGGAGACCGGGGCACTGCCTACGCCGGCAAAGCTGAGTTTGCCGGCATTCAGCGTCCAGCTACCGAGCTTGGCAATCAGCGCGCCACCGGTTTGGCCGTTCGCGTTATTGACAAAATAGAAGTCCAGCGGGCTGCCGACTGACCCTAATGTGTTTCCGCCCACAGAGCGACCCATGGTCTGTTTCCAGCTCTCCTTGCCGGCATAGCCGATGCCTGTGGACTGAAATACACCGGATTTATTTTCTTCCGCTTGACCCGGCACCTTGTTAAATGCCGTCGGGTAGTTCAGGTCACCGATGAAACCCTGGATTTTCTGGCGCGTATTGTCAATTTTGCTCCAGTCTCCATTGAAGATGCCCTGACCTTCGGAGGATGTGGCGAGGTAGCCCCATTTCTGAATATTGGAGCGATCGGCCAGCAGTGAATTGACCGCAGCAATGTTGAACTTGAGGTTGGCCGCATTGGCAAATCCGCCCCAGTTGGGGTCGGCGGAAAAGTCGCCTTGGAAGCAGGCCTTACCATCCATGAAGTCGGTCATGCTGATGCCAAGATCCTTGTAGTAGGACTTGCCGTTCGCCTCATCCCACACGGAGATGAACAATTCACCAGGTGTGCCAAATTTGGAGTCATCAATCACAGCGGATGCCTGATAGCTACCAGCCACCAGCGCCGCCACCAGAAGGGTCTGTATCTTTTTCATAGTGAGCCAGTTCTCTAGGTTGTGGAGAGAAAAAATCCAGCCAACACGGACCGCTGACTGGCTGAGGCACCTGCCCCATTCGAACTGGCGGAGATGCTAAGGGCGTTTTGTTACAGAACCACCAAAGAAATATTACGAAAAGATTAAGATTTCGTGAAAACGACAATATTCATCGATCCATCGTGCATTCTCATGGCTTTTTTTGCTTACAAGCCCTGATATGTAACTGTGTTGTCATAAAAACTTCGTAAATTGTTCGCGTTATTTATGCGTCATTTCGGAGTTCCCATTGATTACCATCCTCGTTGTCGAAGATGACACCCCTATCCTGAATATGTTGCGGGATTTGCTGGAGGCTGAAGCCAACATTCATGTGTTGACGGCTGAGAACATCACCAAGGCCCAGTCACTGGTAGGGCAGAGCTGTCCGGACTTGATTCTGCTTGATTGGATGTTGCCGGATATGAGTGGTGCCGATTGGGTTCGTCGCTTGCGGCAAGACGAGCTTTATGTGCGTGTGCCTATCATCATGCTGACGGCAAGAGGTGAGGAGGAAGACAAGGTCAGGGCGCTGGATATGGGCGTCGATGATTACGTCACCAAGCCCTTTTCTTCCAAGGAGTTGGTGGCCCGCATCAAGGCTGTCCTTCGACGACGCATCAACGCAACCGGCACGGGTCGCCTGGTCCTGGCAGGCATAGAGTTGTTGCTGGATGAGCATCGCGTCCTCATCGAAGGGCGGGATGTCGCCTTGAGTCCGATGGAATATCGACTTCTGGAGTTTTTCATGAGCCATCCGGAAAAGGTCTACAGTCGCAGTCAATTACTGGATAACGTCTGGGGGCGCAGTGTGTTCATCGAAGAGCGCACGGTCGACGTGCACATTCGCCGCCTGCGCAAAACACTGGCAGATTTTGGCCGAGAGGATGCCGTTCAGACCATACGTGGCTTTGGCTATCGGTTCTCGGAGCGACCGGGGGTGGCGCCTGCGAACCCCAGATCTGTTTAACGAAGAGCCCCTTCCCCCCTTCTTTTCCTGCGTGATGCAAGAAGGAAACATTTGAACGTTCATCCGGGCGTCCCCAATGCCTTGCCCCATTAACCCTCTCGGCGCTCTTTGGCGCTAATCCCGGATTGTCATGCGGGCGAGGTAGCAAGATTTTTAAATCTTCTGGCAAAATCAATGGATGCTAATCTTTATCTGAAAGCCAATGAAAAAACGTATTCTTTCAACAATGCTGAGCGGGCTCTTGGTGGCTGCTTTGGCTGGCTGTTCGTCAACACCTGTCAAATTGCCGGTGCCATTTGATCAGAAGGAAGCTGCTGCTTTGCTGGTTCCGGGCACGAATCAGATCAGTGGCACCATTCTCTATGAACAGGACAAAGGCCGTGTCCTGGCTTTCCCCGACACCTTCGTGTCCTGTGCCGGCCGCGAGGTGGCCCTGATTCCCTACACGGATTTCGCCAGGGAGTGGGCCTTGCGCTACTACGGTAAACCTGTGATGGATATCGCTTACCGTCTGGCGAATCGAGGGCGGTCCATTCAGGTGGAAGGCCAGGAACAGATGTTTGAGGCCTCGCGCAAAACGCGTTGTGATGACAAGGGGAACTTTAGCTTCAGCAATGTCGCGAATGGAGACTTCCTGCTCATGGCCCATGTTCAGTGGCTCGGCAAGGACGAAGCCTCATATCAGTTTGGGTTCGCCCCTGAGGATATTGACGAGGAGGATGGCAGCGTCATCAAGCGGATACGCCTCGAAGGCAATGACAAAATAAATCTTACCGGCCCTTGGCCATGAGGGTAACTTGGGCGCGTTCCAGACCACTGGGCATACCACAATGACTCAGCACACTATCAAGGATCTATCGACGCGCAATGTTTTTCATATAGTTGACTTTGATGAAGCATCTGGGTTGATCAGAGTCCATTTTCGAAAGGATGGCTGGATACAAAACTTTGATGAATTTCAAACCATGACGTGGATTGATTTTGTCAGCGGGATCATGCAGGGCCGCTTTGAGATTAGTAAGAAGACCTCATCACATTGCTAAGTCTGATCATGCAACCGATGAATCTTCCAAGGGCGACTGGTAAGCGGTTGCTTGTATACGGATGACCAAGCCCCCGCTTTTGTACAAACGAACCTTTGCTTGTCTCTTCGGTTGCTGCTTTAACGCGTTTCAGGGGCTGGTCGCTTGCACCTCTCTGGAGGGAATGATCTACCAAGAGAAAAAACTGGAAGCGTCAGAGTGCGTTCAGTTTTCCGGTGACAAGTACAAGGAGCTGATCGGTTTCTTTCGCGGCGTCTGTCTCACCCATGGCCAGCTCGCTCGGATGGCTGACATTGAATCAGACGATGGGCTTCCGAGCCTCCAGCAGGCGATCTTCGATGCCTGTATAAAGGAGAGTGATACCACCCTGGAGGTTATCTTGTTCAAGCGTTTCGGGGTGACCCTGGAAGGTGATTTACCGGGAGTGCTCCCTGATGACCCGCGTTGTCGTGGCGCACAAGCATCCAAATGATTCAGTCAGCGCCTATCCGACCTATCGGTTAACGAGCATTTGGAGATCAAATCCCGCAGGGGTTCCGCCGGTTTCAAACCAGAAAAGGAGGCATGCGTTATGACAGCTAAACTTGGTAAACCCAAACAAACTTCAGTCGGCGGCGAGCCCGAGGCGCCGGCCAAAGTCGAGCGAGAGAAAACTGTCCTCAAACCCAGACGATCCAAACCCGCGGTAACTAAGGCGGCACCTGTACCCGTGGTAACGCCCGCCAACATCGCATCCAAACCTTCTTCGGAAATTTCCGTGGAGTCAGACAGGGGCAAGCATGAGGTCAAGCCCAAGTTGGTCCGTGATAGTTTCAAGTTCCCGCAACAGGAATACATTGCTTTTCATGCCCTGAAGGCTCGTTGTCTCAAGTCCGGGCTAGTGGTCAAGAAGAGTGAACTGGTACGTGCGGGCCTTATCGGCCTGTTGAACCTCACGGATGAACAGCTGGTTGAGGTCATTTCAAACCTGGAGAAGCTCAAAACAGGCCGACCGGCCAAATAAGCTTCCACCCCAGACAGGCTGGTTCCATCGACCAAAACCCAAGCATGCATACGCTTGAAGTCAGTGCCTGGTTCCTTGGCTCACGCCTTGTTCTGCGTGAGCTGGAACCCCACCAGACCATCGGCCACACCCCGCTGACGCTGGCTATTGCGCCGCAACGGTGGATCGTTGTGTTCCGCTTTGGTGTGGTCGTTTTTTTTGGTTTTGACGCCGGCGATGAACAGGAATGGCTCGAGCGACTGTCATCGCGGTTAAGCGGTGCCCTTGAACAGGCCGAGCACGAGGCGACTATGTTGCTGGTGGATCCGAGCCAGGCTGATTCGGTCAACGCGGATGGACAGCTGGTGTTGATTGAATCCAGTGTCGAACGCATCCAGATCATCGCCCAGGTTCTGGCCAAGAGTGTCGTGCTTGCCCATTATGAAAAAGCGGTCTCGAGCACCTTTGAGCGGTTCGAGAATCTTATCGAAAGATTGCGTCAGGGACTGAGCCCGCGTAAGGGTCAGGACGTGATCAACGAGGTCGGCAAGGCCCTGACCATACTGACGCGTACGGTGGGTCGGGTCGAAATCACCGAAAAGCCAGATCTTACTTGGGACGCTCCCCATCTCGACCGACTGTACCAACGTCTTGCCAGCGAATATGAGCTTCATGATCGCGATCTGATTCTGTCTCGCAAGCTGGACCTCCTCTGGCGCATTGCCGAAACCTACCTGGACCTGTTGAATAACCGACAGGGGCATCGGCTTGAGTGGTACATCATCATCCTGATTCTTATAGAAATCGCACTCACCCTGGCCGAGAAACTGCATCTCTTCGTCTGAAGCATTTTACAAGGCTTCAGCCGCGAAATCGGCGAGTCGCGACCACTTTCCCCGCTGCATGCTGATATGGGCTGCATGCGGCCATGTTTTGAATCGATCCACCGCATAGGTCAATCCTGAGGTGGTTCCGGTCAAGTAAGGTGTGTCGATTTGGGCGATATCTCCCAGACAGACAATCATGCTGCCGGGGCCAGCCCGCGTGATCGGCGTCGTAAGGGCTTTCTCCTTGTGAAGCTAGAGTTTGCCAAGGTAGCGGTCTGGCCAAACGTTTGGAGGGTCAGCCTTATCCCATCTTGTCACTGACCGGAAAAGCCACAGTGCATTGATCAGTTTCGGTGTCGAACGCGGCAAAACGTGAGCCAGCTTGCATCAGGTGTTCGATGAGCTCAGATGCCTCAATACCCAAAATTCTAGCTATCGTGGGCAAGGTCCATGCGGGAGAGCCATCCTTGATGCTGAACTGATCGGCAGGAGGTAAGATTCCCTTGCTGATCAGCTTTAATATCTCCTGGACTTCGGCGGATAACCCGTGATGATCTGAAACGGAGATCTTCTGGAAATTCTGCTTGGTGAGACAACCGCAATTTGTCGAACTTCCATTACGTGATGTGATGGCGGAGACGAGCCTCACGGTTCCACAAAAACACTGACAAGGGTAGCGAAGGTCTCGGTTAATTCGAATCGCATCACCCGTGATCGTCCAATATCCATAACGATGGC
Organism: Methylococcaceae bacterium; assembly: GCA_044237765.1. GTDB lineage: Bacteria > Pseudomonadota > Gammaproteobacteria > Methylococcales > Methylococcaceae > UBA6136. The sequence continues at coordinate 27,320 of JBIIEQ010000021.1, read as the reverse complement.
CGGTGTGTATTCTGCTGGTTTTGGTTTTCTCCATCTAAAGTCCAAAATGAATCTTTTAAAGCGACTCTAAAGAATAGTCGCAAGGGATTTCTGAGGCGCTCATGATGTGGAGGCAAACTTAATCGTCCCATACATCATCGATGTCCTGCCGCAGAAACATTTCGATTGTCTCAACAAATATCGACTCATCTGTCGCAGGAAAGATTTTTCTGCATTCCGCCAGCCATTCATCCTCATTGTGGTTGGCGATAATTTTCCAAATCGCTTCGCGCATGGCACGAATGCTATTGGAAGCAGCTCACGCGGTGCGTCATCTGATGAATCATTCAACTAAACATCATGTTCTGGCGTACTTTCCTCCTCCATGTAATCCCGGAACTTAACGGCATCGATAAATGAGGCGTAAGGCTCGCTATCCGCCTCGATCCATTCACCGGATTTATCCCGATATCCAACCCAGAATCCATCTGCCCTAACTTTTATTTCATATTTATGATTGTTCATCTTTAAAACCTATCTATATGCCAGATACCAATTAGATCGTTAAGAAACTACACTGCGATGCGTTTCGGTACTCGCAAGACTAATGAAAATTTATGAAGACCTGATGACGATCATCTGAAATTCTCGTGAATAGATCGATAGATTCCTTGAGCAACTTCCTCGTTTGGTAATCTGTTGTTATTTTCTCTTTCATAAAACCTGGCGTCATTGACGTACCAGGTCGCAAAGGCATTGCCTCTCCAAGCTTTGATAAGATTCAGTTCTTCAACAGCCCGGCGAACTTAGGCCGGCATGGCCTTTGAGCCCGAATAGATTGCGGTCAGTTATCAGGGGGGGGCCTATGTGACGCTACAGGACGCCAATGCCATGGCGGTAAAGAGCTCATGACGCTAGAATCATGGCCGAAAAGCAAAGCAAATCCGTGAAATTCAGTGAAATCCATTTCTCACTGTCGACTCAAGCGGTTACTTCAGTGGGGAGCTACATTTTGCAGCAGACACCGGCTTCTAGGAGGTATCTCAATTTTTTTTGGGGGTTTAGTTCAAGCCTGCGCTTCTGCAAGGTAGGCTTCCTGCTCAGGAATAGCCTGTATTTGATCGTTCAACAGAACGCCATAGCGATTGATCAACCAGATCAGGCGTTCAAACAGGCTGGTGGCCGGCAGCAGTTTTGATTGGCTTTCTATGCCCAGTCCATTTTCGGCCTTGATCATGCTCTCGCGCAGATTCTTCATGATGGAGGACCTATCGGAGGTAAGGGTCATGAGCAGGCGATGATCGGTTGTCGCGCCCTCCTGAACGGCATCCTCAAGCACCATGAGCACAGTACATAACCCCTCGACCAGGCTATGGCGCAGACTGATTGCGACCGACTCGGAGAAATCGGACCCAAGTAATTCTTGGAGGTTTCGGCATCCGTCCTGAAGGTGGTTCAACAATTCGTTGCGGGAACGAACATTCATCAGCCGTTCCAGCGTTTGGTGGGATTGAGGGTGGCCCATCAATCGGTCGATGAAGACCTCGCACTGTCTCGCTACCGACGCACAGGCTTCGTATAAGTCCCGACCCTGAAACGGTTCCCCCTCAATTTCATCGGGTCGAAGTTCATCGAGTAACCGAGGCAGTAAGCCGATCAGCCTTGATTGTTCCTTCTCAACCAGATCGAGGGCGGTTTCCGCCTCCTCAATGGCTTGTTCGTAAAGATAGACCGGTTTGGATAAGGCTTCGGTAGGCTTCGGCGGACACAGCCGCCGCGCAAGCTTTCCGAAAGTGGCACCTGTCGCACTCACCATCGCGGCCGAGACCAGTTGCAGCAGCAGGTAAACCAGCGCAACCCGGTGTGGCAAATCGGCACTCAATTGGGCCGAATACGCTTTAATGCTTGGTAGTTCCCCATAGATTTCGAGCAGGAGCCAGGGAAGAATCAACACCACACCAATTGCCTTGACCCACAGCTGGATCAAGGCCAATTGGCGACCTGTTCCGGAGAGATTACTGGCCAGCAGGAAGGTGCCAAACCCGGACCCCAGATTTGAGCCCATCACGATCATCAGCGTTTGATCGAGACTCAGAATGCCGGCCGATGTCATGGTGACGGCAATCGCGGACATGGTGGAGGAGGACTGGATCACCAGCGTCAGGGCTGTGCCGGCGACAAAGGGTAATACCAGGGAGCCTTCTGAGAACCGCATGAATGCACGAACCCACTCCAGATCCTTGAGAGGGGCGGCACCGACCTTGATCAGCCAGAGTCCGAGGAATAGGGTGCCGACGCCAAAGAGGGCACCCACCAGATGGCGAAAGCGCTCGCTATCATTGAGGCCGAAGAAATGGCAAAAGCCAACGGTCCCCATGAGGTAAAGCACGGCCACATGGATGTCCAGTGTGGCCATGAACACCAGCAAGGAGGTGCCGACATTGGCCCAGGCCAGAATCGGCAGGGCCCGCCGTAGTTCGACCATGCCGCTGGTGACCAGCGATACGACGATAAAGGTCACGGCGTTGGAGCTTTGCGTGACGATGCCCGCAATGATCCCGACCAGAGCGGAGCTGAGAGGGTTACCCGTGGCCTTTGCGACCCAGCCGCGAAAACGGCGACCGGTCATCTGTTTCATGTGGGATCCGATCCCCCGGATCCCAATGAAAAACAGACCGAGACCGGCAAACAGGTTGGCAGCGATCTCCATCGTTGATCAGCCGGTGGTGCGGGGTCTGAACCAGAAAAGCAAGGCAAAGACCAGCAGGGTCCCCAGGCTGGTAACAGCAACATTGAGTCGCTTCAAGGTTTGGTATCGTTTAAGCTCGGCTTCCCGACCTTCCTGACGAATGGATTTGAGTTGATTGCGAAGTGTCTCGGCGAATGCATCCAGGCGTTCTGTAAAGGGTCTGTCAATACCGCGCAGCATATGGTCAATTTCAGAGGCCAGCGACGGAGTGATATGGTCATTCGCGCCCAGCAATTCCCGGTAACGAGCGGTGAGTTGACTATGTTCATCCAGCAGGGCAGCGATGGAAGTTTTTTGATTATCCTCGGAAGAGTCCCCCAAGCCGCTCAGCAGACGGTTGACCTGCTCACTCTCTTTCTCGAATGACTGACGATAATGTGAGTAGTCACCCGGATCCGCGCCGCGCAGAAGAATGTTCTTCCACTCCTGTACCTGGCGTTTGAATGCAATGGCTGCTGAGGAAATCTCGTCTGCTGAATGGAAAGTGGCATCCAGTTGCTGCTGGTCCTGCTGTTCCTGCTCAGCAGCATAAAACAGACCAAAGGCGGCAACGCTTCCGCCCAACAAGAAAACCATCAAGATGCTTCCGGCGAGGGCGATAAACACCTTCGTGCTGGGGTAGGGGTGGGTATTTGCTGAATGTTGCATGCTACTACCTCTTTCGGGCTTTTTTGGCTGACAGCCCGATCTCAGCGGACCCTTCGTCGTTGGGCTGGAAACCTGGTTTGGTTTGTTGATATTGCTGGTTTGCCTGACACGGGTATCCACCGTACCCCTGCTGGTCAACATGGCCGTCGCCATGCTCTCTACCAAGATCCCGGTCCTGCTGGGACAGGGTTCCCGGGAGGGGCGCTGAAGGAATTGCCGCGCTCAGTGTACCTGAGCGTGCTGTATGACACCCGCAATGACCGCTGCCTGATCTTTCTGGCCATTGAGGGTGGCGGCCGCTGGTCGGTTGACCGTCTTTGGTCGGACAGCAGGAACGAATAGAAGAAACCCCGGTAGATTCTCCGCATCATGGGTGAAATGTCTCAAGACTCAAATTGCCCTGATCAAATCCATCAATAACGAGCCCGGTGGTTGCCGAGTCACACCGCTTCAAGTTGGCTTTTTGGATTGTTGCTCCAGCCGAAGTTCATCCGTCCTTCTGAGTCTCAGGGCGAGGACCCGCATGACTTCCAGGGCAAAGTTAGGGGTTTCCGCCACCAGAAACTCAAAACGCGCGCGATTGATCGCGACAAATCGACAGTCGGTGACTGCGGTCGTGGTGGCCAGTCGGGGAGAGCCGTCGATGACGGCCAGTTCTCCGACAAAATCGCCAGGGCCGATTTCGGCGAAGAACATGCCCCGGTATTCGATTTTGGCGGTGCCCTCGATGAGGACATACATCTCGTTGCCGACGTCACCCTCCTTCAAAAGTACTTCACCGCTCCTGATTTCGAGGAATTCGGGCGAGTGACGAAACAGGTTATAGAAAATCATGCTTCGGAGTCATTGGATGGGGTTGTACAGGCCACGCTGAGTCTGCCGGATTCGATTTGCAATACGACCAGCGTGAAGACTATCCAAATCTCCCAGTGATGTAGTCTTCAGTCAGCTGGTGCTGAGGGTTGGTGAAGACCTGGGCGGTTTCGCCGACTTCGATCAGGCGACCCAGATGGAAATAGGCCGTGCGTTGGGAAACACGGGCCGCCTGCTGCATGGAGTGCGTCACGATGACGATGGTGTAGAGCGTTCTAAGCTCATCGATCAGTTGCTCGATCTTGGCCGTGGCAATCGGGTCCAGCGCGGAGCAGGGCTCATCCATCAGAATCACTTCGGGATTGACGGCGATGGTTCTGGCGATGCAGAGACGTTGCTGCTGACCGCCCGACAGCCCCGTTCCCGGCTGCCCCAGTCGGTCCTTCACTTCTTCCCACAGACCCGCCCGGCGCAGGGATTTCTCGACGACCTCCTCCAGGTCACTCTTCACACTGACCAGGCCGTGAATGCGGGGGCCATAGGCGACATTCTCGAAGATGCTTTTCGGGAACGGATTGGGCTTCTGGAACACCATGCCGACCTGGGCGCGCAATGGGACCACGTCCACATCTTCGCCATAGATCGGCTTGCCGTCCATGGTGATGTCGCCGGTCACCCGACAGTCCGGGATGGTGTCGTTCATCCGGTTGAGGCAGCGCAGAAAGGTCGATTTGCCGCAACCTGACGGGCCAATCAGGGCAATGACCTGATGTTTGCCGATATCCAGATTGATGTCCTGTACGGCCTGTTTTTCGCCATAAAAGACACCGACGTCACGGCAGCGGATACGGGCGTTTGGCGAAGTGTATTCGCCGATGGTCACTCGGTGATCCCTATCGACTTTTACGTTGGTCGCTGTCTCTCTGGGGCTCATGGGGGATGCTCTGTCATGGGAGCCCACAAAGTGCTCCCCGGTTGGATGACTCACGGTTGATAGGGTCGAAGTATAACTGGTCATGCCTACCACCGGCGCTCGTAACGCTTGCGCAGGTAAACGGCGAGGCCATTCATCACGATCAGGAAAACCAGAAGCACCATGATAGCGGCTGAAGTGCGTTCGACGAAGGCTCGCTCGGGACTGTCGGCCCATAAATAGATTTGTACCGGCAGTACGGTCGCCGGGCTGGTCAGGCCAGTCGGCACGTCAACGATAAAGGCCACCATGCCGATCATTAGCAAGGGCGCGCTCTCGCCCAGGGCACGCGCCGTGCCGATGATGGCTCCGGTGAGCATGCCGGGCATGGCCAGGGGCAGTACGTGATGAAAGACCATTTGCACGGGTGAGGCGCCGATCCCCAGCGCGGCCTCGCGTACAGAGGGGGGGACGGATTTTAAGGCGGAGCGGCCGGCGATGATGATGACCGGCAGGGTCATCAGGGTCAGGACCAGTCCGCCGACCAGGGGAGATGACCGCGGCAGTCCGAACAGGTTGATGAAGACGGCCAGTCCAAGCAGGCCGAAGACGATGGAGGGAACCGCCGCCAGATTGTTGATATTGACTTCGATAAGGTCCGTCCAGCGGTTCCGGCTGGCAAATTCCTCCAGATAAATCGCGGCAGCAATGCCGATCGGCAGCGAGAGTCCTATCGTCACCAGCAGGGTAAAGGCCGACCCCATGACCGCCCCCCAGATACCGGCGGCTTCGGGCTCGCGCGAGTCGCCGTTCATAAAGAACTCTTTGTTGATGGCCTTGCGGATGCGGTTCTGGTTCTGCAGTTCGTTCAGCCAGGTTTGGCTGTCCTTGTTCTTGTCGCTGAGTTCCGAGGCATCGCCCAGATTCCCCTTGGCCAGCATGTCGATGGTGTCATCGACCGGGATCCAGACCCGCTGGGTCGAGCCGATGAGCGAAGGATCGGCCTTGACCATAGCGCGCAATCGCTGGCCGGCCGACGAGCCGATAAAACTGGTCAGAGCCCGCTTCTTTTGCCGCTCGGTGACGCCTGGAAAGAGCTTGTAGATCGCCGATTTCCACAAGGCATCGTAGTCGCCACCGGCCAACGCATCGGCACTCCGGGTGCCTTCCGGATCGATCATCTGGGGATCGAAGGTGATGTCCAGGGCGACGTTCGTATAAAGAAACGCGGAATAGCCCTTGCTGACGATGCTGGTGAACAGCAGCACCAGGAATATCAGGGCGGCCATGATGGAAACCAGGCCATAGGTCCGGAATCGAAGTTCCGCTCTGCGACGCTTGCCCAGCCCCGCCATGACGATGTCGTGGCTTCGGGAGTTGGTCGTCTTCTGGGTCGATGAATCACTCATATTGTTCTCGGTACTTCCGGACGATGCGTAGGGCGAGGATATTAAGCGCCAACGTCAGCAGAAACAAAACCAGACCCAAGGCAAACGCGGCGAGGGTTTTGGGGCTGTCGAATTCCTGGTCGCCCACCAGCAGGGTGACGATCTGGGTGGTGACGGTGGTGACGGCCGCCAGCGGATTGAACGTCAGGTTGGCACTGAGCCCCGCCGCCATGACGACAATCATGGTTTCGCCGATAGCGCGGGAGACGGCCAACAGGATACCTCCAACCACACCTGGCAACGCGGCCGGCATGATGACCTGACGTATGGTTTCGGATTGAGTGGCCCCCAGCGCATAGGCGCCATCGCGCAGCGACTGGGGCACCGCGTTGATGAAGTCGTCCGACAGTGAGCAGACGAAGGGAATAATCATGATGCCCATGACCAGACCCGCCGCGAGCGCGCTCTCCGAGGAGACATCCAGTCCGATGGACGTCCCCAGATCGCGGATGAAGGGCGCGACCACTAGTGCGGCAAAGAACCCGTAAACCACGGTCGGAATACCCGCGAGGATTTCCAGCAGTGGCTTGGCAATGGATCGGAACCGGGGGCCCGCGTATTCCGAGAGGTAGATGGCCGAGAGCAGGCCAATGGGGACGGCAACGATCATGGCGACCATTGAAATCAATAGCGTGCCGGTCAGCAAGGGGATGGCACCAAAGGCCCCCGACGAACCCACCTGGTCGGAGCGCATCGCGATCTGCGGACTCCATTTCAGGCCAAACAGAAAGTCGGTGATGGGCACCATCTGAAAGAAGCGAATCGACTCGATCAGGACGGACAGCACGATACCCACGGTGGTAAGAATGGCCAGCAGGGCGCATCCGATCAGGCCGAAGGTCAGGACCTTTTCCACCTGATTGCGGGCGCGAAATTCGGGCGTGATCCGGCGCTGGGCGAACAGGGCGCCGCCGAGGCTGGCACACAGGCTGAGGACCGTCAGCAGAAGATTGCTCTGCCGCCCGAGCTGAAGGTAACGATCCGCCGCTGCCCGGATGGTTGGGTCGGCCTGTTCGTAACCCGAGCCCGCGGCGACATTGCGAATGTCGTTGACCAGCAGGCTCAGCTGGTTGGGGTCGCCCTGGGTCATTCCCGACGGCAAGGACGCAAGGGCGCCAGCGGTGATGATGCGACCTTCACCCAGCAGCCAGAGCAGCATCACCAGGAAGGCGGGCAGGGTGGCCCAAAGGGCGAGGTAGTAGCCGTAAAACCCGGGCAGGGAATGAAGACTGGGTCCGCTCGGTTTGATCAGGCTGCGCGCCCGACCGCTGCCTAGATGGTACGTCGCTACCCCGAGCAGCACGATCAGTACCCATAAAGTCGACTTTTCCAACGCATTTACCCCATCGAATCGGCAAATAAGCCCACACTTTATCGGGCTTTCATGACAGCTTGATGAAATACCGGATCGCCTGCTTTTGCAACCCCGAATTTTCAGTTCATTGAAATAAGCCTGTCACATTTGCATGTCAGGCTAGCCGTCAAACATGGACCTGATTGACGGGTTTTTCCCTGGTTAACGGAGTAGAGATGATGATCGGTGGAGATGAGCTGACAGAGTGCACTGTCTATGATGCGGCCGCCTATGACGACGATTTTCCCTGTGAAAGCGAGATCGATGACTGTCTCGATGATCACGACGGATGCCATGTTATCGGTCCATTTATAGCGCTGCACTGCGCGGCAGATTTTCTCGCCGTCAACACATCCCGCCAACGGTGATCGGATGTGATGGGGCCAGCCAGGGCTGGACCCTTGCCGACCGTCGCCTTTCTCAGGCTTTCGACCAAATCCAACAGCAATGATCACCTCAATCCCCGGGTATTCGCTATGGCCCTGATGCCTTTTCTTGAATCCACCCCTGGCTTTGCCACTCCGCTGCAACAGCTCCATGATCGTCTTCATTCACGTGCCCCCACAGGTGCGCTTGGCAGGGAATGGCTCGACTTTGTTCCCGTCATGGATGACGGGGAGATCGAACACCCCAGCATGAGTTGTCAGGGGGTCAGTGTGAGCTATCAGGGAAAGCGGGCGCTGCATCCGGTTCATCTGGAGGTGGCCCCAAATGGAGTGCTCGCCCTGATTGGCCCCTCCGGTTCCGGCAAGTCGACTTTTCTGCGCTGTCTCAACCGGATGAACGATAGCCTGCCCGGGTGCCAGGTGAAGGGAAAAGTCATGTTGAATGGGCAGGACGTTTATGCCCCGGAAATCGATACCGTGAGTCTTCGAGCCCAGGTCAGCATGATTTTTCAGAAACCCAATCCCTACCCCCAGACCGTCTATGAGAACGTGGCCTATGGCTTGAGGATACATGGGCTCGCGACATGCCCGAGTCATGAGCATGCCCTGGTCGAAGAGGCCTTGCGTCAGGCGGGGCTTTGGCCCGAGCTGAGGGTGCAGTTGAAACAGGCGGCGCACCAGCTGTCGCCCGGTCAACAGCAGCGCTTATGTATTGCGCGTGCTCTGGCAATCAAGCCATCGGTGATCCTCATGGACGAGCCTTGTTCGGCGCTTGATCCCGTTTCAACGGCGATGATCGAGGGATTGATTGAAGAGCTGGGCGAAAGCTACCCCATCCTGCTGGTGACCCACTCGGTTCAGCAGGCCGCCCGGATTTCACAGCGGACCGCTTTCTTTGATGCCGGCCGACTCATTGAGGTCGGACAGACAGCCCGAATGTTCACGAACCCTCGCCAGCCGTTGACGGAAACCTACATCAGCGGCCGTATGGGCTAATTACCGGAGCTTTCTCACCTGCAGGGGCTGGTCCAGGATGGCTGATCTTGTGCATCGGCAGATCGAAGATGCGCCGGCTTCATCAAGACCGAAAACCCCGACCTGGCCCAGACGTTGGTGGGTCGAGACATCCAATCCGAACTTCAGCACCTGATGACCTGCATCATGGAAGAAAGCATCGACATCGGTCTCGCGGTCAACCGGGTGCTGGTGGCCAAGTCGCTGGATCGCATCACCCATCACGCCCTGAATCTGGCCGAGTACGCCATGTTCGAGATAGAAGCCATCGATCTTCGCCGGACCCAGCCCTGATTCGATCACGCCCGTCATCCACGGTCATGAATTCTTCATCTGACCGCCATGATCCCTTCATGAACTCCCCGTATCGTGCCGTCCAGACACGGTCACTGCGGAGGCTTCATGAACGAGAAACTCACTGATCATACTTCCATAAAACCGCGACGCTATATTGCGGAAATCGCTACCCGTCTCATCGATATTCGCGCCGCACAGGCGCTTCGTTATCGGGTCTTTGCCCAGGAGATGGGCGCCACACTCCACAGCCTGATCGATGGCCTGGATGTCGACGCGCTCGACGACCATTGCGATCACCTGGTGGTTCGCGATCTCCAATCCGACCGCATCGTCGGATATACACGACTTCTCCCGGATACCGCCGCGGCTCGCTTCGGGCGCTTCTACTCCGAGGGCGAGTTTCATCTCTCCGGCGTGCTGGCCTTGCCGGGCCGCTTCCTGGAGATTGGCCGGACCTGTGTGGATCCCACTCATCGCGGCAGCGTCGTCATGGGGGTGCTCTGGAATGCGCTGGCCCAGTATGCCCATCAGCATCGTTTCGATTATCTGATGGGCTGCGCCAGCCTCTCTCCCGGTCCCAGCGGGTTTGCCGTCGATGCGATCTATCGGCAAATCCCGCCGGCACAATTTGGCCCTGATCGGCTGGGCGTTCGGCCACTGACGCCGGTGCCGACTTCCCTTCGCTGTGTCCGCGATGAAAGCGGCATACCGCCACTCCTCCAGGCTTATTTGCGCCTGGGTTGCTGGGTCTGTGGCGAGCCCTGTTGGGATGAGGATTTCAATGTCATGGATGTCTTCATCCTGCTGGATCTCTCCCGTCTCCATGAACGCTACGAAAAACGTTTCATCATCCCGCGCACGGAGGTCATCCATGACGTCATGTCGACCGTGGTTTAGAGGCACTTTGCTGGTGGGCATGTTCCTTTATGGTCTGTTCGCCGTGAGCGTCATCTTGCCGATATTCCGCCGTGTCCTGGGTCGACGAGCTCCGGCCCTGTGTGAACGCCTGGTGATGGGCTGGAATCGGGCGGTTTGCCGCATTCTTCATCTTCGACTCAAGGTCACCGGAGTGCCGGACGCATCGGCCGGGTTGACGGTCGCCAATCATGTCTCGTGGCTGGACATCATCGCACTGGGTTCGCTGCAGCCTTTTTTGTTTGTGGCGAAAGAGGAGGTTGCGCACTGGCCGGTGATGGGTGTTCTAGCCCGAGGCATCGGGACCCTGTTTATCCGTCGGGGCGATGCGGAACAATCCAAGGCCGTGGGTGAAACCATGGCCTGGCTACTACGCCGGGGTAACCGTTTGCTGGTCTTCCCGGAAGGCACGACAACCCGCGGGGATCAGGTCTTGCGATTTCATGGCAAGCTCTTCCATCCCGCTCAACGGGCGCATGTCGCGGTGCAGGCGGTGGCCCTGAAGTACCGCGGCCTGGCCAGCCATCATGCCCCCTTTGTCGGTGACGACGAATTTGTGCCCCATCTGCTGCGCATCCTGCGGCTGGAGACGATTGATCTCCATGTCCATTTTTGTCCCGCGCTGCCCGCCGGTCTCCGGCGTGACCAGCTGGCTCGCGCCAGTCGACTGCAAATTTCCGAGCGGCTTTATCCCCCTTCCCGGCGAGGGCTGAATCCGCTGCTGTCTGTCATAAAAAATTAACAAATCGTTCATCGAGCTTTAACTTTTTCTCACTATTTTGTTGCTGACCTGAAAAGGGCTGCATGAACATGAAGCTTGATGATCGGAGTGACTGGACTTCTGATGCTCACCTCCAAAACCGAGGATGCCAGGATGAATTCCTTTGGGCTTCCTCGATCCACTGCCCTAGCGAAACTCGCCGACGGCCCCCTTTCCATCATTTGCCGGGTGGACGACAGTGCCCGGCTCCTAGAGGATCCTATTCTTGAAACTGGCCCTGATCACGGACGCCTGGCGGCCGCAAATTAACGGCGTCGTCACGACGCTGAGTACGGTGACCGGGTGCCTGAGGGACTTTGGTCACACCGTCGAAACCTTCACCCCCGATCAATTCCGCAACTGGCCCTGCCCGACCTACCCGGAAATCCGTCTGGCCCTGGGATGTCGTCGCCGGCTCCATAAGCGGCTGGAGGCGTTCAGCCCGGACGCCATCCACATCGCCACCGAGGGGCCGCTGGGCCTGGCTGCCAGACGCTATTGTCTGAAGCACGGGCTGCCCTTTACCACCTCATTCCATACTTTGTTCGCCGAGTATGTGAATGTCCGGACCGGCATTCCGTTGGCCTGGGGCTACCGATTTCTGGCGTGGTTTCACAACGCCGGCGAGCGGGCCATGACCGCCACGCCGGGCCTGGTCGATCAGCTCCGGCAGCGAGGCTTTCAGACGCCCGCCCTGTGGTCCCGAGGTGTCGACACGGATCTATTTTGCCTGCGAGAACGCGATCGCCTCACCGGTCCGGGTCCCCGACTGCTATACGTGGGACGAGTAGCTGTCGAAAAAAACATCGAGGCTTTTCTGGCCCTGGACGTCCCCGGCACCAAATATGTCATCGGCGATGGCCCGCAGCGCGCCGAGCTGGAAGTGAAATATCCCGCTGCGGTCTTTCTGGGCTATCGGCAGGGTGAGGAACTGGCCCGCCACATCGCCTCGGCGGATGTCTTCGTCTTTCCTAGCCGGACTGACACCTTCGGTCTGGTGATGCTCGAGGCGCTGGCCTGCGGGGTGCCGGTGGCCGCCTACCCGGTTCAAGGTCCGAAGGATGTCATCCTCAGCGACCAGGTCGGCTGTCTGGATGAAGATCTGGCGAAGGCGGTGACCACCGCCCTGACGCTCAACCGCGATGCCTGTCGCCAGTACGCACTGGGTTACACCTGGGAGCGCTGTGCCCGTCTGTTCGAGAGCCATCTGGCCCCCATTCCCCGAGCCGAAGCCCAGCCGGTTCGTGCCATTCCATGATTGCCCCTGCGTTGGGCAGTGCGCCACTCCTTGATTGTCTGGAGAGACTTGACTCGTGAAGATTTTTTATGGTGTTCAGGGTACGGGCAATGGTCACATCACCCGCGCCCGGGCCATCGCGCCCAAACTCAAGGCGGCCGGGGTGGAGGTGACCTGGCTGTTTACCGGCAGACCCAGGCAGGACTTTTTCGAGATGGAGGTGTTTGGTGACTTCCAGTGGCGGAGCGGCCTGACCTTTCAGACCCGGCATGGCCGCGTCGATTACGTCCGCACCGCCCTGCGCAACAATCTGGTCCGCTTCCTCAATGATGTCCGGTCGCTGGATTTGACGGGTTACGATCGGGTCATCACCGACTTCGAGCCAGTCACTGCCTGGGCTGCCCGACTGCAGGGTGTCAAGACGGTGGGCATCGGTCACCAATATGCCTTTGGCCTGGATATTCCCATCGCCGGGGCAGATTTCATGGGCACCCGTTTGCTCAAGTATTTCGCGCCCGCGAGTGTCGGACTGGGTATTCATTGGCATCACTTCAACGGGCCGATCCTGCCGCCCATGATTGAAACCTGCCTTTCCGATCAGCCGCCCAATCCACGCAAGATCATCGTCTATCTGCCTTTCGAGGACATCGAGGCGATTCTTGCTCTGCTCAAACCCTTCTCCCATCATGAGTTCCACGTCTATCATCCTGGCGGAGAGCGAACTGTGAGCACCCAGATGCGCCATATTCGGGTGAAGGGCTTGTCGCGGGAACGATTCCAGGCAGATTTTTCAGATGCCGGCGGCGTGCTGTGCAATGCCGGGTTCGAGTTGCCGAGTGAAGCCTTGCATCAGGGCAAGAAGTTGCTGGTAAAACCGCTGCATGGCCAGATGGAGCAATGTTCCAATGCCCTGGCGCTGGAGCTGCTGAAGTTGGGCGAGGTCATGGATGAGCTGGATGCTGCCACCGTGGCCCAGTGGCTGGCCAATTCGAATTCGCCGGCGCTGCGCTTTCCCGATGTGGCCGGCGCTGTCACCGAATGGCTGATGCAGGGCGATCTGACGATAGAACCCTCCTGGATCAAAAGCGTCTGGGACCGCTGCGAACGACTCAACTGAAGGCGGCCAGAAGCCGGGCCGTCGACTTTTCAACACACAACCCCATCCAGTCACTACACACCATGGCAGGACAGAATCTCACCGGCTTTGCCCGGATTTACGCCGCGTTTTTTCATTCACTTCGTGGCTTCAAGGCGACCTGGTTGCACGAAGAAGCCTTCCGTCTGGAAGTTTACCTATTTGTTCTGGGTGCCCCGGCGGGGCTTTGGCTGGGACAGACTGGCGTCGAAAAGGCGCTGCTGGTGGGCAGTCTTATCCTGGTCATGATCGTCGAGCTCCTCAACACCGGCATCGAAATTGTCGTGGACCGCATCAGCTTCGAACGGCACGAGCTCTCCGGTAGAGCCAAGGATGTCGGCTCGGCGGCGGTCCTGTCGGCGCTGGGGCTGGCGGGTCTGGTCTGGGCCGTGATCCTCGGTCCGCGTTTGGGCATTCAGTGAGTCCCTCGTACCTGCTCGCCCGACTTCGTATCGTCGAAATACGTCCGATGTAACCTGTTTGTCATATTGGCCCCGTAAATTGTTATGCTTGAAGCTTAACGATTGACGAAAATGCAATGCTGAACATCCTGGTGGTCGAGGACGATATCCCCATTCGGGACATGCTGCGGGATGTGCTGCTGGAGTCTGACTTTGGCGTCCAGGTGGCGGCGGATACCCAGAGAGCCTTCGAACTCGTTCAGAAGCAGATCCCGGATCTCATCCTTCTGGACTGGATGCTGCCGGGCCAGACCGGCCTGGAATGGGCCCGGCGCCTGAAAAAGGATGAGCTCTACGCCGACATCCCCATCATCATGTTGACGGCCAGGGGTGAGGTCGACGACAAGATCAGAAGCCTGGACACCGGGCTGGATGACCACATCACCAAGCCGTTCTCCGCGCGAGAGTTGCTTGCGCGTATTCGTGCCGTCCTGCGTCGCTGCGGCAAGCTCGAAAAGCAGAACCGCATCGAGATGGGTGGGATCACCCTGCTCACGGATCAGCATCGCGTCTCCATCGCCGACCATCCGGTGACCATCAGCCCCACCGAGTATCGATTGCTGGAGTTCTTCCTCACCCATCCCGATCGGGTCTACACCCGAACCCAGCTTCTCGATCAGGTCTGGGGCCGCAGCACCTATATTGAAGAGCGGACCGTCGACGTTCACATCCGCCGTTTGCGTAAACTGCTGGCCGGATATGACCGCGAGAACCTGATCCAGACCGTCCGAGGTTTCGGCTACAGATTTTCCGTGGTGCAATGAATCCTTATCGGGGCAAAAATAGCCTCGGAGTTATCTTCAAATTATCGATCGGAGATTATTGAATGACGAAGGGAGCGTGCCGCCTGCTGGCAGCCATCAGTTTGTGTGTGTGTGTCCCGGCTACTGCCGAAATCAAATTGCTGGCTGAGGGAGAGATCTCGGCCACCGCACTCGATCAATCTCATCTCAACGGCTTGCTGGAGGACGGCGAGACACCCAAGGCGCAGGAGGGCGGATTTGGAGGGGCCATCGCCTATAGTGGACATGAACATCTCTACTACGCGGTACCCGATCGTGGCCCAGGTGCCGGTGAGACCTCCTATATAGAACGGTTGTATGCCCTGGATATTCGCTTAAACAAGACTGACAAGGGTTTCCAGTTGGTTCCACGCATTACTGCAACCCACTTGCTGAAGGATCAGGCGGGGCATTTTATGACCGGCGATGCCACGGCCTTCGATAACGTCAATTCCGAGACCGGCCGCCGCAGAGATTCGGAAGCCCTGCGTGTCAGTCCATCCGGCACGTCTGTGTTCATAGCCGATGAGTACGGCCCATTTGTTGAAGAGTTCGATATTTCCACTGGCAAGCTCATGCGGAATGTGCCGATTCCCAACAAGTTTCATATCGATTTTCCCTCCAAATACATTCGGGAAGAGCTGAATAAAAATCTGGTGGGCAGACAGAGCAATCGGGGTCTTGAGTCCCTCGCCATCACCCCCGGGGGTGATCGTCTGGTAGCCATGATTCAGGACCCGCTGATTCAGGATTGCAATCATGATGCCGACCGCAAGCTGGTAGGTAATCACAATCGAATCCTGGATATCGATTTGAAATCAGGCAACGTAAAGGAATATGTCTACCCGCTAGAAGATCCAAAAAACGGGGTTTCAGAAATTCTTGCAGTCAATGATCATCAGTTTCTGGTCCTGGAGCGTGACAGCAAGTCTGGCAGCGAGGCGAAGGACAAGAAGCTGCATCTGATTGACCTTAACGGCGCTACCGATGTGCATGGCTATAAATCACTCTCCGAAAGCGGCCTGGTCGAAGAGGAGGCGGCGGGTGCACCCCATCCGGTTTATGTTCAGAAGCGCCCTTTTCTGGACATCCTGCAATTCGGCATTCAGGGCATCCCGGAAAAATTCGAGGGGCTGACTTTTGGGCCTGCGTTGGAGGATGGTCGCCTTCTGCTCATTCTCAGCACGGATAATGACTTCTCAAGAACCGAGAACACGCGTTTCTTTGCCTTTGCGATCGATCCGGCCGACCTGCCCGATTATCAGCCCCAGAAATTCAACGCGGTGCCCCAGCACCATCGACACACCAAACCGTCTGGGCACTAACTGATATGGCACTGGGTTCGCGGATGTCCACACTCCACCCGCATCCGCGCTCCTCGTTCGATGCAAAGCGGCACCCAAAAAAGCCCATTAGCCTGACGACCTGGATCTTCCTGGCGTTGGCCTTGGGTATCGGCACTGGCCTTTTCATCGGTGAGTACGCCAATAACCTGAAATTCATCGGCGATATCTATGTCGGCCTGATGCAGATGACGGTCCTGCCCTACGTCGTGTTCTCCCTGATCGGCAACATTGGCCGTCTGTCGGTACGCGAGGTTGGGCTATTGGCGACATCGGGTCTGAAGATCTTCCTGGGACTCTGGGCTATCGCGGCTCTGACGGTGTTGCTGTTGTCACAAGCCTTTCCGGAGCTGGCGACCGGTCAATATTTCAGCTCCGCAATGGTAGACCCGCCGCCCAAGCTGAACTGGCTCAATCTCTTTGTCCCTTCGAATCCGTTCCGCTCGCTCGCGGATAACTCCGTGCCGGCGGTGGTCGTGTTCTGCATTCTCTTCGGGGTTGCCATGATTGGTTTCGAGGAGAAGAAAAGCCTGCTTGATCATGTGGGTCTGATCACGCGGACGCTGCATCGGGTCAATGGCTACGTGGTCAAGCTGACCCCGGTCGGCGTTTTTGGCATCTGTGCCCATGCCGCGGGGACGATGAGCTTTTCCGAGTTTGAGCGGTTGCAGGCTTATTACCTGACGTTTGGTGCCAGCGTTCTGATTCTGACCTTCGTCATCCTGCCCTTGCTGGTGACCGTCTTTACGCCTTTCACCTATCGCCAGGTGATTTTCGCGTCCAAGGATGCCTTGTTGACAGCCTTTGTCACCGGCAGCGTCTTCCCCGTGATCCCTCTGCTTATCGACGGCGTTAATGGTCTGTATGCCCAGCACTTCCGGACGGACGCCAAGCATGCGGATTTTCCCGAGTTTATTCTGCCGCTGGCCTATCCCTTCCCCGACAGCGGTAATGTCATTGACCTGATCTTTATCCCGTTTGCCGCCTGGTTTTTGGGTGATGCGTTGGGCTTTGGCGATGAGTTGTTCATGGTGGGCGCCGGTTTCTTTCTGCTGTTTGGCAAGGTCTTTTTGACCATCCCCTTCCTTTTGAACAGCTTTCATATCCCGCAGGACATGTTCCAGCTGTTTCTGGCGGCCGGCGTTCTGGCGGCCCGGGTTGGAGACATTCTCAGCAGCATGCACTACCTGGTTTTCACCGTACTGACCACTGCGGCGATGACCGGGTTGCTCAAAGTTCGTTGGCGGCGGCTGTTCTGGGCGATAGGTGTTTCACTGGTCGTCATCGTGCCGACCGTCATTGGTATCCATTACGCCCTGGCCAGCATGGGCACGGATGAGCATGGCGGCGAAACCACACTGGATCGACGCGACCTACTGGCAGAGCCCATCCATACGACCCTGGTATCACAGGCCGCGCCCAACCCTGTAGCGCTGAAGCCTGGTCAGAACCGGCTTGAACGTATCAAACAACGCGGCATGCTCCGCGTGGGCTACCGGCCCGACAATCTGCCCTATACCTACTTCAATCAGGAGGGCAAGCTGGTGGGTCACGACATCGATTTGGCCGCGCGTCTTGCCAGAGATCTTAATGTTGGGCTTGAGTTGGTTGGTTTTCGTTCAGAGAGCCTGGCCCAGCAGCTGGCTGACGATCACTTTGACTTTGCCCTGTCTGGGCTGACGGACTCCCTAGAACGTTCCAGTGCGATGCTGATGAGTGAGCCTTATCTGGTCGTCAATATGGGTCTGTTGGTAAAGGATCATGAGCGTAGCGATTTTGAGAGCGAGGAGCTCATCAACCGGCGCAAACGACTGCGCATCGGTGTCGTCAAGGGGAGCTATTTCGAGAAACGCGCGGCCGATCACTTTCCTAATGCCCAAATCGTGCGGCTGGATTCGCCCCGACAGTTTTTTGACGAGGACTGGCGAGAACTCGATGCCTTGGTTACCCACGCCGAAAGCGGCGCGGCCTGGACCTTGGTCTATCCCGCCTACACAGTGGTCAATCCATTGCAGCGACGTGATGGCGCGCCGGTCTCCATGGCAATTGGCGGCTTTGATGTCGTTCTCGACGACATGCTGAATACCTGGATTACCCTCTTGAGGATGGACGGCACTCTCGACAAGCTTTTCGATCACTGGATGTTGGGCAAGAACACCAAGCCCAAGCCACCTCGCTGGAGCATCATCCGTGATGTGCTCCACTGGGTAAGAACGGGAGCTGGAGCCCCTGGTCAGGAACCAGTCTGATAGTCACTGGCGGTCATCAAAATGACATCAAATCGTAATCTTTAATTAAAAAGTCATCACTCTGTAATAAAACTGTCATATACCCCGTTTATTGTTGTGACTCCCAGGCGAGAGTGTCGCGTGGAAACAACAGGCTCAACAAACAACGGGAACTTCTATGAAACCGACAGCGCTCCGCTTTGCGGTCACTGCGCTATTGGGCGGCGGCATGCTGACGCCCGCCCAGGCACTGCAACTTTACGTCGATAGCAAGACCAGCCAGGTTTTTACCACGCCGGGACCCAACCGCATCAAGCTGGGTGACTTCGAGCAGGTCGATGAGAAACCCTTGAAATCCAAATCCAAGCATAGTGCCACAGCCTATGACGACACTGCATACAGCAGCAAGGCCGATCTCGCCACGGCCGATGAAGTCAAGAAAGTTGAGACCAAGCTCAACGCGCGCATAGATGATGTGGTTAATAAACCCAAGAAGCCGAATGAAGCCAAGGCGACCATTGACGACAAGGGGATGCGCTTTGAAACCAACGATGGTGCCTTCAAGTTCAGCCTGAACGGTCGTCTGCACACCGATGCCGCAATTAACTCGGGTGGTGATTTCTTCACATACAACGCGAAGACACCTTACGGCCCTTACGATGGTGAGCGCGTCATAGACAACCGCCAGAGCGATGGTACTGAAATTCGTCGGTTGCGGATGGAATTTGCGGGCCAGTTCTATGATGACTGGAAATTCAAGATGCAGCCAGAATTGGCCAATGCGGGCAGTGCCCAGTACACCGTGGGTATCCGCGATGCCTTTGTGCAATACACGGGCTTTGGCGATTACGGAAGCTTTACAGCAGGACAAAGCAAACAGCCGTACAGTTTCCAGCAAATGATGTCGTCCAACGATATGGTTTTCATGGAACGGTCCATGGAATACACCTTTACCAATGCCTCGGTTAACCGAGCCATCGGTCTTCGCTATGACCTCCCCGGCTCATGGTGGGGTTTCTCGACAGGTCTTTATGGTGACACGGCGACCCCACAGACATCCGGCACCTCTGATGCGCCTGATGAAGGTTGGGGTGGTGCCGTGCGTGCAACCATGGCTCCTTGGATGAAGTCGGATGAACTAGCACATGTTGGCGCTTCAGCTGCATATCGTGCGCCACAGAGTGATCGGCGTGATTTGCGATACAACTTTAGACAGACCGCCATGTCACCCGTGGCTTATCTGGATACCGGTACCATGCGTGATATCCAGAACAGTCAGTTCATCAATGGGGAAATGGTGGGAATCTATGGACCTTTTTCGTTTGAGACTGAATACAACGGCACCTGGATCAATAGTAATGATTCCGAAACAAGCTTTGGCGAACCGGCAGGTCCCGGTTACATGCAGGGCGCACACGTAGACGTGGCTTACTCGCTCACTGGGGAATCACGCGCTACGAGCTATCGGGCGGACCAAGGTGTCCTTGGCCGAATCAAACCCAATCATAACCTGGACTTTGACGATGGTTGGGGAGCCTGGGAAATGAAGGGACGCTTCGCCTGGGTCGATATGAATCAGATTGAGGACAAGAGCTTTGCGGGTGGTAACCAAGTGTCATCTACCATCGGCGCCAACTGGTATTGGAACAATTGGTCGCGCTTCATGCTCGATTGGACTCATGTGTACTCCCTGAACGTGGGACAGGCGGGTATCAACAGAACGGTACTCGATGTGCCTGGCCAGAACACGGGTGACTGGGATGTCGTTCAGGCACGTATCGACCTTCATTACTAACCTTTTCTTGAACAACACCAAAGAATTATAGCGCTATGAATAAAGTTAATTCGCCCCTGCGTTGGGTGGTATTCCTGATGGGCCTGTCCACTTCGGTGTGGGCAGCGGGCCCTAGACAGCAGATCAGTATTGTCGGTTCATCTACCGTTTTTCCATTTGCCTCGGCTGTCGCGGAACATTTAGGTCAATCAGGTCAAATCAAAACGCCTACCGTTGAGTCGACCGGGACGGGCGGTGGCTTCAAGATTTTCTGCGGCGGCACGGGCGTGAACTATCCTGATATCGCCAATGCTTCGCGCAAAATAAAACCGAGTGAAATAAAGGAGTGTGCTGGCGCCGGTGTAAAAGACCTAGTTGAGGTCAAGATAGGCTTTGATGGCATCGTGTTGGCCCAGGTCAAGCAACCCAAACCGGTGGATTTCTCTAGAAAGGATCTTTATTTGGCACTGGCCAAGCAAATCCCCGATCCGGATTGTGAGGAGTGCGGCAAGTTGATCGACAATCCTTACAAAACCTGGGATCAGGTCAATCCCAGCTTGCCCAATGCCAAGATCGAGGTGATGGGACCGCCGACCAGTTCAGGCACCCGTGACGCCTTTGCTGAATTAGTGATGGAGGCTGGTTGTAACGAGTATGACTGGTTGAAAGAGTGGAAGAAAAAGAATGAGGCTGAATATAAACGCATGTGCCAGGCCATTCGTGAGGATGGTGCCTATGTGGAAGCCGGTGAAAATGACAACTTGATTGTCCAGAAGCTGAAAGCGAAGCCCGGCGCATTCGGTATCTTTGGTTACAGTTTCCTCGATGCGAATCGGGATGAAATCACTGCCAGTACCATTGAGAGAAAGGAGCCTAGCCCCGATAGCATTGCCGATGGTGCCTATCCCATTTCCCGCCCTCTCTTTTTCTATGTCAAAAAGGCTCAGATTGGTGCGGTGCCCGGACTCAACGAATACATTGAGGAGTTCACCAGCGAAAAGGCTTGGGGTGATGAAGGCTATTTGGTCGAGAAAGGATTGGTCCCCTTGCCCGAACGCCAGCGAAAACAAGTCGCAGACTCTGCCCGTAAGCTGGAACTTATGAAGATGTAGGCTCGATGCCCAGTTCACATCATTGACATCTGCCCACGTCTATACTGCTACCGGCATGGGCGACTTCTTGATGAGCCCTGCCCCCGCAAAGAACGCGGTCAACATAGTCATGTTCTTTGGAGAGTTCTAGATTCAAATTCATAAAATAGTCTCACGCTCTGCGCATGAAGTTAATTTTCCCAACCAACCGAGGAAGTCGATGAAAAAAACCATTACCCGCACGTTACTCCTTGCCATGGGCCTTGTGGCAGTGGCTCCCCTGCAGGCCGCCAGCGGTGCTCGCGATTCCATTTCTATCGTAGGGTCCTCCACGGTCTACCCATTCTCGGCTGCGGTGGCTGAACAATATGGAAAGAGTGGTAAGTTCAAGACGCCCAAAGTGGAGGCCACCGGCACCGGAGGGGGCATCAAGCTTTTTTGTGGGGGTGTAGGACCCAAATTCCCGGACATCGCCAATGCCTCACGCAAGATGAAAAAGTCGGAATATGACGCTTGTCAGAAGGCCGGGGTGAAAGATATTGTTGAGGTCAAGATCGGCTTTGATGGCATTGTCGTGGCACAGTCCAAAAAATCCACGAATGCTCTGCCTCTGACCCGCAAGGAGATCTTCCTGGCGCTGGCCAAACAGGTACCAGACCCCAAGAATCCCGAGGGCGGCAACCTGGTCGACAACCCCTACAAGAACTGGAACGAGATCAACCCTGCTCTGCCGGCCACCAAGATTGAAGTGCTGGGTCCGCCCCCTAGTTCCGGTACCCGTGATGCCTTTGCCGAGCTGGCGCTGGAAGGTGGATGCCAGCAAATCCCCTGGATCAAGGCCAAGAAGGAAAAGGACGATGCGTGGTTCAAGAGCACTTGTATGACGGTGCGCGAGGATGGAGCTTATGTAGAGGCCGGTGAAAATGACAACCTCATCGTCCAGAAGCTTGAAGCCAACCCTATTGCCGCGGGTGTCTTCGGCTACAGCTTCCTGGCAATGAATGAAGATCGCCTGAATGCCTCCACGGTGGATGGCCAGGCCCCGACCTACGAAGCCATTGCCGAAGGCAAATATCCTGTTTCCCGCCCGCTGTTCTTCTACGTCAAAAAGGGTCATATCGGCGTGATCCCGGGGATTGAAGAATATGTGGCGGAATTCACCAGTGAGAAGGCCGCCGGCCCTGAAGGTTATCTCGCGGATAAGGGCCTGATTGCCCTGCCCGATGCAGAGCGCAAGGAGGTCGCTAAAGAAGCCAAAACCATGGCGCCGATGCCCGCTATGAAATAGGAGAGATACCGGCTGGGATGAGTCTCCCCCAACCTTCCTCATGGAGTTACAGAACCCCGCTTAGCGGGGTTCTTTGTGAATGGACGCTTGGCTCGCTCTCACATTCATGGCTGACGCCGCCGCAGTGGATGGATTATCATCAGGGTCTTCTTATTTGCCCTGAGCCATCGAGTGTGATGCCCATGATCTTCCGCCAGCTTTTTGAAACCGATACCTCAACCTATACCTACCTGCTCGGGTGCCAACGTACCCACCGGGCGCTGCTGATTGATCCGGTGGCAAGCGAGCTGGGCCGCTATATCGAGCTGCTCGATAGCCTCGGTCTGACACTGATCTACACCCTGGAAACGCATGTTCATGCGGACCACATCACCGGCTCTGGCCTGCTCCGGGATCGCCTGGGCAGCAAGAGCGTGGTGCATCGCGATGCCGGTACGCTGTGCCCGGACGTGCTGGTCACCGATGGCGTGTTGTTGCAAGTCGGGGATATCGAACTGCAGGTGCGTCATACGCCTGGACATACCTCGGGCTGCATGAGTTTTGTGCTGGCGGATCGGGTCTTTACCGGCGATGCCTTGCTGATCGGTGGTTGTGGTCGCACGGACTTCCAGCAAGGGGATTCCGGCACGCTCTACGACAGCATCCATGAAAAGCTTTTCACTCTGCCGCCCGACACCCTGGTGTTTCCGGGGCATGACTACAACGGCAATACCGTCTCCACTATCCGCCAGGAAATGCAGAAAAATCCGAGGCTGGGCGGCGGCAAAACCCGCGAGGAGTTCATCGAGATCATGAGCCAGCTCAAGCTGGCTTATCCGAAACATATCGATGCCGCGCTGCCGGCCAATCTGGCTTGTGGCGGCAACCCGGATGCCTCCGTTCCCCACGGCTGAGGCCTGAGCAGAGACGGGCTGGCTACGAGTTGCGAACGGTATGAATCTTCCTTCGTTGATGGGCATTACCCTGGTGGTTGGCCTGCTGTTGGGCTTGCTCGGGGGCGGCGGGTCCATCCTGCTGGTGCCGGTGTTGGTCTATCTGGTGGGACTGGAGACCAAGGTTGCCATTGCCACGACCCTGGTGGTCGTGGGCCTGACCAGTCTGGTGGCGGTGATGGGGCATGCCCGTGCGGGGCGCGTCTGCTGGAAAAACGGTTGGGCATTCGGTCTGGCGGGCATGCTGGGTGCCTATGGCGGCGCGCGTCTGGCGGCTTATGTGCCTGGCAATGTCTTGCTTTTGATGTTTGCCTTGATCATGTTGGGAACGGCGTTCACTATGCTGATCCGCCGCAGGGAGGGGCCAGAGACTGCCGCAACCGGCGCGAATTGCCCGACCCGGCTGAATTTGCCGGCGGTGCTGTTCGATGGGTTTCTGGTTGGCACGATAACCGGCCTGGTTGGGGTGGGTGGCGGTTTTGTCATTGTCCCGGCGCTGAATCTGCTGGGCGGCATGCCTATTCGCGCCGCGATCGGCACCTCGCTGTTGATCATCGTCATGAACTCGGCCGCCGCGCTGGCGGGCTACGTGGGCTATGTCGAGATTGACCCGCGATTTGCCGGGCTGGTGACCGCTGTTGCCATCGTCGGCAGCCTGATCGGGAGCGCGCTGACCCGGTATGTCAGCAATAGCGGGCTACGGCGCGGTTTTGGCCTGTTCGTCATCGCGATCGCCGCTTATCTGCTCCACCGCGAGCTGTCCTGGAAGGCCCTGGAGGACGTGGAGCATCTGGTCAGGGAGCATCACGAATTCTTTCGTGGTGTGCTGACGGCCTTTGTCGTCATGGCGCTTTATTGGATGCGGGGTGTGATTCATTACCGGCACCAGCGCGCGCTGGACACTGGCAATGATCGGGAGCCCCCGCTGGATTGGCAAATCTAGCCGGAATCTCGTGTACGAGAGGGAACATGTCGGCCGAGGATCCATCTGATCCCCTCGCGACACAGGGCGGCAGGGGCATGAATGGATGATTTTCCGTTTTAGACAGCGACCGTTCGCGCAGAGCTTGTCGAAGCGCGATTGTTGTAGGTCCCATGAAGAATACAAACGACCAGGAGCGATCATGAACAAATACGGCTTTCTTCTTTTTTCAGCACTACTGGCCATGGCGGGTTGTGGAGATTCCTCCCATTCGGGCAGCAGTCAATTGTCCGCTCCGGCGAGCATCACCGGAATTGTCCTGCAAGACGAGACCCCGATCACTAAGGCCAAGATCGAGGCCATGGATGCTGCCGGCAAGGTGATTGCCAATACCGAGGTCGGCGGTGACGGGCATTACCGTATTTCCATTCCCGTCGGCGCGAAGTATCCCGTCGTGCTGAGTGCCCGCTTTGAGGGTGAAGGCAGCCCGCTGAAAGCAGCCATCACCAGCGACCTGGCGACCGATCAGAACATCAGCAGCGTGACGACCATTGTCGTCAATACGGCGATGAATCTGGGCGGTTTGACGGAGACCAATCTTGCCAAGGCGGCCGGGGCCGCGATTTCCCAGCGCAAGAGCACGGGGGGCAGCGGCGGGTCGGCGGGCTTTAAGGGCGATCCCACCAAACATTACGGCGGCTGGCACTGATTACCCGTCGGCGCGTCCCGATTATCGGGGTGCCCTGACCTGAAACCGGACGGTATCCATTACCTGGCCATCGGATTCCCGCCTTAATTGCAGTAGATGTTGCCCCGGTTGTGGCCGCCATGCGTAGGCGGTCCTGGCCGGCCCGATGTGTTTCTCGTCCAATGTGAACACGGCCTGATCGCCCCCTCGGGCCTTGAACCAGACTTGCTGGTTGGCGGGGGGGATGTCGGGATCCAGCGCGATGATCACGCCATCGGGCGGTGATTCGAGATGGGCCTGATGGTTGTCGCCCTGGCCGGCACGAATTACCTCGGTCTGAGTGCCGGCGATGAACCATTCCTTGCGGTCTGGCTCGATGGCCGGATCAAAGCGGATGGCTTGTTGTACAAGCCCTGTGGGAGCTTGGGGTGCCAAGCCCGGTTGTTCCGCATGGAGCTTCGCCATGATGGCCGCCCAGGCCGGCGCGGCACCGCTGATGCCCGAGACATCCTGCATGGCATCGCCCTCGAAATTGCCCACCCACACGCCGACGGTGTACCGGCGACTGAAGCCGATACACCAGTTGTCCCGCATGTCTTTGCTGGTGCCGGTTTTGACTGCAGTCCAGAAGCGGGTTGCTAAGGGGTTGTCCAGCCCGAACGTCACCGAACGGCCGGCATTATCGCTGAGGATATCGGCTACCAGAAAGGCCGCCTCGCCGCTCATGATGCGTCGGGTTTCGTCGGGTGCCGCTGCTTCCGGCAAGAATCGCAGAGGGCTCCACAGTCCGTCATTCGCCAGCGTCCGATAGGCGTTGACCTGTTCCAGCAGGCTTACCTCAGCCGAGCCCAGGGCCAGGGAAAATCCATAGTATTCGCCATCCTCTTTCAGCCCGAGATATCCGAGTTCGTTCAGGCGGTCGCGAAAGCGCTCGACGCCCACCAGCACCAGCGCGCGCACCGCCGGCACGTTCAAGGATGAAGCCAGCGCCGTGCGCACGCTGACCGGCCCCTTGAAGTCATGGTCATAGTTCTGGGGAATGTAGAGACCGCTTGTGGTTTCCAGGTTGACGGGAGAATCCTCGAGGACTGAGGCCGCTGTGACGAATGACTGCTCCAGCGCCAATCCGAAGAGGAAGGGCTTCAGGGTTGATCCGGCCTGCCGTCTGGCGGCGGCGCCATCGACCTGACCGGCAGTGGATCGGGTGCCAGCCGACCCGACATAGGCGAGGACCTCGCCGGTGGCGTTCTCCACAATCACCACGGCACCGTCACGGACATTGCGTCCGCCCAATCCGGCCAGTTGTTGGGCAAGAGCCTCCTGCGCCCGCTTCTGCCAACGGAGATCCAGGGTGGTGGTTACCCGTTCGCCGGGTTGCCGGAGGAATCGGCGGGCCAGTGATGGCGCCCAGTTGGCCTCAGTCGCCCGGGCCCCGGGTTGAGTCAGGGCCTGAGCGGTCATTGCCTCCAATGTCGCGCAGGGAGTGCTTAATTTGCCTGCCAGTGCAATGGCACAGGCGCGGCGATTTAGCTGGCTCACATCCGCATTGGGGGCTGGCAGCAGAGCCGCAAGTATCAAGGATTCGGGCTCGCTCAGACCGGAGGGCTGCTTGTCGAACAGAGCCTTTGCGGTGGCGGCAATGCCTTGCAGTTCGCCGCGGAAGCTGACCCGGTTGAGATAAGCTTCGAGAATCTCGGTTTTGGTCCATTGCCGCTCCAGCGCCAGGGCATGCGTGATCTGTCGGAGTTTCTGGCCGATCGTTCGGCCCGACCGCGTCAGAGGACTGGCGGGTTCCAGTAGACCCGCCAACTGCATGGTGATCGTGCTGGCACCACGGAGTCGCCCTTCGCGCAGCCATCCGCTCACTGCGCCCAGCATTGCGCGCAGGTCCAGTCCGCCATGCTCAAGGAAGCGCCGATCCTCGGCCAGCAGGATGGCCGTGATGAGCGCCGGCGAGACTTCATCAAGCCGTGTCCAGGCGAGTCTGCGAATGACGTGATCCTGGCGTTGGCTGCTCAACAACTGACCGTGTCGGTCCAGCAGCCAGGCTTCGGAGGGTGTCCACCCATCATGCACCGCGCTGTAACTGACGGGCGTGATAATCAGGCTGGCTGACCAGACAACCAGGCAGGGCAACACCAGCAGCGCCAATATGATGAGCAG
>JBIIEQ010000139.1:0-3360 GCA_044237765.1 Methylococcaceae bacterium | reverse complement strand
ACCTGACCGATCAGGGAATTGAGGTAATTCACCATCTGGCCGAGGGCGTTGATCAGCTTGCTGATTTCATCGCTGCCTTCGGCCGAGAGGGTGGCGGAGAGGTCGCCCGAGGCGACGCGCTCGGCAGCGGCCACGGCGGTTTGAATGGGGCGGGAGATGGATCGGGCGACCCCCAATGCAATCAAAAGTGTGGGAAGCAAAATCGCAGCTAGGATGCCGAGCATAGTCCATCGTTGCTGGCTGACCATGGCCATGGCCTCGCCAATGTCCTGCTGAACGCTCATGCCCCAGCGAAATGATGGGATGTAAGTCCAAGAGGCCATTACCGGTTTTTTGAGAATATTGGTGACTTCACCGACTCCCTGGTTACCGCTCATTGCATTTTGTATACCGATGCCATAATCGGCGCCGGGTTTGACGCTCACCTTGAACATGGCTTCTGGGTTGGCGCGCAATGGGGCTGCGACGTGGATTGCCCCGTTGCGCAGTGCCCCGATAACGATTTGTCCTGTCCGACCTAGGCCTGCATAGTCGTTGATGATGTCATAGACTTCCCGGGTGTTGATCTGGAGGATCAACAAGCCTGCCTTGTGTCCGTCTTCCTGCACGATGGGCGCTGCGGCAAAGCCAAAGGGGAGGTCCGAGCCGGGATAAAGAGCAAAATCCGAGATGTCCGGTTCAAGCAGCGTGAGGGTGCGTTTGGCTAGCGTGGCGAGTGGAGTGTCATGCAATTTGCCCGTCAGCAGGTTATTGCCTAGATCCAATGTTTTTCTTGACTGAAAAAGCACATAACCACGAGGGCACACAACAATGGTGTCGGTGAATCCAAGGCTGGGCGCAAAATAATTGGCGATATGCTGAATCTTGCTCTCCGCTTCGGCACGTTCCGCTGGGGTGCTTTTTTCATTTTGAAGGACGAGCGCCGCATCCGATAGCCTCTTGAGGCGGCCAAGAACGCCAGCGCCCCTCGCTCGTTCATAGGCATAGAGCTCAAGGGAGTTTGCCTTGTCCTTGGCGATCATGGTCAGTTTTTGTAATGTTTCTTTCTCCAGTGTTCTGCTTGATAGCCGATCAATGATCAGGGTGGAAATCAACATCGGGATCAGCACCAGAATCCCGAACCAGAGGATCAGTCGGCGGGCCAGACTGGAATTGCGGACGCCCAACCGGTCAAGAATTTTCATGGCTGGCCCGGTTTGGTGGGGTTGGGGGATCGGTTCACCCAGCTATGGTCCCAGCTCACATAAAGATTTTCCAAAAAGCTGTCCCAGTCCATGACTGAACGCGAGCTTGGGTAAGGGACGGGGCGAATGGGATAGTCCGCCGACCAGACAATGTTGATGCTGCCATCCTCCTTGATCTTCCCCATGTTGAAGGAGCGCCACGTATGCCGGGTGGCAGGGTCGATCGTCACGATGCCTTCCGGTGCATCGTAGCTCAGTCCCATCAGTGCCTGATTGATATCTTCGGCCACCAGGCTGTTCGCCCGTTCCGCTGCCTGCGCCCAGAGTTTCGCGCTGACATAGGCGGTTTCCATGACGTCGCTTACTACGCGGCTGGCACCGTAACGGTTGCGAAAGGCCTGAACGAAGGCGGTGTTCTCCGGGCGATGGATGGTCTGGAAGTAATTCCAAGCCGAGTAATGGCCCGCAAAATCCGCGTTCGGGATTTGCTGTACTTCGGTTTCGCTGATGGAAAACGAGATGACCGGCGCCTGTTTGGGATCGAGTCCCGCTGCCTTCAAGCCGCGATAAAGCGGCGCGTTGGAATCACCTACCACGGTGCTGAGAATTACATCTGGTTTCGCTGCGCGAATTTTCTCGATAGCGGCTGTCGGATCGACGCTGCCAAATGGCAGGTAGGTTTCTCCGACCAGTTCACCGCCCAGGGCTTTCAGCTGGTCGGTGATGATGGCATTGACGGCATGTGGCCAGATGTAATCCGATCCGATCAGGAAAAACCGTTTGCCGAGGTTCTCGAAGCTCCAGTTCACGGCGGGCAGCACCTGCTGATTGGGGGCGGCGCCGGTGTAGATGATGTTGGGGGATTTTTCCAGGCCCTCGTAGGCCATCGGGTAAATCAGCAGGCTGTCATGCCGCTCGATGATCGGCTTTACGGTTTTGCGGCAGGCCGAAGTCCAGCAGCCGATGACGGCGGCGACCTTTTGTCCGGTCAGCAATTGCTCCAGCTTGCTGGCGGCGATGTCCGTATTCGATCCAGTGTCCGCGATCACGGCCTCGATCCGATGACCCAGCACACCGCCAGCGGCATTGATTTCCTCTATAGCCAGCTGTTCCGCTTCGACCATGGGTTTTTCGCTGATGGCCATGGGGCCGGTCAGCGCGTGAAGGATGCCCAGGCGAACCACGCGGTGGTTGCCCCGCTGATCCCACAGCCAGCCTGCAAGGAGGCCAGCCAAGACCAGCGCCAGTGCCAGCCAGGCTAGCCGGTGTCGGTGCCAGAAGCGAGGTTCCAGCCTCGCTGGCATCCCCGCAGGCTCCATCTCAGAGCGCCTCGGCGACGCTCGGCACGATATCGAAAAGCTTGCTGAAGCCGCTGATTTCAAACACATCCTTGAGCGTCGCGTTCAGCCCGCAGAGCTTGACCTTGCCTTGGACCGGTTCCAGCTTCTTGGCAATCAGCAGAATGACCCGCAGTCCGGCGCTGCTGATGAAGTTTACGGCGGAGAAGTCAAGAACCAGCTTTTTTTCTCCTTCATCGATCCAGGACAGACATTGTTGTTCCAGTTCCTTGGCGCTATTTGCGTCGATACGGCCATCCAGGGTAACGACCAGTGAATCCTGGTTCTTGGCGGAGGAGATTGCAAGCATGGGATTGATTTCCGGTGATGGTTGAAAAAGGTTTAGGTAGCGTACGTCAGATTTGAAAGTTCACAGCATTTATGGGTCTAGTCCATTACGGGCAGGAAGGTCGTATTGTCCTCATCTGTGGACCAGACGTCACCGGTTTCGAGATCAAACCACCAGCCGTGCAGGCTCAACGTCCCGTCCTTCATCCGATCTTTGATCCAGGGGTAGGTGGCCAGGTTGGCCAGAGAGCCGCGGATGGCGGCCCGTTCGGCCAGATGCTGATGCTGGCAAAGCGTCGTCATGTCCACCTCGTTGACCTCCATGTCCTCCGTGGCAGGCTGAGTTTTGCCGCCCGGGTTCAGGATGTATTTGAAGCAGGCATCCAGCGCCATCGAAACCCAGCTGCCGACGAAATCCCGTTCTAGTCGCTGGCCGGAGAGCGTGGCAAGCAATGCCTTGATCCCGCCGCAATAGGCATGCCCCAGGACCACGATATGGTTGACACCCAGGTCTCGCACTGCATATTCAATCGCCGCACGGGCCCCGTCAT
>JBIIEQ010000020.1:0-45391 GCA_044237765.1 Methylococcaceae bacterium | reverse complement strand
CCAATTTCGGCAATAGCAGGGCTTCCACGTAATCCGTAGCCGCAATCACAAACGAACGCCGGCTCGTGCCCGGCTCGAACGGTGCGGGTGCTTTGATCAAGCCTTCTACTTCCTTGAGCAATGCCGCCACCGGATCGACCAACGCCAAGGCGCGGGCGGTTGGCACCATGCCCGTCGGGGTCTTCACCAACAACGGGTCTTCCAGTTGCTGGCGCAAGCGCTGCAACACATGGCTCATCGCCGGCTGGCTGATGAACATTTTCTCCGCCGCACGCGACACGCTGCGTTCTTGCATCAGTAGATTGAAGGCAACCAATAAATTCAAATCAAAGGTTCGCAAATCGGCCATCGCTATTTCCGTGATACGCGGCGCGGCATAAATTTTTTTTATGGGCGCATGAAAATTGTTCATTTCACGCCGGATCGGCGTGAGCCTAGAGTACCTCTCAACGCAGTCGCTCAGGGTTGGGTGTATCGGAAGAACCCCGGTCACCACTGAGAGTCCGCGTTGCCCCGATCCGCATCCCCTTGGTCGCCGAGCCATCGGATCAGGGCTGGCAGATCCCTCCGCATCCCAGCCGGTTTGGACCTCATTATCAATATTCAGGAGAATCATTATGCCTTTGTGGAAAGTCTATCATTCTGCCCATGCGTTCAGTGCCGAAGACAAACAGGAATTGGCTGAACGAATCACTAGCGTTTACGCGGGTATACCCATTCCTAAATTTTATGCTGTCGTCATTTTCGAAGAAATGACTAAAGGAACTTGCTTCGTCGGTGGCGTGGAAAATAACAAGTTTGTCCGCTTTAAGGTGGATCAAATTGCCCGCACCTTACCTGGCCCAATCATAAGGGAATGGTGGATGCGAACACTCGACGAAGTGATTGCGCCTTTTGTGAAAGCGCGCGGTTTCGATTGGGAAATCTCCATTGACGAAACCCCATTCGATCTTTGGTCGCTTCAAGGCGAAATACCGCCTCCCTTCGAATCGATAGCGGAAAAACGTTGGGTTGCAGAAAACAAGGCCAGCGCTTATACCTACCAAGAAAAGCTCCCGGCGGGTCAGTTTTTGTTGACGCCAGGCGTCACGGGTTAACAGAAAATCGAGTGACCGGCAATAAATCGGCCGGTCACTTCTTCTTAATCATCGTTATCCGTCAGGGTCATGCTACCCGAATCGATCTGAATTTCTGAGCGAGGCGGTACCAACTAAACAGGAGTGGCGAATATGGCCTACCAATCCATCAATCCAGCAACCGGCGAATTACTCGCATCCTATTCCGAGCTATCCGTTTCTGATTTAGAAAATGCCATTACCAACGCCGATAACGCCTATAGAAACGATTGGCGTCATCGTACTATCGACGAACGCGCCAATATCTTGACCAAGGCGGCTTCCATTCTGCTGGAAAGAAAAGAAGAATATGCACGCTTTTTGACCTTGGAAATGGGAAAGCTGATCGGCGAAGCTTACGCGGAAGTCGATATTACGGTTGGGATACTCCAGTACTATGCCAAGAACGCTGAATTGTATTTGGCCCCCAAAAACTTGCCGGGATCGCCTACCGCGAAAGTGCTGATTGAACCGATAGGCATTGTATTAGGCATAGCACCTTGGAATTTCCCTTATTACCAGGTTGCGCGGGTGGCTGGGCCGCAGTTGATGGCTGGCAATGTGCTGCTTCTCAAGCACGCGGAAAATGTGCCGCAGTCGGCACTAGCTTTGGCGAGGTTATTCGAAGAGGCCGGAGCCCCCGCCGGGGTTTATACCCACTTAGTTGCGAGCATCGAGCAAGTCGGCCGCGTCATCGAAGATCCGCGGGTTCGCGGCGTCACGATCACTGGCAGCGAACGGGCAGGGGCGGCTGTGGCTGAGCGTGCTGGCCGCGCGCTGAAAAAAGTCGTGGCGGAAATGGGCGGGAGTGATCCGTTGATGGTTCTCGAAGACGCGCCGCTTGAACCCACGCTGGACAGCGCCTTGTTCGGCCGCATGTTTAACACCGGTCAGTGTTGCGTGGGTTCCAAACGCATCATCGTGGTGGGGCAGGATCGCGGGAAAGCTTTCTTGAACGGTTTCGTCAAAAGAATGGCCGCCTTCAATGCGGGCGATCCGATGAATCCGGCGACTACTTTGGCACCGCTGGCCTCGGAAAAAGCCCTGAACCTTCTGCTCGATCAAATTGATCAGGCTCAGAAAGGCGGCGCAAGAATCGAGCTGGGGGGTCATAGAATCGATAGGCCAGGCTATTTCCTGGCGCCAACCGTGCTCACGGGCATCGACAAAAACAATCCCATTTATACGCAAGAGCTATTCGGTCCAGTCGCCGCCTTATATGTGGTCGATACCGAAGCTCAGGCGATTGAACTGGCCAACGCAACACCTTTTGGACTCGGGGCTTCTATTTTCACGGCGGATATGGAGCACGGTTGGGCCATGGCGACGAAAATCGAAAGCGGCATGGTTTTCATCAATCAACCTGCCTGGACTTCGCCGGAACTTCCGTTTGGCGGAATCAAGAACTCCGGATTTGGGCGCGAATTATCCGAGCGCGGTTTCTACGAATTCGTCAACGAAAAGCTGGTCAATGTTGCCCCCCCGGGTGCCCATCCGTGGGGACCGGTGGCATTGGAGGAAGAGACTTCATCCAGGGCTTAACCTTGCAGTTCTTCGGGGCAGGCATCCCGTGCCAGGTGCCGGTTCAGGTACGCTTCGAGACCGGGATGGTCAACGAGCAAGCCATAGCCGGTAGCCCAAAGCAAGGTCTGGGTAACCACGACATCGGCCACGGTGAAACCCGTGCCCGTCAGATGGGACTTGTCCCGCAGTACACCTTCCAGAACGGCCGCTGCCCTTTGGAAGTTTACCCGGGAGATCGCCACTTCGGCGGGCAGGCGCTGTTCGGCCGAGTACAGTGTCGTATGCCGACGAATCTGCCACAGGGGCTGATCCAATTCGGTCACGCAAAACAACAGCCATTGGTCGTGTAAAGCACGCTGGGCGGTCCCCGGCGTTGGAACCAAGCCCCGGTCCGCATATTTGTCGGCTAGGTACAGGCAGATAGCGACGGACTCCGACAA
The DNA here is from genome assembly GCA_044237765.1 of Methylococcaceae bacterium. Classification (GTDB taxonomy): domain Bacteria; phylum Pseudomonadota; class Gammaproteobacteria; order Methylococcales; family Methylococcaceae; genus UBA6136. The sequence continues at coordinate 42,312 of JBIIEQ010000020.1, read as the reverse complement.
TACTAAATCGCCGTCGACCAGCACCGGGACTCGGCCATAAGGATTAAGCGTCAGGAATTCGGCACGCTGTTGTTCACCTTGGTAAAGATTCACGGGTATCGCTTCGAAGGGAACGCCTAATTCCTGCAATACCCATCGGCATCGGGCAGAGCGGGTGCGCGGGGTCTCATACAGCCGCATGCACGGCCCCGTCGCTGGTGGCGGGCCGCTCCGCTGTATCCGCTCCCCACGGTAATTCCGGAAAACATTCGGCTTGGAGACGTTGACAATAGTCCACCAGGTTGGTCCTAGTCAGGGCATGGTCCTTGAGGGGTGACTCGATGGGGCACGCTAGCGTGTTGACCAAAATGCCATACGCGGAGGCATCCAGACTGCAAGGCCGGTTCCCCATGAAATATGGCTTATCGGCGAGGAACTCGGCCAGCGCGTCGAGATCTTCCCGGCCCAGCGTGAACGCGGCCTCCTCCGACAGCCGGCCGAGTCCGTGGCCGATCAGTTGCCCCTTGATCCGGCGGCGGTAATAGATCGCGCCCAGGTCACGGACGACCGGCGGCAGCCAGCCGAAAATCGCCTGCCGGTTAACCTGCCAGTTGGACTCCGAATAATCCCAGCGGGTCAGCATGCCTACCCAATAGAGGTGTTCCTCCAGCAACCGCTGGAGGGCGATAGCAAGCCCCTTCTGCTCTGGCGACAGCCAGCTATCGAGAGGGTCCCCATAGGTCATCTTCAGATACTCGACGATCAGCCGGGTATCGGAGATTTTCTTGCCCTCATCCACGATGAACGGCAGTTTGCCCAACGGGGCTTGGAACGGAATGGCGGCCTCGGTGCGATAGGGAAGCTTGCTAAGGCGCAGATAGGTCTCGATCTTGACGCAGAACTGGCTCGGGTTGGGGATTCCCCAGGAACGGGGGAATTGATGCAGCACGGTCATGGAGTCCTCCGGAAAGCGCAGTGTTATAGTTACTTTTTAAGTGCAAGCGACGATACGATAGGGGTACAACCCTCGCTTTGCAAATTAATTTTCCAGCGAGGTCGATTTTCCCATGAACGAGAACGATGAACCCCCGGTTTTCGGGCGCTCCCCGTGCCCCGTGACGAACGTACTGGACCTGTTCGGCGACAAATGGAGCTTGCTGGTCGTCCGCGATCTGTTTCTGGGTAAGACCCGTTACGGCGATTTCGCGCAATCCCCGGAGGGCATCCCCACCAATATCCTGGCCGATCGCTTGAAAAAACTAGAGCGCGCCGGCGTGGTGGAGAGGAAGGTGTACTGCGAGAAGCCGGCGCGGTATGAATACGAGCTGACTGGCAAGGGCCGGGATCTGCTTCCGATCTTGGAGGCCATGGCGGATTGGGCTACGAAGCACGTCCCGGGATCGACGGTGTTTCCCCGCTGGCAACGGCCGAATTGAGCCGAACTTACAGCGAAGACCTACATTTCCGCTTAAAGTCAACCAGCGAAAGGGAAGATGTCTGGGCTCATGAGTGCGAGAATCAGGGAACTCAAAATACCAATGACCTGCAGCGGAAGTGCAGTCATCCTGAACCATTCCTGGGCTGACTGAAAGGCAGAGTTCATCTCGACTTGACCGGCGGAGTTTTTAGCACGGGAGAAACCGCCTTGCGCCAATCATCCGAGCAACCCGGGTTGACTCGGTCACATTTTTCGGCACAATCCTTGAAAGTGGTCTGTTCGAAAGTGTCGCTCAGGCGTTGATAGTCGGCCTTCGACGGGGTGACATTGACCAGTTCGTATTGGATACCTGGGCTGCAGGCCCCACCCACGTTGCAGGACGACATGGTTTTGTGAAGCGCTTCAACACTGTCCCAAATTGAATCCACATGCTCTTTTAACTTACTCTCGAGCAGCGCTTGCTGCCTTTCGGAAAGACGATTCCATAGGTCGAGATTGACAACATAGCCGTTGACCCCCACCTGCATACCCAGCCAAAAGTAATGGGTTGAATATTGCGGCCAGCCCGCTGCATTGCCCGAGGTGGCGCTCGTAATCGCGCAATCGACAAGTCCAGTTTTTTACGAATCCTTCACATCTTCAAAGGGCATGACGACAGGGATACCGCCCTGGGAAGCGATCAGCGGTTCAAAATTTTCGCTTCCGACTCTGACTTTCAAACCGGCCAGGTCTTTCGAGCCAGTGATCCTCTTGCCGCAGTAAAACACCTGTGGGCTAAATGGCCATGTCCCAGGAGTTTTGAATTGAAATGTTTCTGAAGTAGGCGATCCAGTATCGGCGAATAGGCTTCCACCAGCGCGTGGGCAGTCCGGATGTCGGAAGTGACTCCCAATAAATCCAGACCCAGCAGCGCAGGCTGCTGTCATGGAGTTTTGCAGGAATCGCAAGCACACCAGATCGAGCGCCCCGCTTTTGATCATCAACAACTGGTAGGTATCCTTGACGCCTAACTGATCATTGGGTGTATAGCTGACCACCAGGGGCAATCTCGTGTCGGCCGCCAAGTGCTCGAAAAAAATGCTTGTTCTTGTCGCTGCACGACGCCAGTCACGGAGGGTTGACCAACCACCTGATGTAAATTCGATCCAGTTTCTGCCAGGCGAACAGAAATCCTGCGGAGAGAACCGCTGCAATCAGGACTCTGGGCCACATAAACTTTTGCTCATTTCTTCAGCTTTTCCCCACTCATCCCGGTTCATACCCGAAACAGCGCCCCCAGTTTTCGCCCCAGGACGACCCCCGCCCACAATAGGGTGATGGTCAGAAACACCATCGACCACACGCCCAGCGCGGCGGCGAGACCGGGACCGTCGCCCAGCGCCGATGAGAGCGAGTAGATGGCCTTGGTGATGGGGAAGTAGAGTGTCTGCTGGGCCAGAATCATCGAGTCGCTGACCTCCAGCATAGCAAAGGAGAAAGCGAGCAAGGCGCCCGCTAGCAAATTCGGAGCGACCAATGGCAGAGTAATACGCCAGAGTGTGCGTAATGGCGGCGCGCCGAGGTTCTGGGCGGCTTCCTCCAGGGTGGGACTGACCTGCTGCAAACCCGCCGCTGCAGATCGGACCACATAGGGCAAACGTCGCATGGCGTAGGCCACCACCAGAAGCAGCAAGGGATTCTCGCCGAGCATGAGGGCATGCAGAGGCTGGCCTTCACGAGAGAGGGCGAGGTAGCCGAAGGCCATGACGATGCCGGGGACGGCCAACGGCAACATCGCCATAGCATCAAGCCATTGCCGGCCCTTGAGCTGGCTGCGCACCACCACCCAGGCCACACCAATACCCAGCACCAGATCCAGCAATGTGGCCAGGGAGGCATACTTGAGACTGTTGGCGATGGCCGAGAGGGTCAGATCATGACCCAGGGCACCGGTGAAATGGGCCAGCGTCAGTCGGGCAGGCAGCATGGTCCCGTACCAATCTCCCGCCAGAGACAGCAGCAAGACGCCGATATGCGGCATCAACGCCAGCCCGATCACGAGAAGAAAACCACCCGACAAGAGCATGCCGCGAAAACCGGCAAGAGGTACCAGGCTTCGCCCCATCGTCGCGCGCCCTCCCCCACCCGACACATCGCCGCGAAACATGAGCTTGCTGCCGGCATAAAAGATCGTCGTAAAGAACAGCAGCACGACCACCAGCGCGTAGGGAAACGGATTATTGCTGAGATCCTTGATCGCTCCGAAAATCTGCACCGACGTTACCCGGTCGTAATCGAAGATCAGCGGCACACCCAGCTCGGTAAAGGCCCAGATGAAGGCAATGGCACTGCCGGCAAAAATGCCGGGCAGAATCAACGGGAGGGTAATTCGCCAGAGCCGACGCCAGGGCGGACAGCCGAGATTGGCGGCGGCTTCTTCCAGGGCGGGATCGAGATTGGCCAGCGAGGCGGTGACATTGAGATACACAATGGGATAGAGGTGCAGCACATTCATGAGCACGACACCGGTCATTTGTCCCTCGCCCAGCCAGTCCACCGGGTGATCGGCGGACAGGATGCCCAGCGCCGTTAGCAGACTATTGAAGGCGCCGGCCTGCCCCATCATGGCCTGAATGCCCAGCGCGCCGACAAAGGGCGGCAGGATCAGGGGCGTGAGCATCAGTGAATTGAGCCAGGTTCGGGCGGGAAACGCATAACGCACAAAGCCGATCGCCAGAGGCAATGAAAGCAGCAAACACCCGAGCGTCGTCAGCAGGGCAATGAGGAAGGAATTCAACAGCCCTTCGCGATACAGCGGATTGCGGAAAACCTCGGCGATGTAATCGAGGGTCAAGCCACCGTTCCCATCGACGAAAGCGGTCTTCAGCGTACCCCAGATCGGCAACACGAAGAACAGCGCGAAGAAGATCGTGACCAGCAGATAGACGGCGCGGGATAACAACGGACTCATGGCGCGACCCCATGCGCTTCGGCCAGCCGCTTGGCCGCCTGGTAATTTTTCCGAAATACGGCACCCAGTTCCCGCGCCAGACGGACTTCCGTAACTTTGTCCTTGGCTCGCAGAATGGGCATGATCCGCTCGATGACTTCCTGATAGGACATTCCCGGGAGATCATGAAACGCCGCCAGCGCGTCGCCGGGCATACCATGGGCAATGATCGCCCGCCAAGCCTCGCGTTGTTCTCGATGGGTATCCACGCACATGACCCGGATCAGGAAGCGGATCGCGCCCAGCATCGGTCCGGTCCATGCCGGGTGGTAAACAAAATTCTCGGCCTGGACATAGGGGCGCTCGCCGGCATCGGTCATGAACTGACGGTGGTCTTCGGTATAGAAGTCGCGACGCACCGGCAAGCGACGCAAGGCATGACTCAGGGGACCCTCGGGCGTGCCGGGTCGGAAAGCCCAGAGCTTCTGGCCGCGCTCGGACAGGACGAAGCGCATGAAAGCCGTCGCCAGTTGCGGATCAGGCGCACCCCGCAGCAGGGCAATCGGGTCCACGCTGACCGAGGTGCCCCCCGTAGGCGAAACGAAGCCCACCCGGGATTCACCCGAAGGCATCCGGACAAACTCCTGCGCAGCGCGGCCATAAGCATCGATCGCCATGCCGGCCGCCGCATCGCCACGCGACACTTCAAGGGAAATCTTGGTAGCCGAATCGGTGAAATAACGCGCATTCGCGCTCATGCGCTGAATCAGGCGCAAGCCCTTCAGCCAGCCGTCGCGCACGCCGGCGGCTTCGGCTTGATCGGTGGACAGTGCCGACTGATGGGCCACGGACTGGGCCATCTGCTGCTGGATGATCAGCTCGAAGGCCTTGGCGACGGAGCCGCTTTTGGTCGGATCGGTCATCGCCACCTGACCTACGAGTCGCGGGTCCGCCAAATCCGACCACTGGGCGGGCTCTCGGTCAAACTTGAGTCGGGCGAGCACATCCCGGTTGAATACGATCCCGAAGGTCGCCAGCACGACGCCGACCCAGCGCTGCTCGCGATCACGAAACGGTTCGCCACTGACAACCTCGGGAATGGCCTTCGCAGAGAACCACTCTGGATTCTCGGTCATGAGGGCACTGATACCGATGCCAGCCACAGGATCACCCGCCACCAGATAACCCACATCGGCCAGTTGCTGGAAGTCATAAGAGCCACCACCGAAGAGCAAATCCACGCCGATCCCGGTGTTTGAAGCCAGAAATGCCCGGCGGGCATCTGCTGCGGGTCCCGTTGCCGCCAAAGGTGTGCGGGGATCGGCAAAGCTCGTTCCCATGTCATGGCTCCAGCTTTGATGCTGTCGACCTTGCCATTCATATTGGAAGGCCCCGGCAAACTCAGATTTGATGAACAGCGAAATCTCCGATGAACCGCCGGGGATTCGCCAGTCAAGGTAAACGGTTTCTCCGGTACGGGCTTTCCAGTCATCGGCGAAGGCCTGACCGATTTCGTGTCTGACCCGTTCATTGTGGGGTGACAGAATGACCAGCCGGCGATCATGATCGGTGGCTGAAACCGACGCTTTCGGTTGCAACAGAAAGGGGCCGGCCAGGGTGACCAGCAAAGCCATCATGACCCACCATTCCGGTCGCAGTAATGACCGCCGCCCGGACTTTGTGTTGGGAGAAGTGTTGATAACAGACGGATCCATCTCGCCTATTCCGGCAGCACGATCAGGTCATCCGGACCGGTCGAGGCAATGACGGTTTGTCCGGCGGAACGGCTCATCCCGGCGGGGTTCGATTCGGCAATGCAAAGCATCTGACCGCTCTCCAGGCGGAGCCGGTACTGGGCCGTCGCCCCAAGATACATGGACTCAATCAGCTCACCGGAAAAACAGTTGGCGGAGTTGGAGGATTCCAGGCGAATAGCTTCCGGCCGCACCGACAGCCAGACAGCCTCGCCGATCGCGGGCCGCCAGTCTGGAATGGTGATGCGGGCGGTCATGGGTCCCGATTCCGTCTGGACGGTAACACTGTCCTGCCGGTCGCCCTGCCGCAGCACCTTTCCCTGAAACAGGTTGGTCTCGCCGATAAAGCCGGCCACCAGGCGACTGACCGGATTACGATAAACGGCCTGCGGTGTGCCAACCTGGGCAAGCCTGCCGCCCGCCATGACCGCGAGCCGGTCTGCCATCGACAGGGCCTCTTCCTGATCGTGGGTGACATACACCGCGGTCAGATCGAACTCCTTGCAGACGCGGCGTATTTCGCTGCGCATTTCCAGCCGGAGTTGTGCATCAAGATTGGAAAGCGGTTCATCCAGCAGCAGGCAATGCGGCCGCACCACCAGCGCCCGGGCCAGCGCCACGCGTTGTTGCTGACCACCGGACAGTTGCTGAATGCGCCGCTCGCCCAGTCCACCCAGCTTGACCACATCGAGCGCCTCGTCCACCCGCATTGAAACTTCCGGACGCGGTAGCCGACGTTCCTCCAGCCCGAAGGCCACATTCTCGGCGACGGTCAGATGCGGCCACAAGGCATAACTCTGGAACATCATGGCCGTTCCTCGCTGGTACGGCGGGACCCGAGTCACCTCCTGCTCGCCAAACCAGACCGAACCTTCATCGGGGCAATAAAATCCGGCCAGATGCCGCAACAAGGTGGTCTTGCCACACCCGCTGGGCCCGAGAAGAAAAAACATCTCGCCCGCTTCGATCTGCAAATCAATGCGATCAAGGACGGTGTTGTCCCCGAATCGCTTGCTGAGGTGCTTGATCTGGATGGCTACCATGGGCGTTTCGCTATTGGGGCCTTCAATGTCCGCCGAGGAAATAGCGGGTCAGTGCATCGGCATTGAAATTATCCGACATGAAGAACGGTGAGCGGCCGCGTTGGCGGAAAATCTGCGTCAGAAGATCGCGGCGATCGGCGAAGCTCTCCCGAAATTTCGTTTTCAACTGGGGCCGCATGAAAAGTCGTCGTTTTTCCCCGGTTTCCGGGTCCTCGAGCAGGACGAGACCCCATGACGGCAGAGCCTCGTATTCGGCGCTGTCCCACAGGACGATGGGCACCACATCATGGCGGCTGAGGGTGGCCAGCAGCCGGTCGAGGTGATCCAGCGAAAAGTGAAAATCTGACACCAGAAAAACGAGTGCCCGCTGTTTGCCCAGGTGTTCTAGAGCGTTCAAAAGGCCCGTCATGTTTCGCCCCTGATAAGGAAAGTCGCGCAGGTTTTCGTAGAGTCCCGGCACACCTCCCTTGTGCAGCCGCAGGGGTATGAAAAGCTCTTCCCTCAATTGCTCATCCGCACCCATGAAGCCAAAACGATCGCCATGGCGAAAGGCTGACCAGGCCGCCGCCGCCGAAAACCGGGCGAGGCGTTGCGGCTTGCTGGCCTTGCCCTGATAAGCCATGGACGCGGAGAGATCGGCCAACACCCAGACCGCTATCTGGCTGCATTGGCGAAAGCGACGTACGGCCAACTGGCCGAAGGGGTCGGTCAGGCTGGCGCGAATATCCAGATGACGGGGATTCGGATTGGATACAAACGGCACCAGCCCGGCGAATTCCTCGGCACCCCCCTGCTGATTGCTGGCATGCGCACCGGGATGCGGGCTCGATGCCCGCCAGGGAAGGGTGTAATGAAACTCCTCGATCAAGGCGCGGCCACGCGGCGAAGCAGACGGTCCATCAGTTCGTCGATGATCCACTCGCGCCGCAATTCATACACCGGGGCAAAGAAGATGCGATGGGCGATCGTTTCCTTGAATACGTTTTGCAGATCCTCGGGGATCATGTGGCCCCGCCCTTCCAGCCAGGCATTAACGCGCGCGGCGCGCATCATCATGCTGACACCGCGGGGACTGGCACCGGCCAGGATGAGTTGCTGCATGTCGACGCCGTCGATCTGAATGCCGAAATCGGCAGGCTTGCGGGTCGCCGCCCAAAGATCGAGTGCATAGGCTTGGAGTGCTTCGCTGGCCTGGATCTGGGTCTGTATGACAGGGGCAATGTCGGCTATTTCACGATAGGGCAGCACGCCCTCGCGCAGGGTATCGATGAGTCGGTCCACGTCATGGAAGCGCGGATTGAACATCAGCTCATTTTGCAGTTCCGCATCTTCGGGCGCCGCGATGTTCAGTTCCATCAAGAATCGATCCCGGGCGGCCGAGGGTATCTCGAAGGTTTCCTCGCGTTCGACCCGGTTGCGGTCGGCAAAAACCTGCAGAAATGGAAAGTGGTATTCGCGGTTGAACGCCGTGACACTGCGCTCGGCCATGACGCGGAGAAGCAGCGAATGGACCTGGGGGCGGGCGCGGTTGACTTCGTTGAAGAAGAAGACCGAGAGCAGCTCGCCATGTTTGAGAATGGGGCCGGGATCGACCTGCGGCCGACCGGACTCATTGATGTAGGTGTGATAAATCAGATCGGCGGGCATCAAGTCTATGGTGCCTTCGATCCGCTCATAGGCTCCGCCCAGCGCCCTGGCAACAGCACGCAACAAGGTCGTCTTGCCGACGCCGACATCGCCTTCAAGCATGATGTGACCGCGGGCAAAGGTGCCAATGGTAATCTGACGGATGGCCTGATCAAGGCCGATGACCGCCTTGCCGATCTCCTGCTCGAATACCAACGCGCGTTGTTGCCAATCAGTCAGCAACTGATCTTTGTTGTAAGTCGTCATCGTCTGAAAACCCTTGCCCAGTGACCGGGCGCCGGTCATGGTCTGTTGGAATCAAAAAACCCTGCGAACGATGCGGCCGCATAACTTAACAAAAAACCCCGCTTGGGCGGGGTTTTGTGGGTCAAGTTGTGCGGCGGCCTATCAGGCTTCGTACTCAGGCAGTCCCCTCACCCGGCTGTTCGACCAAGGCATCCCAGCGCTTGATCTGTTCATGGCCAAAGACAATCAGCTGTTTACCGATGTCCATGACCAATCCGCAGAATTCAGGCATTTTCGAGATTGCCAGACCGAGATACCCCACGGCACCGATGCCGATTGCGGCGGAGATGATGGTGGGCAAGCCGATGGCATGGAAGATTCTGACCACCTGGAACAGAATATCCAGGGGCAACAGCAACAGAACGCCAAAATAAAGCAGCGAAGTGAAGGTAAAGAACACGAAGGTCACGAATTTGAATACCTTCACGAGCGATTGGTCGAGTTTCATTTTGTTTTATCCTGTAAAGCGAAAACCTTTCCCGAGAGGACCATTTGACTTACGCTTGACTCAAGCAGCCAAAGGCGCTGGGGATGATCGGCCATTGGGCCAAAAACGACTGGATTTTAGCATACGCGAAGCCCCCTGCCATGCCCTTGAGCACTGGCAACGTCGAGCGAAAGTCCTGGCACAAAATCAGGGACATCCGGGCCATCATCTTTTTGCACATCAATTCCCCGAACGAAGTGATCCATCAAGGAGCCACCATCATGCCATGCAAACGCATCATCTACAGCGTCTTTCCAATGGTTCTGGTAATGACCAATCCGCTCCACGCCTTGCCGCTGGGACATCATGGAAGTCTCGTCACACAATGCACCGATCCGCGCTTCTTTGCCGAATCACCCGAACCTGACACAAAGGTATCAAGCCTTGATCATTTTTTATTCACCGCATCGGACAATACGGATTCGGCCAGCATCAAGGTCAAGGTCAATTTGCAACCGGTCGACATCAAGGTCACCCAGAAACGAAGCGGCGAATGGGCTGTTGAGGCAACGCTGCCGACACCAATCAAAGAAGGCAGGGCCTGGATCAAGGTGACCGGCATGAGCCATGATGGTTGTGACCAGATTCATACCTGGAATGTTTATGCCGGGCACTGATCGGCCCCTGTTTACACGCATTCTGCCGTTAGCCAAAAGCACGGCAGGGCAAAGCGGAATCTCCGCATAAATCACCAAAATCGTTTCAATCAGTGAAGTTTTTCACTTTTCTTCCCATGGGGATTGCGTCCGCTGGACGCCCTGCATGGATTTTTCGACCAGGACATTTCGTTGAGTGATCAACTCCGCTCCTTGAGACCATGGCTAGGCTGGGGCCTGGCCGCCAGTTTGCTGCTGACGCTCGCACTTCTTGCCTTGGTCCTGCAACGACAACCCCGGCTCAGTCCGCAAGGTGTTACTCCGTCGGATCGGCAGCTTAAAACGGAGCTCATTCGGGGCAAGCTGCGCAGTCAGGCGCTTGCAGGCCGGGAAAAGGAGTTCGTACTCACGGCAGATGACCTCAAGGTGGCGGCCGATCTGGCACTGTCCCGCAAACACCTGGAGGGTGTCACACGGGTGCGTATCAAGGATGATCAGCTGGACCTGCAGGCCAGCATTCGTCTACCCCAACGTTTCTCGGCACTTTTCCTGAATATTGACCTGATTACCGAGAATGATCCGAACCAGGCCATCATCAGGCAATTGAAAATTGGCGACCTTAGCCTTCATGATCCCTACGCCGGGTGGGCCGTCAACGCCATCATGAAGCTTCCGCCCCTGACCCGCTACGGTCAGTTGCTGGAAAAAATGCTCATGAAAGTTCACATGGTGGACGATCGGGTCACGATCCTTCTCAAATGGAACCGGGAGTTTTTGGCCGAACTGGGCGGATTGTTGACGGAAGTCGCCGATCGGAAACGAATGATCGTCTATCAGGAGAAACTGGTGGATACCCTTGAATCCGACACGCACAGCCGATTCGTGAGACTCGGTCATCTGATGAAACCCCTGTTTACACTGGCGTATGAACGTTCACTGTCCAACCAGCAGGCAATCGAGGAAAACCGTGCGGTACTCCTGGTTTTAAGCGCCTACACCAATGGCAAGGACCTTAGCGCAGCATTGGGGACCTCGGCGCAGCCACCCCGGCGCAGCGTCTTGCTCAATCGGCGGGTGGATACGGCGAAACATTTCATGGGCGCCGCGGCGATGGCCATGTCGGGACAGGGCACGCTGGTGGAGATGATTGGTCTGGCCAAGGAGCTGCACGATACCCATGACGGCAGCGGATTCAGTTTCATCGACCTGGCGGCGGATGAGGCAGGCGCTCTGCTGGGGAAATATGCCGTCCGATCTCCCGAGATGGCTTTTCGCATTCAGGAAAGGCTCAGTCAGGGGTTTGATGAATCGCCGTTCATCCCTGCCATGGACGATCTTCCCGAGAGCATGAATTCCGAGGAGTTTGCCCGGCGCTTCAAAGCCATTGGCAGCCCCGAATATGACGCGCTCAAAAAAGAAATCAATATGCGCATCATGGCCTTGCCCGTATTTCAGTTCCGGAAAACGCAGTAGGCAGCTCACCGATCCGTGAGCAATAACCGTAAACAATAAAGCCAGCCCGAAGGCTGGCTTTATCTCTTGCCGCGAATGGGTTCGGGTTATTCGGCGGGGAACGCCTTGTTGGCATAGGCCGGCAACCGCGGCATCTCGATCTTCGGGAACTCTCCGGTCAACCCGTTGAGGAAGGCCGCGATATCGGAAACCTGCTCGGGACTCAGGTCCTTGTTCAACTGCAATGTCCCCATGACCTTGATGGCTTCCTCCAGAGTCTGAACCTTGCCATTATGGAAATAAGGCGCGGTCAGGGCGATATTACGCAGGGTCGGCACCTTGAAGAAATGCTTGTCTGAATCATCCTTGGTAGCCTCAAAACGGCCGAGGTCTGAGGAGAAATCATACTTAGCTTCGAGCACGCCGTTAACATTTGCAGGGAACTTCTGATAGAAACCCGTTCCTTCAGGTAACTGCGGGCCGTTGAAAGCTGGACCGGAGTGGCAACCCACGCAACCCAGTTCGGCAAAGGTATTCATACCCTTTACCTGCTGTTCGGTCAGTGCGGACTTGTCGCCTTTCACATACTTGTCATACGGGCTGTTCGGGGTGATCAGAGTGCGTTCATATGCAGCAATGGCCTTGACGGCATTGTCTGCAGTCACGCTGGAGTCCCCACCAAACGCGGCAGCGAAGGCCTTGGTGTATTCAGGCATGGCCTTGAGACGGGAGACAGCTTCATCCCAGCTCTTGAGTCCCATTTCGGAGGGATTGGTCACCGGACCCTTCGCCTGCTCTTCGAGGCTGGGGGCACGACCATCCCAGAACTGCACGGAATTGAATGCCGAGTTCCAAACCGTCGGGGCACTTCGGCCACCCACCTGATTGCGCACCCCGATGGAGCCAGCGCGATTATCATCCCCGCCATTCATGACGTTGTGACAGGAATTGCAGGAAAGTACACCATTGGATGAGAGGCGGACATCGTGGTACAGCAATTTTCCCAGCTCGACCTTGGCAGGTGTCGTGGGGTTATTGGCCGGCTCCGGGGCCTTGGTCGGTAATGCCTGCCATTCGATGGCCGAAACAGACATTGAAACTACAGCCAGGGTCAATGTCCCCAGCATCCGCTTGATTTCAAACATGCAACTATCCTCCTGAGTTTATTCTTGACTTAAAAGTGATACCCAGCGGTTTGGGCATCGTTCAGCCTCGTTCTTATAGAGAAAGACCGGATTATTTGCAACCGCTACCCATTCATCCACAATCACGAACCATACAACCATTCAGGAGATTACCGTTCCCTGAAAAAAAGACCCGCCGGGGAGGCGGGTCAAAAAGGAGAAGAAGAACCGTGCGCTATGACACGGCCCCCCTGAGGTAGTTCATTGTCATGATGGCAAGCCCTGACTGCCATACTGCAGTGAATCGGAATTCAGTGCCAATTCACGAAGCGAGAGGTTTGCCGATGGACTATCCAGTGCCTCTCTTTCAAGCTCCGCCATCACTTCGGCCACAGCCGGCAAAAGACATCGCTCTTCTACATACGATTGGCCCTGCTCCTGGCTGCCAGCCCGCATGACCTTTAGCACCTTGGTGACGGTGATTCCGGCGATGTCCCTGGCGGGCAGGAAACTCCCGTCGTCTCGATGCGTCTCCTCGATCAGACCGCCCTGACTCAGCACGGCCAGCGCCTCCTGAACCGTAACCCATGGCAAGCCTGCATGTTCGGCAAGTGCATCAATCGACCAGGGCGGCTGGTTATTGATGAATCTCTGCGCAATCAGAGTCATCAGCGACAGACCAAGGCCCTCACGGAGTCGACTTCCCAATTCTTGAAAACACTTATGCCCCTTAAGAAAATAAGGGTGTTGAAAATACATCGCCGCCTGCCCTCCCAGTAGCAGGATCAACCAGGAAAGATCCAGCCAGACAAGAAACAGGATCACGATGGCCAGCCCCGAGTAAATAGCATGGTAACTCGCCGAAGTCGCCACAAAATGGGCAAAGAGAAGACCACCCAGCTTCCAGGTCAAGCCTCCGACAACCCCGCCGAACAGGGCTGCACGCCAAGGCACTCGAGTATTGGGAATATAGAGATAGACAAAACCGAATGCGGCCACGACAAGCAGGAGCGACAAAAGCTTCCCGCCGAGAAAAAACAGGGTCGCGAATGGTTCATGAGTACCCAGTTTTTGTAGCGTTTGCGCACCCGGCAAGGATGCGGTCAGACCCATTGCAGAAAACATCAGCAGCGGACCCAGCATGATGACACTGATGTAGTCCCCCGCCCTTCGCATCAAGCTTCGGGATTCTGTCACCCTCCAGATATGATTGAAAGCCGATTCAATCTTGCTCAGCATAGACACGGAGACATAGATCAGGGTGAAAAGCCCCACAAACCCCAGCACACCGACATTAATCCGTCCCACAAAATCGAGCGTCTTGTCGGTCAGCGTGGCGGCTTTATCTCCCAACGGCTCAAGCAATTGCAGCAGAAAAGGTTCGAGGTGCCTGTTAACGCCAAATGTCTTCAACAAGGAAAACACCAGTGCCAGACCAGGAACGATCGTCAGCAATGTGGTGTAGGCAAGACTGGTCGCACGATAGTCGAGCCCTTCTGCCTGGATGCTACGGTAGGCCGCGGCAATCCAGATCTTCAGGGTCGTCAGGATACGAGAAAAAAAGGGGATCAATGGATGCATGGGGAAAGCAATCCTCGGCTAATATCCAAGGGAAGGATGCCACAAAAACCAACCCATCGCGCTTGAATACCCCAGTCCCGTCGGCCTCATTCACCTGATACGGGATTACTGATGCAACTGACTTAGGATCAGCTCCCATTCAGAAGACCCGCATCAAAACCAGGCGCCCAAGCACCCAACGCCATCGAGTATTGCTAGACTGTCGTCGCCGAAATTAGCGCATCTAAATCATGAATCTTAAGCGCTCAATCAGCGGCAACCTTGATCATCAAAATCAGAAGGAGCTCACCCATGAAAAAGACACTGATCCTGATCGCCTCTGTCATGACGCTGGCCGCCGGCCCCGGTTTTGCGCTGACGGCGCAACAGGAAAAAATGAAAACCTGTAATGCCGATGCCAAGACACAGGCATTGAAAGGTCCCGAGCGCAAAAGCTTCATGAAGGAATGTCTTTCCGGCAAGCCCCCTGCAACCGATGGCGCCCCTACGGCAGCCTCCCCACAGCAGGAGAAGATGAAGACTTGCAACGCCGAAGCGAAGGGCAAAAAAGGCGCGGATCGCAAGAAATTCATGAGCGAATGTCTTTCTGGCAGCCCGGCGGCAGACGCTGCACCCGCCGCAGCGGCTTCACCCACCAAGGTTGCTCCCGCCGCAGCGCCGGCTGCGCCAGCGGCACCCGCAGGCGCCCCAGCCGTGGTGGCCCCTGCGACGCCCGCCGCGCCTGCCGCCCCTTGATGGCCTGATCGCCCTCGGTCGGCCCAATCCCCCAAGAAAGAAGCCCAGCCCGCAAAACAAGCCGGGCTAGGCTTCATTCTTAGAGCTCCCGTGTGGCGCTAAAACGGATATCAGGCCAACGTTCCTGGGTCAGCGCGAGATTGACCCGGCTGGTGGCCAGGTACACCAGATAACCACTGCCATCCTCCGCGAGACTGTCAAATGCCTTGCGCTTGAAATCTTCCATTTTCTTTGGGTCATCAGAGGTTACCCAGCGCGCGGTAGTGATCGGTACAGCATCATAGACACATTCAACGTTGTATTCGGACTTCAGCCGGAAGGCGGTCACATCGAACTGCAGCACGCCGACGGCGCCTAACACCAAATCATTGTTCTTCATAGGCTTAAACAACTGCGTCGCCCCCTCCTCGGTCAACTGCTGCAGGCCCTTCTGCAAGGCTTTCCCTCGCAAGGGATCCTTCAGCACCACACGACGGAACAGTTCCGGGGCAAAGTAGGGAACACCCTCGTATTTAAGGGTTTCTCCCTGAGTAAAGGTATCGCCCACCTGAATCGTGCCATGGTTATGGAGACCGATGATGTCCCCCGGAAAGGCATCCTCAACGTTGACTCGGCTATCCGCCTGAAAGGTCAGGGCATTGGCGATCTGTACCTGCTTGCCAGTGCGCACATGGAGTATCTTCAGGCCTTTGGTGTATTTACCCGAACAAATACGCAGGAAGGCAATGCGATCGCGATGAGCCGGGTCCATATTTGCCTGAATCTTGAAGACAAAGCCGGTAAATTTTTCCTCCTCCGGTTCAACGATCCGCTCTCGTGACTGGCGCGCCTGGGGGCCCGGAGCGTATTCGGCAAAGGCATCCAGCAACTCCACGACGCCGAAATTGTTAATGCCCGAGCCAAAAAATACCGGGGTCTGTTTACCGGCGAGGTAAGCGGCATGATCGAAGGTATGGCTGGCACCCTGCACTAATTCGATCTCCATACGCAATTCTTCGGCCTGATCACCCAGAATGTCATTCAGTCGAGGGTTGTCCAGCCCTTCGATTATCTCGCCTTCGATGATGCGATCGCCATGCGACGGGCTGAACAGTTGCACCGCATTCCGGTAGAGGTGATAAACCCCCTTGAACCGCTTGCCCATCCCGATTGGCCATGTCATCGGTGCGCACTGGATATTCAGAATCCGCTCAATTTCATCCAATAGCTCGATCGGCTCCCGGCCCTCACGGTCAAGCTTGTTGACGAACGTCAGGATGGGCGTGTCGCGTAATCGGCAGACCTCCATGAGCTTGATCGTTCGCTCTTCAACGCCCTTGGCGCTATCGATCACCATGAGCGCGGAGTCAACGGCCGTGAGCGTGCGATAGGTATCCTCGGAGAAATCCTCGTGGCCCGGGGTATCGAGCAAATTGAAGATACGCTCGCGATGTTCGAACTGCATCACCGAAGTGGTGACGGAAATACCGCGCTGCTTTTCCATCTCCATCCAGTCCGAGGTGGCATGACGCGCGGCTTTGCGGCCCTTGACGGAACCCGCCAGCTGGATGGCACCACCGAACAGCAATAGTTTTTCAGTCAGCGTGGTTTTGCCGGCATCAGGGTGGGAGATGATGGCGAAAGTTCGTCGCCGCTCGAGTTCCGCAGGTAATTCAGTCATTGAATGAGGAGCAAAAAGACAAGATTATATCGTGACCTCCGGAAGATCCCTGTTTCTCAGGCGCCGCCGGACACCTTCAATTACCCCATGACCTTCGCCACATGACCGACCATAACTCTCTGGATGATTTGCATAAGGTAGCCCGAGCGCTGCATTTCGACGGCATCAAGCGGCATATTTTCCTCTGTGCCGACCAGTCCAAACCCAAGTGCTCAAGCCTCGAAGCGGGACTAGAATCTTGGGAGTACCTGAAAAAACGCCTGGATGAACTGGGCCTGTCACGCCACGGTTCGGTCGCCCGGACCAAGGCCAACTGTCTAAGGGTCTGCTTGAACGGGCCGATATGCGTGGTCTACCCAGAAGGCGTCTGGTACCACTCGTGCACTCCAGAGGTGCTGGAACGGATCATTCAGGAGCACCTGATGGGCGGAAAAACGGTCGCCGACTATCGATTTGCCGAAAAAATGACCCAGAGCAGATGACGGCAATCAGGCCGGTTCGGAAAGCAACCGGACCAGAGCCCCCAACTGAACCGACGTCCCCATCGCCAACACCTGATCGCCAGCGACCAGGAACAGATCCGATGACGGATTGGGCGTGACCTGGTGTCCGCGAAGAATCACCAGAATATTGGCACCGCTCTGGTCCTGCGAACGCAATTCACCAATGGTTTTGCCCGCCATCGCAGAGCCGCTGCGGATCTGAATACCCTCCAGGTTGATGCTCTCGTCTCCTCGGGAAATCACCGTGTCGAAAAAATCAACAACCGTGGGGCTCAAAATCAAATGTGCAAGCCGTCTGCCTCCGATCGCATAGGGGCTAATGGCACGATTGGCACCGGCGCGAATCAGCTTGGGCACACTAGATTCATCGACCGCCCTTGAAACAATAAAGAGCTCCGGGTTCAAAACACGCGCAGAGAGAACGATATAGAGATTGCTCGCATCGTCACCGCTGGTCACGATCAGCCCCTTGGCCCGGCGAATACCCGCCACCTCCAAAAAATCATCATCACTGGCGTCGCCGCAAATCATCAGGTATCCATGCTGTGATGCATAGGTCTGAGCATCCAGGCTGGGATCCAGTACCACGAAGGGGATGCCGGATTCGTATAATTCCAGAGCGGCCTGACGACCGACGCGTCCGAGTCCTGCAATGACAATGTGACCTTTCAGTCCGTCAATTTCACGTTGCATTTTTCTGATTCCCAAAGGATCAGCGAGCCGGGTCGCCACCAGATAGTCCATGATGACGGTCATGCTGTAGAACATGGCGCCGATGCCCGTGATGGCAATAAACATGGTAAAAATCCGACCCACGTCATTAAGCCGGATAATCTCGCCGTATCCGACCGTGGTGATCGTGATGACAGTCATGTAAATCGCATCGAGCAGGGTCGCCCCCTGATCCCGGCCCAACCGATGATAGCCAATGGTTCCGATCAGGGAAATCAGCACCACCACAACCACCGGCGGCAGCAGACGATCACGCAGACGTATCGTGGGCCCTCGTTGCTGGTCTGATTGCATGCGGTATTTGAATCAGGTCATGAATGGCACGTCGACAGCCAAAGGGAACGGCTGCATGAATCCGCGGAACGCAGCCCCCGGCCTGATTAGCCTAGATGATAGTAATCACTCTTCTTTGGTTTGATGACTCAATGAACCGAGAGCGCTGGTATGGTTTCCACGGGACCGGATTCTCCGCGCCAGAGCTTCTCCAGCTGATAAAAGTCCCTGATTTGCGGTTTCATCACGTGGACAATGACTTCCCCCAAATCGACCAGCACCCATTCGCCGACATCCTCACCCTCGACCCCGATCGGTTGAGTTTCGTTCTTCTTGGCCTCCTCGGCCACATGCCCCGCAAGTGATTTCACGTGACGCTCAGATGTACCACTGGCCACCACCATAAAATCGGTCATGCTGGTTTTGCCACGCACATCCACCACGGTAATGTCCCGTCCTTTGCCATCGTCCAGTGTGTTCACAACGAGTTTTACAAGATTATCGGCATTCATCAGCTTAATGGTGTGGAGGGTATGTGGAGAAATTGCTCTTACAGGCGGCAGCGCTTTCAGCGGAATGGCCTTAGCGCGAAGGGGGGAGAACAAGCATACCCTGCGAAGGGAGTGCATGTCAGCGGATCAGGATTCAACGCTTCGCAACGGAAACCTTGGCGGTGTCCGTGGATGTCGCTTTGGAACCGGATTTTTCAGTTTTTGCCTTGCTAGCGGCTGGCTTGGCTGGTGCCGTCTTGGTGACGCTGACCTTGTTTGCACCACTGGGGGTTGCTGACTTTTTACTAGCCTGCCCTTCAGTAACCACCAGTTTTTGTCCGGCCTGAACCTGAGTAGTAATAGGGATATTGTTCATCTTTGCCAGCTGGGCGACATCCACCGAGTGTTTTCTGGCCACGGCGTAAAGCGTCTCCCCCTTTTCAACTGCATAGGTTGAGGATTTCTTGGAAGGCGCCACCGTGGCTTTCTGGGCAGTGCTGGTGGCCTGCAGGGCCTCCTGCGATACTTTTCTCGTCTTCACGGGCTCCGCGCTGGAAGTCATGCGTTTTTCCGGTGTCGCAGTGGGGCGGTAGGCGACTATCTGCGGCCTCGGCTGAATCGCTGCCTCCTGGCTCCGCCTTACCGGACGGGTTCCTGCCACAGGCTGCTCATCGCTATCCGTGGTTGTGGACATCGGTACGAAACGGCTCGTCGATCTGGAAGGGGGTGGCGGCGGTGACCGCTGAAATTCCCGCCTGAAGGTCTGAAAAGCCCCTGGCTCCACTGGCATGGATTCCGAATAAGGACTCTGATAGGAACGCCTTTGCATTGATAAACGCTCCACTTCCTGACGGAAATCAGCCGCTTTCTTTTCAGCTGGAATGTAGAGGTGATAACTTCCATCCACATCAGCGAACTGACCCTTGAATCCTGGGTTCAACTCGTAAAGCTTGTCGAGGGAAATACCCGCCGCATCCGCTGCCAGGGCAAGATCGAGATGATTGCTGACCTTCACCGGCTTATATTTCGCCATATTGGGCAAATCCTTCAGGCTAATGCCGTACTTTTCAGCGTCCGCGAAGAGTCTGGAAACTGCCAACAACTTCGGAACATAGGCACGGGTTTCTTGGGGCAAATTCAGCGACCAGAAATCGGTTGGCAACCCGGCCGCCTGGTTGCGCTTGATGGCTCGACCCACCGCCCCTTCACCACAGTTATAGGCCGCAATAGCCAACAGCCAATCACCAAAGTCGCCATGAAGCTTCTTAAGATACTTGATGGCCGCCTTGGTAGAGGCGTAGACATCACGACGGCCATCATAGGAATGGTTGCGCTTCAGACCGTAATTGGTCCCCGTCGAGGGGATGAACTGCCAGATTCCGGCCGCCTTGGCGGGGGAAACGACGTTGGGCTGAAAGGCGCTTTCAACGATCGGCAACAAGGCAATTTCGCCCGGTACGTTTTTCTTTTCGACCAGCTTGACGATCGAGTATAGGAAGGGTTCGGCACGGTTCTGTGCACGTTCCAGATAGGCCGGGTGATTGGCAAACCAGCTCAATTCGCGATCAATATCCGGATGATCCACAGGCGGCAGTGCGTACAACGCAAACAGGCGATCCCACAGCGTGTCGTACTTCGAGCCTCGTGAAGACCTCTTCTTGATCGGCGCAGTCTGCGTTGACTGCGCTTGGGTGCTATCGGGTATAGTTGGGCCCTTCTTGACTTCGTGCTTTGAACAGCCCGCAATCATCAATAGGACGATTGCAATACAGCAAATCCATCTGGCCTGGGATTTTTGCACTAGCATCAGTTTTTTGTCCTCATCATCTTGTAGATGTCCGCCGGTTCCGCCCTGGCGTTGGCGAGTGATTTATGAAAACCAAACAACCAGCCGACCCATTCTTGCGACATGATTTTCTAAAATGGTATCACGTGGCAAGTGTGGGACAAGCACTGCAAGCGGTTGAATCCTCGTACTTGAAGTCAAATCTGAAACTCGCCTACCGACAGAAAACCCTGCAGGTTGGCCGACTGGGATCGGAAAGTCGTTACATCGACCCCGATTTCATCGGCGATTACGTTCTCATCGACAAAAAGGGTCCACGCAGCTTCCCGACCTTCGTTCAGGCCACAGCCGGGTCCCTGCCCTTCGCCACGGAAAGTATCGATACTGTGGTTTTGCCTCATGTGCTCGAATTCGTTCCAGATCGGCATCAGGTTCTGCGGGAGGTAGAACGGGTACTTAAACCCGAGGGACGGCTGTTAATACTCGGACTCAACCCGTGGAGTCCAAGACGACTGTTGCAATGGCCTGGCAACGGCTCCTTCTGGAAAGCCCGTCTGGTCGCGGGGCATCACTTGCTGGACTGGCTGAGTCTGATCAAGTTTGATGCCGAGATAGATCCGTCACTGGTCAATACCCGGACCAAGGGCCAGCAAAAAACGGAAACAAGCTGGCAGGCACTCAAGTCAGAGCTTTCCCTCGCTTATGCCATCAAGGCTATCAAGCGTAACTACACCCTGATCCCCATCGAACCCGAATGGTCCCGATTCGCACAACTCGTCAGGGGACCCCTAATGGAAACACCTGAACCCTCGCGACGGCAACAGAAATGACCGAATTCGTTCAGATTTTTACGGACGGCGCCTGTCGGGGCAATCCAGGGCCAGGCGGTTGGGGCGCGCTGCTCCGCTACAAAGGGCGGGAACTCGAACTTTACGGAGGTGATCGTGACGCCACGAATAACCGCATGGAGTTACTGGCCGCCATCAAGGCCCTGGAGGCGCTCAAACATCCCTGTATAGCCACGGTGACCACCGACTCCATTTACGTGATGAAGGGGATTTCCGAATGGCTGCCTAATTGGGTCCGCAAGGGCTGGCGCACAGCCAGCAATGCCCCAGTCAAGAATGCCGACCTCTGGAAGCAGCTGGTGGCCGCTCAGTCGCCTCACACTGTGGAGTGGCGCTGGGTAAAAGGTCATGCCGGTCACCCCGAGAATGAACGGGCAGATCAACTGGCAAACCGCGGCATCGATGAAATGCTGGCTTTCACCCCAAAGAGATAACCATGCGTCAACTCATTCTGGATACCGAAACCACTGGCCTAGATCCGGCTTCGGGCCACCGCATCATCGAAATCGGCTGCATCGAACTGCTCGATCGCAAACTCACCGGCAACCGTTTCCACGTTTATCTCAATCCAGAACGCGAGGTTGATGCCGGGGCCGTCGAGATTCACGGGTTAAGCACAGCGTTTCTAGCCGACAAACCGCGCTTCAACGATATCACCCAGGATTTTCTGGGCTTCATCGAGGGGGCGGAACTGGTCATCCACAACGCACCATTTGACGTGGGCTTCCTCAACCACGAACTGAAACTGGCGGGCGACTTCAAGACCGTAGCGGATTACTGCGAGGTACTGGACACCTTGCTGATGGCCCGCAAAAAACACCCGGGGCAGCGCAATAGCCTGGACGCCCTCTGCAAGCGCTACGGCATTGACAGCAAGCACCGAAGCCTGCACGGGGCTCTGCTAGACGCCGAAATCCTCGCGGAGGTGTACCTCGCCATGACGGGCGGCCAGACCACACTAATGCTGGAGTTGGAAGAGTCTTCATTGAGCATCACCGACACAGGTGCGCCACAAAACAGGCCCGAGGTACCCATCACAAGACCCCAACTCCGGGTAATTCGCTGCACCGAGCAGGAAGTCATGGCGCATCAGCATCGAATTGATGACATCGACCAGGCCAGCGGCGGCAAATGCCTCTGGAATTCCACATCAGAACAAGCGAGTGACATCGAGACTGTCCTTCCTTGACGGAACTCCGTTTCATTTCGGCTACCGACGCAAGCAAGGCAACGTTAGCAAAGCCTGGCCTCAACCAACTATGGATGGGCGATCTTTTTTGCTTATACTTCCCAATTCTGACCTAACGGGGAACCAAAAATGCGCAGGGTGATATTCAATCAAAAGGGGGGCGTGGGAAAATCCACCATCGCCTGTAACTTGGCCGCCATTAGCGCCTCGGAAGGCAAAAAAACCCTAGTGATTGACCTTGATGTACAGGGCAATTCCTCGCACTACCTCTTGGGTGACAAGGTTCCCGACCCGGACGCCACCCTGGCCCACTTCTTCAAGGAGTCGCTCAGCCTCAACTTATTTGGCAAGGGTCAGGAAGACGGCCTGCGTGATCTCATTCACGAATCGCCCTACCCTAATCTCCATGTTTTGCCGTCACATCCCGAACTGGAACCCTTGCAGTCCCGACTCGAATCCCGCTACAAAATTTACAAACTGCGGGAAGCATTGGACACGCTGACGGATTTTGAACGCATCTATATTGATACGCCCCCGGTTCTCAACTTCTACAGTCGCTCGGCCCTGATCGCGGCAAAAAGCTGTCTGATCCCCTTCGACTGCGATGCATTTTCCCGTGAGGCACTTTACAACCTGCTGTCCTCGCTGGCTGAAATCCGCGCGGACCACAATCCCGACCTCGAAATAGAGGGCGTCGTTGTCAATCAGTTTCAGACCCGTGCCAAGCTCCCGCAGCAACTGGTGGATGAATTGATGGCCCAGGGTCATCCAGTACTCAATACCAAGCTCTCCACATCGGTCAAGGTACGGGAGTCGCACAGCCTGTCGCGACCATTGATTCACTTTGTTCCAGAGCACAAATTGAGCGAGGAGTTCCGAATCCTCCATCGCGAACTGGACGAACGCCGCGCGCACTAAGCGGCCCTGGCCCCTCGCCCTCAGCAAGCCAATCGGAGAACCCTCCCCGGACAAAGCCTTCCAGGGGCCTGCCGATGTTGAACATCACGGCCCTCCCCCCTTACGGAGGGAATATTATCCCAACCCTTGAATTGGGCGACTCCACACGCTCCCCGCGGCAAGATTAGCCCTTTTCATCCCTCAGGCGACCCTGCATGCCACTTCATCCCAAGCGCTGGCCATTATCTGTCAGAGTTCTCGTCGGCCTGCTCATCGGCATATTCCTTGGGCTTTATGGCCGATCGGAGCCCTATCTGCTCGGGATGGACAATGCCGATCTCGGCCAGATCGGCATGCTCATCATCCGTCTGCTCAAGGCACTGGCTATCCCGCTGATCCTGTTCGGCATCCTCGATGCGTTTATCCAAACCCGCATCACGACGCGCAGTGGGCTGAGGTTGATTTTCATCTGCCTGATCAATGTATCCATGGCCTTCACCATCGGACTGGCGCTCATGAACTGGGTCAAACCCGGGCTGGCATGGCGTGGCCATCTCGACAGACTCATTGCCCTGGCGCCCAGCCAAGCCAACCCTCCCGCCCTGACGAACGTCACACTCGACCCGCTTCACAACTTGGGCGGCTACATTCCACAAAGCTTGCTGGAACCCATACTTAACAACAACGTGATTTCCATCGTGCTGATGGCAATCCTCTTTGGGGCTGCGCTCGGCTCACTCAAACGCGATCCACCTGAACATGGCGCCGTGGAGCTAAGCCCACTGGAAAATTCCATTTCAGCGATCTACCACCTACTGGTCAGGGTTCTCGACTGGGTGGTCAAGATTGTCCCTCTCGCCGTGCTATGCCTCGTGGCTCAGGCCGTAGGCAAATCCGGGCTGGGCATTTTCAGCGATCTGGCCGGCTACCTCGGCATCATCGCGCTGGGACTTTGCCTGCATGGTTTGATTTACTACCCCCTTGTTGCCTGGTTCGCCGCTGGCGTGTCACCCCGCAAATATCTTGGCGAGGGTGCAGATGCGGTGCTTTCCGGCATGTCCACGAACAGCAGCCTCGCCAGCGTTCCCATCACCCTGCAGTGCTTGAAGCGAATCGGCGTGGGCGACAACTCCGCCCGGCTGGCGGCCTGCGCGGGCACCAATCTCAACAACGATGGCGTCACGCTTTACGAAGCAATGACCGCCCTGTTTCTGGCACAGGCCATCGGGCTGGATCTCGACGCCGGTCAACAAATCGTTATCGTCCTCGCGGCACTCATGGCCGGCGTGGGCATTGCCGGCGTCCCAGAAGCAGGCCTGATCGTACTGCCCCTGGTGCTGGGCGCGGCCGGTCTTCCTGAAAGTGTGGTCGCCGCCGCGATTCCGCTCATCGCCCCGGTGGACTGGATTCTCGCCCGCCTGCGCTCCGCCGTGAATGTGCTCAGCGACATGCTCGTCGCCCTGCTGCTCGACGCCTGGGAGCGCCGTTCACCGACGGTTTGAGTCAGACCTGCCCAACAACCTACAAAACGTAAAAAAGGCGCCACCCCGGAGAGTGACGCCTTTTTTCAATGCGAGCCTGTGTTGGTTAGTGATTAAGTCGATAGTTGATTCATAAAGGCCCCTATAATAATGACTTCATGGATTTTTTATGTCGAGTTGTACCCGGTTTTTTACCCGGTTTCGCAATCGTGACCCCAACCTATAATTGATTCAACCACCAGATTGCCCTTACCTGGTCAGCTCTCCTATAAAGACAGGCTGTCTGCAAATGCGTTACCTGCCAATAGAGCAGCCAGGGCTAACAATCTGTATTTGGTTTTCATGAGGTTGTACCTCTTAAAGAGGGAGTGAGACTGGCCAAACCCAGAGTTTCTTGAGCCGCCGGATTGGCTATAAAACACGACGCGTTATGACAGACGAACCGAAGCTGGTTGAGATACCGGACTGAATGCCGGAAAACGGTCGTGGCATCTGTTGGACATTGCTCCTGCGGATGCCGCCAGAAGAAGCCTGCTCATTGGTGGATGGATTGTTAGCCCACCCGGATGAAGATGCTCCGACCCCGCAACTGATCCAAAAACCCAAACCATCGAAGTGACGGTAAAACCGTCCCCAGCTTGGTTGGGGGGATTAATCGAGTTGGTCGGCTCCAGTGGGTAAACGGGCTTTACTGAAACCGTGAACAAGCATCAAAGCAAAGGCGGCAAGCCGAGTTCCTTAAGGAACCCGTTGTGCTTGTCCCTTGCCTCCTTGATTTTTTGCTCCACTGAGTGAAGATCGGCGTTCACGGCCTGCAAATCAATCTCCGGCTCGGCCACGGCGGTGCTGATGTAGCGCGAGATGTTGAGGTTGTAGCCGTTAGATTCGATCTCCGCCATCGGCACGCGGCGGGCATAGCGTTCCTCTTCCCGGCGGAACTGATAGGTGTCGAGAATCTTGTCGATATGCTCCGGCAGCAGGCGGTTCTGCCGTTTGCCCTTCTCGAAATGCTCGGCGGCGTTGATGAACAGCACGTCATCCGATTTCTTGCACTTCTTCAGCACCAGAATGCACACCGGGATGCCGGTGGAATAGAACAGGTTGGCGGGCAGGCCGATCACCGTGTCGATGTGGCCGTCCTTCAGCAGTTTGGTGCGAATGCGCTCTTCCGCGCCGCCCCGGAATAGCACGCCATGCGGCAGGATGATCGCCATTACCCCTTCATCTTTCAGGAAGTGGAAGCCGTGCAGCAGAAAGGCAAAGTCGGCGGCGGACTTGGGCGCCAGCCCATGATTCTTGAAGCGCATGTCCTCGCCCAGCGCATCAGTCGGCTCCCAGCGATAGCTGAACGGCGGGTTGGACACGATCGCGTCGAACCGCGGCATGCGCGCCGGATTCTGCTCGCGCAGCCAATCCCACTCATTCAGCAGCGTGTCGCCGTGATAGATCTCGAATTCGGAATCCTTCACCCCGTGCAGCAGCATGTTCATGCGGGCCAGGTTGTAGGTGGTGATGTTCTTTTCCTGGCCGTAAATCTTGCCGATGCCGTGCGGCCCCATGCGGTGGCGCACATTCAACAGCAGCGAGCCCGAGCCGCAGGTCAAATCCAGTACGCTTTCCAGTCGGCTCCGCTTGCCGGTGGCCGGTTCCTGACTGTCCAGTGTGACGATACCGGACAGGATGCTGGAAATCTCCTGCGGGGTGTAGAACTCGCCGGCCTTCTTGCCGGAGCCGGCGGCAAACTGGCCAATCAGATATTCATAGGCATCGCCCAGGGCGTCGCTGTCCGTGGAGAACTCCGCCAGCCCTTCGGCGATCTTCTGGATGATGGTGCAGAGCTTGGCGTTCCGGTCCGCATAGGTCTTGCCCAGCTTTGGGGAGCTGAGATCAATCTCGGAGAACAGGCCCTGGAAGGTACTCTCAAAGGATTCCGTCTCGATATATTTGAAGCCGGCTTGCAGCGTGCTCAGCAACTCGCCGTCCTGGGTCCGAGCCAGGTTGGCGATGCTGTTCCAGAGGTGCTTAGGCTGGATGACGTAATGCACCTTGCGCCGCATCTGCTTCTCGAATTCCGAGATGTCGTCCGCGTTGTTCGCATACCAGAGCGCCAGCGGCACCTTGCGGGCGTCACCGCCCACATCGGGGTAGTCCCGCCCCAGTTCTTTCTTCGCCGCCGTCTCGTAGTTGTCGGAGAGGTAGCGCAGGAACAGGAAGGACAGCATGTAGTCGCGAAAGTCATCCGCATCCATGGCCCCGCGCAGTTGGTCGGCGATGCTCCAAAGGGTGTTGCCCAGTTGTTTTTGATTGGCTTCGGTCATTGCTTCGGACGTCGTTTGAGTTTGGTTTCCAGCGCTGTGAGGTCGGCCTCGTCCTGCTGGTCGGCTTGGATGGCCTCCTGCTTTTTCCGGTCCTGGTCGAACTTGAGGTAAAGCTCCCCCGTGCGCGCTTCCATCTGCTCATGGCTGATGGAACCGGCGTGGGTGAGCAGCGGGAAGCCGTTGGAGGTAATGATCTGATCCACGTTCTGCTTCCAGAAGGCTATGCGCGTCTCCTGCCTGCTCTTGGCCCGCAGTTCGGCGGTTTCCAGGAAGATGACCACCAGCCGATTCAGGGTGTCGATTTCGTCCTCGGTCAGGTAGTTCTTGGCCACAACGATGTCCGCCTTGCGCACCTTGTCGCCCTTCCAGGCGAGCAGGCCGAAATGCGGATCGGCTGGATTCGCCCGGGCGGTGATGAGTTCGGCGGCGGTCTGTTGCGTCACGGCAAAGATCAGCAGGTTCTGCACGGTGGCGAAGAAGACCTGGGTGGCCCTGTCCGTCTTGTCGTAGTCGCTGGAGAGGGCGAAGAGGTCGCGCACTTTCTGGTAGAAGCGCTTTTCCGAGGCCCGAATGTCCCGGATGCGCGCCAGCATTTCGTCGAAGTAATCCGGGCGGCCGTCTGGGTTCTTCAGCCGCTCGTCGTCCATCACGAAGCCCTTGCTCAGGTATTCCTTCAGGATGGTGGAGGCCCAGCGGCGGAACTGCACCCCGCGCGGCGAGCGTACCCGGTAGCCCACGGCCAGGATGGCGTCGAGGTTGTAGAGCTTGGTCAGGTAGTTTTTGCCGTCGGCGGCAGTTACCGAGGATTCCTCGGTAACTGAAGACGCCTCCAGTTCTCCGTCCGCAAAGATATTTCTGAGGTGCAGCCCCACGTTATCCGTGCTCACGTCAAAAAGCTGGGCCATTTCACGCTGGGTCAGCCAGACGGTGTGCTCCTGCGCCCGCAGCCTGATCTGGCTCCGACCATCTTCAGTGGTGTAGAGAATGAGGTCGGTCATACCGTGGTTGCAGGTTCGTGGACGGCTGCAACGGGTGCTGCCGCCAAAATACCTGGCAGATCAAACTGAAACTTGGTGGTGAAGTCTCTCAGAATGCGCCGGAACAGCTCTTTGTTGTCCTCCCCCATTTCGGTTGGTTCGTGGATGGCGTATTTACCATGACTTAGGAGATTGAGGGCGCGGTTGTAGAGCGCTCTGTCTTCCTCGTTATCCAGCACCTTGAGGCAGAACGAGATGTCGGCGTGCCCAAAGAACGAAGCAGTCTTCTCCATGATGCTCCGCAGGGAGTTGAAATGGAAAGTGTAGAGCTTACCGGAGTCAGGATCGGCGGCCAGTTGGAGTTCGGCTAGAGACGCGACGTGGTGGAAAAATGGCGTGTCTTCGGTGGCGCGGAGTGTAAAGACGCCATCTCCATTGGGGCGGTGCAGGAAATAGCGCTTGTGAGTCACCCTCGGCTCCCCCTCTTTCGCCCTGCCAATCTCGTTGCACATTACGTTGAAGAACAGGGCGTGATGGGAGGAAAACACAACCTTAATGGGCGCAGGATCGCCGTTCTGGTCTTTTCGGCTTGCGGCCCGACGCAGAAGTTGGGACAGGTCGCAGGCCACAGCGATGGCGTTATTGTCATCCAGTGAAGAAATCGGGTCGTCGATGTAGAGATATTTGTTCGACTGATATGAGATGTGACCGTCGAGCATCCGCTCGCAAATGGCCATGAAGAGGCACCAGATGAAGATGTTTTGCTCGCCACGGGAAATCTTGATGTTCTCCGCCTCACTTTTTCGGAAAGAGACCTTCCATGTCTCGTAATCAAGGTCGAAGTCAAAGTCGGCGAAGCGGCTAAGATAGCCCGCAATCGTTGCGTCAAGCGCGAGGTCTTTCAGACCATTGAAGAAAGTGGAGACGGGATTGAGCTGTAGATGCCGGACAGCATCACCGTCGAGGTCATTGTCCCAAGTAAACAGGTCTTCGGTGTAGGCGTTGAAGTAGAGGGTGTCGGCGTTGCCCTTGTTCTTGCGCTTCCCTTCATCCTTGAACTCCATGGAAAGTCTTGTTTTACCAGTGCGGTTGTAGGCATAGAGGAGGATGAGTTCTACACCGCCGAGATCATCGCGCAGCTTTCTCGCGAGTGTCCGCAGATTGGCATAGGTGTTGATCCTTGGCTTGCCGCTCATGCTTCAACCGCCTCCGGAGATGGAAAAAGCTGCTGCATCAGGCCTTGCTTGTGGGTCTTGAGGGCTTCGTGCTTTTGGGTTTCGGCGGTGATCAGGGCGTCAAGGCTGCTCAGGCACGTGGCGATGCGTTGTTGTTCGGCGAGCGTTGGTGGCGCGGTGAAAGCGTATTCCGTGATGTCTCCTCCGCTAAGGTTGCCCTGTGCTCCGCCTGCCGCCTTTAACTGCATGGCGTTCCTGAACTCGTCGCGCTGTAGCAATTGGTAGAAGAAAGCAGCGTCGATTTTCTCTGGAACCAGCTTCCCCACACGTTGATTGAGAAGCACCCTTCGGCAGTGACGCGGCAAACGCGGCCAACGTTACCAGTCATCGAAATTAGAATGTCCCCGAGGATGAGGACTTGGTGTTGCTGAATGTCGGATGGCAACGCCGCCATTCGTTTGGTCGATTCGATTGTGAGACTCCCCTGCTGAACGTTTGCGATGGTGATAATTTGATAGGGACCGTCATCGACATACTCGGCGCTCTTGAACGCATAGCCGTTCCGCAGGCGGGCAACGCCCCCAAGACTCGTTGGGTCCCACTCCCCGGCGTTTTGGAATTCGGGGAAGCGGAGGCGGGGTTGGGTCTCGCCTTCGCGGGGGAAAAGCTGCTGCATTAGCCCTTTTTTATGGGTCTTGAGCGCGTCCACTTTCCGCGCTTGCGCGGCCATCAGCTCGTCCACCGAACTCAGGCACTCGGCGATTTTTTGTTGTTCGGCGTCATCGGCAGGACGGTGCAGCGGGTAATCAGTAATATCGCCGCCACTCAAGTTGCCCTGCGCGCCACCCGCAGCCTTCAACTGCATTGCATTCCTAAATTCGTCCCGTTGTAGCGAGTGATAGAGAAACTCAGGGGCGATTTCCTCGGGAATCAATTTTCCAACACGTTGATTCAGCAAGAGTGAATCACAAGTCACGCGGCAAACTCTGCCAACGTTCCCTGTCATCGAGATTAGGATGTCGCCGATACGGAGTTTCTGGTGCGTCTGTATGTCGGCTGGCGGTTGAGCAATTCTCTTTGCTGCTTCCAGTGCGAGCGACCCCTGTTGGACATTCGCTATCGTGATGATCTGAAATTGTCCTGAATCAACGTAGTCGGCGCTTTTGAACGCATAACCGTTTTTCAGTCGTGCAACCGCACCGAGAGTCGTTTGCTCCCAACCGTCGGCATCCCGAAACTCCGGAAACCGCAGCTTCGGCGCCAGCGCGGGCCTTGCCTCCATCGTGGGGATAGTTTGGGTCTTACTGCTCATAGGCGCTGAGTCCTGAGATGTCGCGGCCCCCGGCGCGTTGGATGAGAAGGGGGTGGAGGTCCGCCATGAGGGCGAGTTCGGCCTGGGTACGGGCTTTCCAGCCGAGGTCGAGCGGGGCCATGAGGTCGCTGAGGTGCTCGCCATCGAAGATCATGCGGTCGAGGATGCCGTCCACGAAGGTTTGCAGGGCGGCGGTGGCGAGGCCGTGCCGCGCGGCGATGGTGGCGAGTTCCTTGGCGTTCTTCTCCGCCTTGAAACGGGTGTAGCCGTCGCGGATGGCGGTTTCGCTGAGGCCTTCGCCTGCCTTGAGCGTGCCGATGTAGTCGGCGATGTCGTCCCGCTCGTTCATGAACTTGGCATCGGCGCTGATGAGGCCGATGAGTTCCTCGCGGGTCATCTTCGACTTGCCCGGCCCTTTTTCCGAGAACTGGGCGATGAGGCCCATGATGTAGTCGTAATCAATGACGGCGGAGGCGAAGAGGACGAACTCGAAGTCGAGCTGATCGGCAGCATTGTCAGAGTCGCCTTTGTCGCCGCCCTTACCTTGCTGTTCTCTGAGCCGTTTGGCGGTTTCCAGATACTGGCCTTTGAAGCCGCGCAGGTTGTCTTCGGGCAGCACCTGCTCGATGGCGGCCTGATCTTCCTCGGTGAGGTCGGTGTATTGGTCGAGCTGTGTTTTGAGCCGCTGAACTTCCTTGAAGTGGGTGATGAAGGCGGCCTTGGCGGCATCGCCCTTCAGATTCGCCACGGCGGAGGGCGTGCAGACCAGGCCCTGGGACTTCATGAAGTCTTCCAGCTTCTGCACGGCGGCCTCCAGCTTCTGGATGACCACGGGGGCCTTGTCCACGAGCCAGATTTCCCGAGCCTGCTCGCCGGTCTTCTCCCCCGAAAAAAGGGCAATGGCGGCATCCACGGCGGCCTGCTGCTGACGAAAGTCGAGGATGTTGCCATACGGCTTGGTGCTGTTGAGTACGCGGTTGGTGCGGGAAAAGGCCTGGATCAAGCCGTGGTGCTTGAGGTTCTTGTCCACATAGAGCGTGTTCAGGAACTTGGAATCGAAGCCGGTGAGCAGCATGTCCACGACGATGGTGATGTCGATCTTCTGCGCGGCGGGGTAGTCGGCATTGGGCCACTGCTGGTCTTTGATGCGCTTTTGCACATCCTGGTAGTAGAGATCGAACTCGCTCAAACGGTGATTGGTGCCATAGCGGGTGTTGTAGTCGGCGAGGATGGCCTTGAGCGCGGCTTTCTTGCCCTCGGGATCGACCTGGTTGTCCTCCTGTTCCTGCGGCAGGTCTTCCTGGATCTGCTTCACATCCGGATCGCCCTCGGCGGGCGGCGAGAAGACGCAGGCGATGTTGAGCGGCTTGAACTCGGGATCGGCGGCCTGTTTTTCCGCCTGCATCGTCTTGAACAACGCGTGGTATTCGATGGCGTCGTTGATGGACGCGGTGGCGAGGATGGCATTGAAGCGGCGTCCGCCGGTGGCGGCATCGTGTTTCGAGAGAATGGCCTCGATGACGGCGCGTTTGGCGATGGCCTCGCCGGGCTTCGGCGGATTCTTGCCCTCGGGCTTGAAGTAAGCGATGTGGAAGCGCAGGACGTTGCCGTCATCAATGGCGTGGGTGATGGTGTAGGCGTGGAGTTGTTTCTGGAACAGGTCCGCCGTGGTGCGCATGGAGGCTTGCGTGTCCTCGACCTTCTGCAGCGAGGCGTTGGCCTCGAAGATGGGCGTGCCGGTAAAGCCGAAGAGCTGGGCCTTGGGGAAGAACTCCTTGATGGCCTTGTGGTTCTCGCCAAATTGCGAGCGGTGGCACTCATCGAAGATGAAGACGATGCGTTCGTCCTTCAGGGTTTCTAGCTGTTCCTTGTAGGTGGCCTGGCCGTTCTTGCTGCGCTGCTTGTTGCGTTTGCTGTTTTCATCCAGCGCTAGGCCGAGCTTCTGGATGGTGGTGACGATGACCTTGTCGGCGTAGTCCTCGGACAGCAGGCGGCGCACGAGGGCGGCGGTGTTGGTGTTTTCCTCGACGCAACCGTCCTGGAACTTGTTGAATTCCTCCCGCGTCTGGCGGTCGAGGTCCTTGCGGTCCACCACGAAGACGCATTTGTGGATGTCGGGGTTGTCCTTGAGGAGGGTGGAGGCCTTGAAGGAGGTGAGCGTCTTGCCGCTGCCGGTGGTGTGCCAGATGAAGCCGTTGCCGTTGTCGTCATCAATGCACTGCACCAGGTGCTGGACGGCATAGACCTGGTAGGGCCGCATGATCATCAGCTTCTGCTCACCGGCGAGCAGGACCATGTAGCGGCTGATGGTGCGGCCGAGATCGCACTTTTTCAGGAAGCGGTCGGCGAACTCGTCGAGTTGGGTGATTTTGCGGTTGTCCTCACCTGCAAACTCATAGATGGGCAGGAAGCGCTCGTCGGCATTGAAGGCGAAGTGGCGGGCGTTGTTGTTGGCGAAGTAGTAGGTGCGGTCGCGGTTGCTGACGATGAAGAGTTGCATGAAACTGAGCAGCGTCTTGGTGTAGCCGTTGCCGGGGTCGTGCTTGTATTCGACGATCTGCTCCATGGCCCTGCGCGGATTGACGCCGAGGGTCTTCAACTCGATCTGCACGACCGGCACGCCGTTGATGAGCAGAATCACATCGTAACGGTGGTGGCTGTTGTTTGTGTTGATGCGGAGCTGACTGATGACCTCGAATTGGTTTTTGCACCAGTCCTTGAGGTTGACGAGGGTGTAGTTCAGCGGCGTGCCATCGTCGCGGGTGAAGCTGTTGCGCTCGCGCAAGGTGCGCGAGGCGGTGAAGACATCGGGGGTGATGACCTGGTCCAGTAGCCGGTGAAACTCGCTATCGGTCAGGTGAACCTGGTTCAGGGCTTCGAAGTGCTGGCGGAAATTGGCTTCCAGCGCAGCCCGGTCGCGAATGTCCGGGCGGTAGCTGTATTTAAGCTCGCCCAGCTTTTTGAGCAGGGCTTGTTCGATTTCTTGTTCGGTCATTCGGTGCTCTCGGCGAATTGGGCACACGAATCCCCGCGTTCCCACATTGAGTCCATACCATTGCGGAACACTACATCAAGCACCTGGAATTGCAAGTTGAAGGCTAAATGGGTGCTGGCATCCGGTCCACCTCTATATGTCGCCGGCACCACCCAAATGACGAGCGTTGAAATCCTTGGAGACTTGGAGACGCTGATCAGAGTCATGTTGGAGGCCCGTCATCAAGGGGCGCCTAAACATTCTGCCCTCGACTGGGGTGGGATTCTCGTCCAGAAAAATACCAAATCCAGCAGGGACATTGACCTGCCTCAATCTGCCGGCTTTATCCACATGCTACTTTACAAAAACTGTGGATGTACACTATCGTTTTTGGCTCCTGTATAGCGCCCCGTTAGGGCTTGCTGCCTGAAGCGCTTCAATTGTTATCGGCTACCCGATCATCCTGTAGCACAGAGTCATAAGCGCTGCGCTATTCAGCCTAAAGTGTGGGCGGGTGTAGCGCTGAATGAATGCTGATTTGTTCTTATCTTGAGGTGAATTCACGAATTAAATCTTCGTAGTCATAGCTATTAAACCCTTTACCAAAACCCTTTATTCCGGCATTTCTTAGCTTGAACTTAATCCCATTCCTCCAAGCAACATAGCCAATTATAGATGCAACTGGCTGGATGAATACATCACTTACAGTCTCCCCACCCCAGAAGCTCCTCTTGATTTCTTTAACAATCAGGACAGCATCATTCATGCTATCAGCGTTTACTACCTCCGCATCATATGAGTTATTGTAACAAATACAGCTAATTACATTCATAAGCGTGGAAAAGACATATTCGACGTCATAGCTGAAGGCCTTTTCCGCATAGAATGAATACTTGTCCAAGCCAAGCTCGAAATACCTACCCACCATAAATTTAGGCAACCCGTTATCACCAATGTTTGTATTAGCAACTTGAAGACGCGCCATGGCCTTACGAACCTCATCTGCCTCACCTCTTCCGTGATCAAGCTTGAGACAATAATTTGCCGCCTCATTTTTTAGCTGGTCAAACTCAGGTATTTCACGATTTGGTATAAAATAATACTCATCGACATTTTTTACATAATACATGCTGGTGTCATATGACAGCATGAATCCATATTTACCGCTCTTCATTATTAAATTTCATTGTATTGCGTATAAAAAATTTCAGCGCTCTAGCGAAACCAACATTTAGAGAGGCGTCCCTTTCGGACTGGTTGATGTCTAGTACAGTCACTCAGCCGTCGGGCATTGCCCCCCTTTCAGTCAATGGGTGATGTCGACTTCAGGAGAGCGGATTAAAGCAACTCTTCTCCTGCCATCGTTATGGGCTTTGGGATCAATGAGTGCGGCAACCTCCGCAGCATTGATCGTTGCAGGATGCTTTGTAAGTGTTACTGCCGCCAATTCCTGTCTGTTAGCTTTTACCTCTTCAAGATAGAAGACCGAGGCACCCTATATGAATCCTGC
The DNA here is from genome assembly GCA_044237765.1 of Methylococcaceae bacterium. Lineage (GTDB taxonomy): Bacteria > Pseudomonadota > Gammaproteobacteria > Methylococcales > Methylococcaceae > UBA6136. Next base: position 7,136 of record JBIIEQ010000020.1, on the reverse strand, counting down.
CGGGCATCGCCCCCCCCAACTCCTTCGCAGGCTCGATCGGATCCGCCCACGGCGAATCCCTGCCTCATCCCCCACCAGTGTCACCAAGAATCCTAGGTGCACATCACTTGGCCGGAGCGAGCACCAAGGTGGAAAGCCGGGGCTGCTCGTACCTTGCTTTCAAAGGCTCCGATCATTACAAGCAAATTCTGCCAGAAGACCGAAATGATCAGACAACGGCTTATCGATACCGACGCCGACTCGACGAATATTTACCGGAGTCAGCACATCTGATCGAAATAAAACCCGGTCTAATCGGTACCCCGGGAGAACAAAACCTCCTTGCCGATAAGCCATTTTGTTGACTGCCGGGTCCCAGGTTAGACCCGGCTCCTGAGGGTGAAGCTGAAGCCATGCGTCGATCCAAGTTGAAGGAAATAGTTGATCCGCGTCACCCTCCATCATTAGATTGAAATCACCGGCCAAGATCATACGGCCGGCTTGCTGATCGCCGATCAGAGCAAGCACTTGCTGACGCCTGAAGTTACGGCTTCGCCAAAACAACAAGTCAGGACTCTCAAGATGAGTATTGGTAAGGCGATGTGGATATCCACATAAATCAACCGTGAATGATAGGGCTCCCCTATCCATTTCAGAAGGCAAATACCTGTAACTTGTACGCCTTAGCTTCAAGCTTTTTTTGACAAGAATCACGATCCCACCCGGAGGCAGCCCCCCGCGATCCGTCCCCTGCAAAACAGCATACTCAGCGGACAAGCGAGGGAGTTTCCTCAACTGTTTCAACGTTACGGATTCAGCCTCCTGCAGAAATATCACGTCCGGCAGATCCGTTATGACTGCCTCAATTAGCCGAGTCAGTCTCAGCGCATCAGCATCGGCGAACTCCGCGACGTTCCAGGTTGCCAACGTAAATGCATGTGCCGAATTGGTCACCAGCATCATCAAAATGAGAAGGCTTATTGGCATCTCGTATAACTTTCCTCTCGGAGCACAGGAACAGGTTGCCCACAGCATTTGGTGATAAGTGACTACCGCCACCCCCTCCCCATCATGCAATCGTTGAAAGTCTCATTTTTATCGAAGGTCGCCATCAAGGCTGACTGGGCATTGTAAAACTGCCCCATCTGCGCCCAGCTGGAATATCCGTAAATGGGGATGATCTGGTTCATCGCCCCGACCCCCGAAATGCCCCGGCACTCGGCCTTGTCCGTGTAATACTCATTTGTGTTTTTGTTGGGATTCACCCAGGTAGAGCGGGCGCAGCCGAGCAGTCCAGCGAGGCCAATGATCAACACCATGATCTGGCCGATCCGATGGTTACAAGCGTTCACAGGCCACCCCATCGCCATCGCGATCCAACTGGGCAAATCCACAATCGTTCAGATAGTGTTGCGCCTCTTCCCGTGAGCTCATCTCGCTGCAGTAACGCTTTGTGCCACACCCAAAACTGGCTGGGTGACTGGCCGGAGGCTGGAAAAAGCTTGCGCTTGCAGAGGCCTTGGCTAACCCGCGCTCACGTGACGCATGCCTGAAAACCCAGGGTTCGGTTGGGTCGGGCTGTGACCACAAGCCCGCACGGGAGGCTTTCGCCGATTGTTCCGCCTCAAAATAAGCCGGCTCATCCGCATACTTTCTGTAAACCCAGGCCATTCCCCGGCGTACCTGTTCCAGGTTCGCATCCTGACCACCAACCAGGATTTGCCCCACCGACCGGCCATACTTGTCGACCGTGACCACTTCGACATCAACCGCTTTTCCAAAAACGAGATCAGAGAGAGATTGCTTTGATCGTTGGCCAAATTCCTGCCGCTTTTCTGGTGCATCAATCTGATGAAGTCGCACCTTGATCCTGGTGTTCGTATCATCGAGTAGCGTGACCGTGTCACCGTCCGCTACCCCGACAATCTGCCCATGGAGCATCTCAGCGGAAAACGCGGTTTGAGATGCGAGCAATAGCACCAACAAGCTCGAAGCCACCCGGCATGCTGTGTGTGGTTTTGCGTAATGAACCATGATGCCCATCTCCCTATGGCAGCAGACGAGCATCAAAGGACCCGGCACCGCCTTGCTGAAACCAGGCAGTCCACATCGACTTATTGGCCTCACCCTGAATGGTCTGATCCTTGCCGTAACGTTGAGGCATGAGCACCTCGACCTCCCATCCCTGCAGGTCAGGCGTCAATTTCTCTGGAGGGATCGTCGCTTTACCTTTGCCGGAAAGCTTGTAACTGCTAAAGGATTCAGAGTGCTGTAAAAGATCGGAGACTAGAATCAAGTGCATTGGCTGACCCTCACTGGCGTCTGAAATCGTGCTGACCCGGGAGAGGAACTGCACCATTTCCATGATCGGCGACCGCTCACCTAAAGCCGTGTTGGTGGCCTTATCGATTTCAGCTGTCAATTTATCCAGGAAATTCCTCTGAAATCGGCGCTGGATCTTCTTTACGTTCTCCGTGAGTTCATTACCTTCCTGAGCCGGTTTGCAGAGGGAAAGCGCGGGGGCGATCTTCTGGCCTGAGCCATCCGCTTTGAAATCATCCTTTCCAAACACATACACCGAGACATGGGATCCAATGGGCACCTTGGCGTTATCCAACATTCGGTCCGTCAGGAGCTGATTCACCTGATCCCGGTGGGTGGGTGAGAGTGCTTCCGATTGATCGATAACGACCACCGTCTCCTCGGTCGGTAGTCGACGTTTCAAAGTCGCATCTTGGTAAGCGCAGCTATCCTCTTTGCCCATGAATGTTTTAGGCTCACTGGAAAATAATCCCGCTTCTGCCACCGATCCCATCGTGAGCAAGGCGGAGGCAAGGGCCAAAATGAGGACGTTCCGATTTGTGATGAACGTGTTCATACGTGTGTTAAATCCTGTGTGGTATGAATTGATCATTGAGATGAAAATCAGGCCGCCAGCGGAAGAGCCAAAAGCGGTTGGCGCTTGGTTCCTTGAGCCTCGAAGTCAGGTGAGCGAAAACTGGCCAACATGGACTCCTGGCGAGCCAGTAGCCTGCGTTGAGCGGCGTCGGCCAGCCGATGAATCTCGATAACGCGATCTTCAATATCGGCATCCCGATCATTGGTAGTCTTCGCTTCCAGGTTCTGAGCAAAGTTGAGAAACTGACGGCGGGGCTCATCAAAGGAGATGCGCGCATCGTCCTGATGAATCTCGGGGCGAGTTGCAATCAGGCGCTTGACATCGCGGTAGCGGGAAAGACTTCGGCGGCACGCATCCTCGGTTTCAGTCAGGCACTGGAGCATGCGGCTGACCGCCTGTTGATGCTCATCCGCCAGACGGCGAATCCTGGCAGCGGCCGCATCAGCGCCTTGGGCGATGTCGATAACCTGCTGGCGTTGGCGCTCATAGACAGCCTGCAACTGGGAGAGGTAGCCTTCAGTGGCTCGCTTGTCAGCGGCCACCCGATCCTGCCAGTGTTGGTAGGCTTCCCAATAGCCAGGGAAAGGGTCACGGGACCAATAGGTCTTGACGACCACCAGGGCAGCAAAAGCCAGGCTGAAGAACATCAACCACCATGACTGCACCTCGGGTGCGACGAACCCATGCAGCCGGGTGTTCTCCCAAGCCCTGCGCGCCACCCACAGCGCCCGGTCCTCCTCATCCTGGCTGTAGTGAGTGATCGTGGTCTTGTCAGTGGGCTTGCCGGTGTAGCGGCCCTTCTCGGGCCCATCCTCAGCGACAATTTCAATCTGATCCTTCGCCGCATAACGGTACTGCACGGCAAAGGCGATCGAGGCCAATAACATGCCCAGACAGACCAGGCCGGTGGTCATGGCCAAAATTCTTTGCGGGCGCTTTTGCCCATTCAGATAACGAAGACTGTGGCCAACGCCACAGGCCAACAGAATGTTCAATACAGAGAGGCTCACCGCCACCAGGGCACCGCCCACCAGACCGTTGTCGCCCATATCCGCGTAGAAACTGGCCAGCAGGATGGCCTCGATGACCGTGAACAGGCCCATGAGTGAATAAAACTTCCAACCAGCCGTGGGTGCCTGCGGCAACCGATCGCGCAGATCATGGGTAACCTGGAAATACCGGAACATCCGCTGGGCGGCCTCCGCCTCAGCGCGTGATTGCGACAGCACGGCATCTTGCTGGGCCATGATGGCCGCCAAGGCCGGGTCAACCTGCTGTTCTGAGAGGCCGACCGATGAGGCTTGTTTGCCGCTCAAGAGGTCATCGCGCAGTTGCCGGATTTCCTGATGCAGACCATTCAATTGCGCCTGCACCTTCAATCCTGTCTCGCTGATCTTCCTGCGGTAATGAGCGACGAAACCTTGCTCATTGGTATCCAGCCCATTGACCCGTTGCATCGGGGTATCCAATAAGCCTGCGGTTCTCGCCAATTGATCGATATGGCTTTCGGCAATGACCAAGGCGGGCTGGTCTGCTTGGCCGGTCGGGCGTTGGCGGAAGTGTTTGAATAGATTCATGACAACCCTCTTCTTTGCGACTGCGTGGTAGAAATCCGGCTCTTCCAAAGCCGTGCATATGCGTCCTTACCAGCAGAGACGGAGGGGATCAGAAATTGTCAGTGTGTGATGAAGATGTTTTTTCAGTGCGCCAGATATGACAAAGCCAGGCACGTGGCCTGGCTTAGATGGGGTGACGTCAGAAGGGCAGATCGCGCTATTCGCGACAGCCCGAAGTCGAATGACGCCAGCGATGGCCGCAGCGCAGACACCCGCGATCAGGTTGGTGAGGCCAGATCACACAGCCACCCAGCAACACCTGCTTATTATTGGCAGCAGTCAGCAGAGCATCACCAGGGAGACCATAGACCATCGGGACACCTGTTTTGGCGCGGCAGACCGGGCAGCGGGCTTTCAAACGTAGGATAGCCATGGGTTTATGGCCGGTTGATACGGGCATAGCGCTTGCCCATGGTGATCACCTGGCCATCTTTGCTGCTTTCCACCAGATAGCTTTGCATGTACTCGGACAAGCGCCGAAGGGGCCCCCGACCGACGCTGCGCTCCAGGCGACGGCGACTTTGATTGGAGAAAAAACGGACGATGCCGCCATTGCCGTCAAACAGCTCATCGCCGTAATCGAGCAGCCAAGTCTGGATCAGCGGGGGAATGCCACGATGCTGGGCACGGCTAGCGGCATGAAAGGAAATGGATGAAGACATCTTTAGGACTCCGTTGTTGATGAAAACCGGGGGCTGAAGAGCCCCTTCAACAGCAGAGACGTAGAGAGAGACGACTTGTCAGGCAGCCTTAATGCCAGTTGCCCATGAGGATAAAAGGCGCCCAGTAAAAGGGGTGTGCATACGGCCTATTGGGATCAGATTTATAAGGGATAGCGCTGGGAGGGGAAGAAACATTTGTCGCGTACAGCGATATCGGCTTCACTGACTCATGGTTTCCATATAGAAGATCAAGTTGAGCTGATCGTAATGCTTCTGCCTTGGTTAGGTTATCGCCGCTCTTGCGCCGGTACATGTTCCTCATGAGAATCGATGTGCTTTTATCCGCAACCGGCCACAAGGTCGCGATGACAGCCCGTGCACCTTTATGTTGAAGCACTCCGCTTAAACCATCAATCTCTTTGCCATCACCTGAAATGCCTCCTCCAGCCCCAGTCTCACACGCAGAGAGGGTTACTAGATCGACATCCTTGAAGCTAATGTTTTCCATGCGAATGTCACCCAAAGTCAGCTGAGTACCATCTCCCAACAACAGGAATGAATTGGCCTCCGTGCCTGGACTAAAAACAAAGTGGCTTGCTATGTGAAGAGCGTCATATCCATTTTTGGATGATTCAACTAAAGCTAACTTCGTGAAGTTCTGATCCAAGTAGATGACACCATGTAAGACCCCGCTGCCTTCCTGTTTCACTATACCTTCGATCTCATCACGAACACTAGGCAAGGCAGGAAATGCTCCAATCGGTCTTGTCACACCCATAGCAGAAACTCGCCATTCCTTAGAGTCCTGCCCAAGTAAATTGTCATTACCAATATTACTATAGAGAGCCACATCATACTTTTCTATAAGATACTTATTCCCATCATATAATGATGCAACTGGCAGATACCTGAGAGCGCCATTAAGAGTTACCACCAAGGCCTCTACCTTGGCTTTCTGAAGAACGCCTGCAATGGGGGCTAACATTAGTTTATAAGCTGCCAATGCGGCTGGTTTAGGATCAATGTTTGGGTTGGCGGAGACGCTTGGTAACAACACCTCCAGAAGGTCTTCTTGCTCAATAGACAGCGGGATTGATACGTACTTTTCCCATTTCGAATGGTTTACCAGTATATTAAGTGTTCTGCTATCCCTGCCCCTTGATATCCAATAGTTAATATAAACGGTACTTTTATTAGATAATGCAAGTTGTTCTTTTATTTCTCCAGCAACAAGTGATTTGGACAAGCCCGCCTTGGATTTATTAGATGGCTTGGCAGATGCAAGGAGTGCTTTTAACTTTAGAGTCAATCCATCCTTTTCCTTTAGAGCCAGTTGCAGCCTTGACTCATCCTCACTATTGGAAGAGATAAGAAGTTGCGCCTGCAAATGCCCTATTGCCTTTGATGTATTATCAATCTTTATTTCTATTCTTTCCAATTCAGACATAAAGTTGGACTCTTCTGGACTGTATTCAATAGCCTGATTTGTGTGGGACTGCTCGTTTTTTGCTCGCCGAATGAACTCAAAGAATTCATGCTGCTTTAGCATGTTCAATACCACAAGGGCCTCTGCATGACGTCCTTGCATGCTAAGCATAGAGGATAATATGGCATAGTCATCAATCTGACTGTTAGTGTAAGAATCAAGATATTTTCTGCCAAGCTCTGCAACAACCGCACGTTCAGCTTGATGCTCGTTGACAAACTTTTTGAATATCGCAATACCAAGGTCAGTGTTTGTGGTAACCAAAGCCTGCATACGCAATAACCTGTAAACCACTTGATCATATAACGCCTGACTTATATTGTCCCTTGATGCATAAGCCAAGGAGAGCGCGTTTGCAATTATAGACTGGGCGGTTTCAAGGACCAAGTGCAACACGGGTTAATGAACTACGCTGTCTGACTTCTGAGCCATTTGAAGCATCTCGTTGTAGACCTGCAAAGGCGTCCGGAATCCATGAATCTTACGCGGTCGGT
>JBIIEQ010000084.1:0-12025 GCA_044237765.1 Methylococcaceae bacterium | reverse complement strand
ATCTCGATAATGCGGGCAAACCTGCAGTGTCGCCGGGACCCTTGCTCAGCAAAGGGGGGCAATTGGCGACTTTTTTCTTCAACGAAATCAATCGTGCCCGGCCGCAGGTGCACTCGCTCTTGTTGCGGGTGATGGGTGAGCGCAGCGTAAAAGCGTTCAATCGCGATTACCACTTCCCCTATCTCCAGGTTTACGCGGACCGAAACCGCGTCGAAAAGGAAGAAACGTTCGAACTACCGGCCGCCGCCCGGGATCGGTTCATGCTGGAAATCGAGGTACGCACTCCCACTGACCCCGAAATACTTGACGATCTGGCCTTCAATCCCAGATTCCACGACGTCGATGGTTTGTTGGAAAGCGTAAGGCACGGGGTGTTTCCTCTGGAACAGATCAATCGGGTTGCTGCCGCAATACAGGCGGGCGTTACTGCCAGCCCCGCGCTAAGAAGCTATGTGCGCCAGCTTTGGGAGGTGGCCGGCCAACCCGAAGAATACGGGATACGGATTGCCGACACGGATGCCGGACAACTTCTTGAAGCCGGTCCAAGTCCCAGAGCCATGAGCCAGTTGGTACGGGCCGCCCGTGTGCGCGCCTGGCTGGCGAAGCGCGAGCATGTTCATCCGGAAGATGTTCAGGCTGTGTTTCCAGCCGTGATGCGCCATCGGCTTTTCTTCAGGCCGGTCCATGAGTATCGCCGCGCCGAACTGGCCCCCTTGTTGATTGAACAAGTTCTTGGCTCGGTGTCCGCGCCTTGAACGCAGTGGAAATCAACTATCGGGTTCCGGGCCGAATTGACGGCCATCGGCCCGGGGCGCACCCATCCAAGGGCACCGGCGAAGGATTTGTCTTTCGGCATCTGGCGCCGTTTCTGGCTCGGCCCGATCCGAGGAGGCTGGATCTTCGAGCCAGTCTGGCGGATCCCTTTGGCGGCCTGAAGGTGCGGATACAGGAACAGCCGGCCACCCTCAAAATTTATGCTTTGCTGGATTTGTCGGGGTCCATGGCCTTTCGGGGTGAGTTTCCGAAACCCGTCGTGATGGCGGACTTCATTGAAGCACTGGCTACTTCCGCGCATAAGAATGGCGATCGCCTGGGCGTCTTCAGTGCCGCAGAGCGTCTCCTGCCGGAGTTTTGCCTGGGTCCAACCCGGTGGCCTGAATCGGCCCGATTGATGGCCGGCCGACTTCGCGCGGCCTTGCCGCGTGGCGTTGGATGTCGGGGCATGCTGACCGCCGTGCGGCGTTTGCCGGCGCGCACCTGTCTGGTATTTCTGATTTCGGATTTTCATATGCCCTTGTCTCAGATCAGGGAACTCCTGGCGGGCTTATCGGGGCATTGCGTGATTCCGGTCGTGATCTGGGATGATGGGGAAAAAATACCCTCCGCGCCGGGCATTGCCCGACTGGTCGATGCCGAAGAGGGGGGCGAGCGGTTGTTGCTGATTCGCTCCGGACTCCGGGAACGCCTGGCTCAAAATCTGAACCAGCGTAGGGAGCGCTTGGGTGAAGTGTTTCGCCAGCAGGGGTACCGGCCGTTGATCCTGGATCGGGGATTCAGCGCGGCAACCATCAACCGGTACTTTCATGAGTTTCATTAAAGCCCTGCCAGCATGACCGCCATGAAGACATTCAGGCTTATCGTGCTATTGCTCGGATCGTTCCTGGTTATGGATGATGGATGTGCGGAACTGATCGAAGCGCGTGTTACCACGACCCGGGACTTCGGCTATGTCCTGGGGGACGTAATTCACGCCACTCTGGATGTTCCCATGACCTTGGATGAGCAACTGGACGCCGAGTCCTTGCCCAAACCCGGGCCACTGAATCGATGGCTGGAATTGCGGCGTCTCTGGCACGAGTCGGTCGGTGAGGTCCGGCGGATTCATTTCGAGTATCAGCTGTTTTACATTCCGCTGGCGGTCAAGACGCTGACTATCCCGCCCATGACCCTGCGGCGCAAAACCTCGCAAGGCGATCACCAGCCCATCGAGGTGCCCGCGTGGCCTGTCACTATCGCACCCATTCACGGGCTGGCTGTCATGGCCGAGGGTGGTATGCGTCTGCTGCAGCCGGAGGAACCACCCGCGCGACCTGATCATCAGCAGTATCTGCGCAATGCCGGCCTTGCTTTGATCCTGGCTTTGGCTGCCTTTGCATACTGGGCGCACCTGCGAGGCTTTCTGACCCTTGGCCGGCAGGGGCGGCACTACCGAGCCGCCTACCGAGGACTCCGTAAGTTGATGAGAAGTCCCCCCACCTCGGATAACTTGCGTTCAGGCTTTCTGCTGCTGCATCGGGCTTTTGAGCAAACTCTCGGCAAACCTTTGTTCGCTGAGGATTTGCCCCGCTTTTTTGAGCAGCATCCTGATTATCAATCTCTGCGCGGCGAAATCGAGTCCTGCTTCAAGGCGTCGTATCTACTGTTCTTCGGCAGTTCCTTGCCCTCGGAAAGTTTTGATCTGGCACGGCTGAGTGCCCTTGCGCTTGCCTGTTTGCGGCTGGAACGACAGCGAAGTTAGCCATGTCCTTTTCCCAACCCCTCTGGTTCTGGCTGGCTCCGCTGGCACTCCTTCCCGTGCTGCGTTCCCTTCATCACGGGAATATGTACACCTGGAATGGTTTGCTCCCCCATGATTCTCTTTCCAGCTTGGTGCGTGTGGTCATTCTTGTCCTTGGTTTGATGGCCATGCTGCTGCTGATCAGCGGCCTGTCCGGTCTGTTTCGTGGTGAATATTCAATTCCACGCTCCGGGTATGGGGCGAATCTGGTGCTGTTACTGGATCGAAGCCGCAGCATGGACGACAGCTTTGCCGGTCGTTCTCCGTCCGGAGCCGAGGAATCCAAATCGCGCGCCGCGGTTCGGTTTCTGGAGGGCTTCATCAATCGTCGGCCGCATGATCGCATTGGAGTGGCCGCATTCAGCACATCACCACTGTTTGTGCTCCCTCTTTCGTACAATCGGGAAGCGACTCTGGCAGCCGTCAGAGCATCCGCACTGCCGGGATTGGCGCAAACTCACATCGCCAAGGGCCTGGCCATGGCATTGTCTTACTTCGCCGAAGATCAACCCAGCGGTTCGCGTGGCATCGTGCTGGTTTCGGATGGTGCGGCGGTGATCGACACCGACAGCGAAGCCTTGCTGAGAACCAGTTTTCAGCAGTGGCGCCCCCATGTGTACTGGATATTTCTCAGAACCGCTGGCAATCCCGGTCTCTTTGATAGTCCGCCGCCCGGAGAGGACACGCCGCAGGCACGACCCGAGCGTCACCTGCATCTTTTTTTTGAAAGCCTCGGATTGCCCTACCGTGCCTATCAAACCGAGAACCCGGAGGATGTTGGCAAGGCCATCGCCGATATCGATCGTGCCGAAAAGGCACCCTTTACCTATCAGGATAAACACCCTCGTCAGGATTTAAGGGGATGGTGTTTTGGACTCGCGGCAATGGCGTTGCTCATCCTGCTGGTATTCAAGCGCCTGGAAATTCGCTTGTGAACAAGGCGCCTCCGATCCGCACGATACTTGCTTTTCTGGCAGGTGGCATTGCTCTGGCGATCTTCTCGGCCGCGATTTGGCAATATCGTCAGGCCAGCCTTATTGGTGAGGCCATCGAAACCTTGTTGTCCGGTCACGATATCGGACCCGAGCGTCGTTTCGGAGCGCCCGCCAAGGTCCGTCTCGCCTATGCCGTTTATCTGATTGGGCGTGAGGATTACCGCGGAGCCGAGCAGCTGCTGGCCGAATTGGGACAGTCCGCCGATGCCGAGGTAGCGGACCAAGCTTTATATAACCTCGGTAACGTCTATCTCCGCCGGGCCATCGCCGCAGTCGAACAGGATCAGCCAACTCAGGCCGGGACTTTGGCGGAGTTGGCCAAACAGGCCTACAGGCGTGCCTTGCGCATTCGGCCCGAACATTGGTCAGCAAAATACAACTATGAAGTCGCGGCCCGGCTGATGCCCGATTTCGATCGTATCGATGTCCAGGGGGAAGACTCCCCGGAAGAGGAAGCGTCTCCCCGTAAGCTCTGGACACGCGTGCCCGGTATTCCCAGGGGATTACCCTGATGCGACGTTGGCTGCCAACGGGGTTCACGGAGTGGTGTCTGGCCGGGGCGCTCATATTGTCGCTGATGGCCTGTCTGCCGCTCGGCGTTGAAACGCAGGGGGGCGCATTCAGCTATCTGGCGGTGGTGGATATCACTCGCAGCATGAATGTAACGGACTACCGACTTGGTAACCGAATGGTGAGCCGCCTGGATTTTGTCAAAGAGGAACTGCGAAGCGTCTTGGCGCAACTGCCTTGTGGTTCCCATCTGGCTCTGGGTATTTTCACCGAGCGGAATACGACGCTGCTATTTGAGCCCATTGAGGTTTGCGAGGGCTTTCAGGATATTGACGGGGCGCTGGAACGGCTGGATTGGCGCATGGCCTGGGCCGCCGATAGCAGGATCGCCTCGGGCTTGCTGGATGCTTTCAAATCCTTGGCGGCGTTTGACGCCGATGTACTGTTCTTCACGGACGGGCAGGAAGCGCCCCCTTTGAATCCGCGCTACCGAACGCGTTTTGATGAGATGCGTGGCCGTCTGCAGGGAATGATAGTGGGTGTGGGTGGCTCGACACCCATGCCGATACCCAAGTTTGATGACACCGGCAAATCGATAGGTTTCATCGGCAAGGATGATGTGCCCCAGCGCTCAACCTTTGGCCTGTCGGAAATGGCGCCCGAGGACATCGAAGGTTATCACGCTCGCAACGCTCCGTTCGGCAATGCTCCGTCGGGCGGAATCGAACATCTCTCCGCGCTTCAGGAAAGCTATCTGACTGAATTGTCTAGGGAAACTGGTATGGGTTATCTGCGCCTTGAGGAGGGGAGGCTGGCTCCGGCCTTGTTGGATGCCAGAAAAGCCAGACCCGCCCGAGTTTATCGGGATTTACGCTGGGTTCCCGCCAGTCTCGCCCTGATGTTGTCGGTGTTGGCTTATGCCGGTACCGCATGGATGGCCGCGATTAGCCGGAAAAAGCTCGTGAATCCAGGGTTTACGAGGCGTGATCCCTTTCAATTCTGGCACCGAAAACTGCTGTCGTTGATCCGCCCGGCCGATCATCCTTCTTCTTCACCACGTTAAACAGGAGTACATCATGTCTGCAAAGTATCGCGGGGGCTGGTCAGTCCTAGCATTGATTCTGCCCTTGGTCACCATGGCACATGGGCCGACCCCGCAGAAAATCGTGGAAACCATCGAGATAGCCGCCCCTGTTGACAAGGTTTGGGCTATCGCAGGAGATTTCGGCGGTGTCTCTCAATGGAACTCCCTGCTGAAATCCAGCGAAGCCACCAATGGCAATCAGCCTGGTTCCAGTCGCACACTGGTATTCGCCAATGGTGAAGCATTGAAGGAGGACCTGGATTCCTATGACGCCGCGAAACATGAATACCAATACCGAATGGGCGAACCCAACGTCAAGGCAATGCCAGCCAGCTCCTATTCCGTTGTTTTCCGAGTTACGACAACGGAAAAGGGTTCCCAGGTTGAATGGAAAAGCCGTGCTTATCGAGGTGATACGGGAAATGAACCGCCGGAAGCGTTGAACGATGAGGCCGTCACATCCGCAATGCAGAAATTTTTCTCGACTGGGCTCGGCGAACTCAAGACCAAGGCCGAGAATTCGCCATGAAACCCGGCGGGATGAGGTGCGGCTCAGGAACTATTCCCGACAGCATCAGTGCGTTTAACCGTATCAAGTGATCCGCGATCTTATTATGATTCGAGTGCCCAAGTGGGCGACTTTCGTTAAAAAAGTAAAGGAGAAACTATGATTTGGGAAAAACCTGTCTACAAGGATATGCGCTTTGGCTTCGAGGTCACGATGTATATCCTGAATCGTTGAGTTAATTTGGATATAAAGGGGTTGCCAATAACGGTCGCCCCTTTTTCTTTATCCCGATTAAAACCGGACTATGCCATGCTGTAAGGCAATCAGAACCAGATCGGAATTAGTACCGACATTCAGCTTTTCCTTGATCAGGGAAGCATAATTGGAGGCCGTCTTGAATCCGAGCTTCAACTCATCCGCCGCTTGTCGAGTACTGTAACCGCGAGCAAGCAAACAAAATACATCAAACTCCCTTGCGGTGAGCGTGTTAAGCACCGATATGGAATCATCCTCCTTGGAGTAACGCTGGACAACTAGTCTTTGTGCCAGTTCCGGTTCAATGTAGGTTTCATTATTGCTGGTTCTTAGAACGGCCTCCACGAGCAATTCGGGTGCGCTGCTTTTGGTTATATACCCTTTTGCTCCAGTTTCTAGGGCTCTATTCACATATACGGTTTCATCGTACATGCTGAAAATCAGAATCCTGGCCGACGGATCTCGAGCCAGTATCCTTCGCGTTGCGGCAAGTCCGCCGATACCAGGCAGATTCAAATCCATGATGATGACTCTGGGCTTTCGCTCGTGGTAGAGCTGACAGGCTTCCTCTCCGCTGGCGGCTTCGCATAGCACGTTAATCTTGTCGGATTGAGCGAGCAGCATGCGATAACCGGCCCTGACGACGGCGTGATCGTCAACCAGCATGACTGAAGTAATTGGCTTATTCATTGCGGCTGTTCATCGGTATCTTGATGTCTATGGAAACCCCTTGACCGAGTTTAATGAGCCGGTCGTTTCCCTAGGAAAAGTTCCTGAAATGAGGTAGTCACAGGCATGAGTCCGACTGCTCAGGGTGGGTTTGATCCTCGGTGAGTTGTCCCGGTGTCAGTAATCGATGTTCGTAAGCCAGCTTGACCAGTTCGGTATTGGTGCTCACTCCCAGTTTTTCCTTGATGATGGTGACGTAGTTGCCCACCGTTTTGACGCTGATGCTCAGCGCTGTCGCGGTGTCGCGGACACTGTGACCCTGGGCCATCAGGCAGAAGATGTCGAACTCCCGGGGCGTCAATCCGGCGATGGGGTCCTGTGTGGGGGGAGTTTTTCCTCGTGTGGCAGTGGACTGGATATTCAGATTCGGGTCGATGAATGTCACTCCGCGACTGCAGGCAAGCACGGCTTCCACCAGCACTTCGGGGTGGCTGCTTTTGCAAAGATAACCCAGCGCGCCAGCATCCAGCGCCCGGCTGACGTAAACGCCCTCGTCGTGAATGCTGAACACTAGGATCCTTGCCTGCCGATCGCGGTGGATAATGCGCCGGATCGCTTCAAGCCCGCCAAAACCAGGAAGATTCAAATCCATGATGACCAGGTCCGGTCGCTGTCTGGCGTACTTTTCACAACCCTCTTCACCGGTCGCTGCCTCGGCGATCACCTCAAGACCCTCGGTCTGACTCAGCAGGAGTTTGTAGCCGGCCCGGACCACGGCATGGTCATCCACCAGCAGGATGCGGACGGGTGAACTCATGGGCCCGACTCGCTGCAGGGAATCAGAATGCGGAGGATAAGACCCTCGCCGGGACGGGTCTCCAGCGCGAAGCGACCACCCAGGCTCGAGACCCGTTCCCTCATGCCATTCAGGCCAAAGCCCTTGGCGTGATTGCGGGGGTCGAAACCCTGGCCATCATCACGCATGGTCATCTCGATCATCCGTGAAGCAGGAAGCTGCAAGGATAGCCACCCCTGACGGGCGTTTGCATGCCTGACCATATTGGTGAGTCCCTCCTGAGCCAGCCGAAAAATCTGCAGGGCGACGTCGGCGCGAATCTGTTTGATGTTCGGGTCACATTCAAGATTAAATTCCATTTCGGGGTGGCTGCTCTGCCACTGTTCAATTAGATCCTGCAGCGCGGCGGCCAGCCCCAGATCTTCGAGCGACATCGGCCGCAAACGTCGCATCATGTTTTTGACGACATGAAATAGCCGGTCGCAAAGCTCGATGATTTGATTCGCCGCCGGGGTAGGGCTCTCAACCGGTTTTCGGAGGCTGGCACCGAGCAGCTTGATGGCGGTCAGGCATTGGCCGAATTCGTCGTGAACTTCCTGAGCCAGTATCCGCCGCTCTTCCTCCTGGATGGCCAGGGAATGTCGGGTGAGCGCCACATTCTCACTTCGAGCCTTACTCAGGGTTTCCGCCAAATGATTGATGCCGCCCGACAGGCGGTCCATTTCGGGTAACGAAAATGAGGGCAAACGATCGTCAAACTCACCTCTTTCGATCTTTTCAAGCCCCATGAGCATGATCTCTACCGGCCCGAAGGCGTGACCTACCGTGAAATGAATCAGGGCATAAATCGAAGCGGCCAAGGCGATGAGGAGAAGGAGAAAGCCGCGCGTTTCCGACCAGGCCTCCATGATTTCGTCATCCGCGTTGGCAGCAATGCGGATGCTTATGGGCGATTTGCC
Source organism: Methylococcaceae bacterium (assembly GCA_044237765.1). Classification (GTDB taxonomy): domain Bacteria; phylum Pseudomonadota; class Gammaproteobacteria; order Methylococcales; family Methylococcaceae; genus UBA6136. The sequence continues at coordinate 3,692 of JBIIEQ010000084.1, read as the reverse complement.
CGGCTGATTGAGTCGACGCTCCACCACCACGGGTTCCGGCGCGACGGCCCATCTGAACCAACCAGGCACCGGGCTGGCGGCTTCGCGGCGGCGGGTAGGGAGGGGTGCGGCAGGGAAATCGCCGCCCACCGTGATTTTAAGGTGACGCGTCTTATCGAGCTTGGCCAGTCGTTCCATCCAGTCGGACAGTGAGAGTGCGTGAAGGCTCTCGCCGACCAGTGCCGTTTCGATCAGGCCCAGCGTCAATCGAACGCTAGACTCGGCCTCATTGCGCACCGATTGCCGGGCATCATGAACCGCAAACAGGAAGCCGATTACCAAAATCAACGCCATGGTCAAGCCAATCAGCAGGTTTAGCCGCGTACGAAGGCTGAGCTTCGATCTCATGATGAAATGGCGAGTTGGCAAACAGGGCGTTGATGGCGGGTGTTCGGTTATTCCTTGCCGATTTGATAAATCTCCTGCTCATCATCCTCCACAATCCCCCCGGTCACGGCATCGACTTCCAGTTTGGCTTCGCTACCGTCGGCCTTTTCGATGTCGAATTCATAGGAGGGGTTGCCATTTGATTCGATTTCAAACTCGGCTTCGACGATTTTGCCGGGATGGGCTTTAAGGGCGATCTCATGAGCTTGTTTCAGACTGATTTTTGCTTTGGATTTGAACGCGGGATGTTCCGGACTCTCGACTTCCTGTTCCTCCTCAGTGATCAGGCCGGTATTCGCGTCGCACTCGAATTCCATCGTCCGCTCCTTGCCCTCTATCTCGAATTCATAGGTGGGGACGCCACGCTCAGTCTTTAATTCCAGCTTGACCACATCACCCTCCAGTTTGGCTCGGGCAGCCTGAAGGCAGGTCTCCATGCTGACTTTGTTGCTGGGTGGCGGGACTGGCTGAGCAAGCGCCGGATTGGCTTGGAGTATTACGCAGACTAAAGGGATCAGCTTTTTCATGGGTATTTATCTCAATGAGTCGGTGAACGATGGGTCAGAAAAACCTCTCGACGGCTTTCAGCCTAGGAGACGACTCCCTCATGGTCAAGATTCCATCCAGGCTATTTGCGAATTAAGGAAAAATTCCCATGGGTGGACCCCGGGTAAAAGTGAAAAATAGCCTCATCACTTGAGCGCGGCTTCGGGTGTTGCAAAGTGGCTTTCACTGACCTGATTTAGCTTGACGGGCCATGGCACACACTAAGGCATTGAACTGGCATGTACCGCCCGAGGTGGGTACATTTTTTGAGGTGGCCTCGCTGACCTGTTTTTATCTGGCCTTTCTTATTATCTTGGTTGGAGTGGGTAAGGCATTGAAAGCCTGCGCGGCTGCAAAAAGACGCGGTCGCAAGCGGTGCAGAAATGCGCGATCAGAAAGATAACAGGAGACAATCTTCCTGGATCTTCCCTCGTCCTAATGGCTGCCATCTTGCCTGAGGGTAGCTTGCGCTGGCCAAGGCTCCGGTTCGACTTTCCGGGGGTGCCGAATTATTATAGCCAGCCCACTCTTCGAGCCTCGGCCCTCCCTGTTAACGACCAGACCCGATATGGAACCTTCTCTCGCAGACATGTTGCTTCCCGGTCTCAAGCTGATGATTACCGGCATGGGGATCGTCTTCCTGTTCCTGGCCTTGCTGGTCTGGATCATCGGCATCACGGCCCGGTTGGTGCAGTCGGTGAATCCCCAGCCGGAGCAAAACCGTCGCGCCGGATTGGCGGTGGAGCCTGATGAAGCCGAACTCGTGGCTGTGATTGCAGCGGCCCTGCAACGGCACCGCCTTCCCTAGCGCGCATGACGATTCCCTTCTCGCTTGCGGTCAAGTAGACAAACACAAGGATCGACTATGGCTAAACCTCTGGGTATTACCGATGTGGTGCTGCGTGATGCGCACCAGTCGTTGCTGGCAACTCGCCTGCGGATTGATGACATGCTGCCGATTTGCGGCAAGCTGGACAAGGTGGGCTTCTGGTCGCTAGAGAGCTGGGGTGGGGCCACCTTCGATGCCTGCATTCGCTATCTCGGCGAGGATCCCTGGGATCGACTGCGCGAACTGAAGAAAGCCTTGCCGAAGACTCCGCTGCAGATGTTGTTACGGGGGCAGAATCTTTTGGGATACCGTCATTACGCTGATGATGTGGTCGACAAATTTGTCGAGCGTTGCGCCGTGAATGGGGTGGATGTGTTCCGCATCTTTGATGCCGTCAATGATCCACGCAATTTCGAGCGTGCCATCAGGGCAACTATTGCCAATGGCAAGCATGCCCAGGGCACCATTTCCTATACAGTGAGCCCGGTCCACACCATCGAGACGTGGGTTGATCTGGCCAAGCGTCTCGAAGACATGGGCTCGCATTCCATTGCCATCAAAGATATGGCAGGACTGCTAAAGCCCTATGAGGCCTTTGAACTGGTTACCCGCCTGAAGAAGGCGGTCAAGGTGCCGATCCACATGCAGTGCCATGCGACCACCGGGCTGAGCACAGCTACCATCATGAAGGCAGCCGAGGCCGGGATCGACAATGTCGATACTGCCATCTCCTCGATGAGTATGACCTATGGCCACAGTGCGACTGAGGCGGTCGTGGCGGCCCTTGAAGGTCAGGAGCGCGATACGGGACTGGACCTGAAATTGCTGGAGGAAATCGCCGCCTACTTCCGTCACGTTCGTAAGAGGTATGCCAAGTTTGAGGGAAGTCTGCGGGGTGTGGATAGCCGCATCCTGGTTGCCCAGGTGCCGGGTGGCATGCTCACCAATATGGAAAGCCAGCTCAAGGAGCAGGGCGCCCTGGATCGCTTCGACGAGGTGCTCAAGGAAATCCCCAAGGTCCGCAAGGACCTCGGCTATATCCCTCTGGTGACACCCACCTCGCAGATCGTGGGTAGCCAGGCCGTCATCAATGTAATGATGGGGGAACGCTATAAATCCATCACCAAGGAAACACAAGGTGTGCTGAGGGGCGAGTACGGGGTTACGCCGGCTCCGGTCAACAAGACCCTGCAAAAGAAGGTGCTGGGGTCCGACAAGCCGATTACCTGCCGTCCAGCCGATTTGCTGGATCCGGAACTCGACAAGTTGACTGCCGAACTGAAGTCCCAGGCCGAGAAGGATGGCGTGAAGCTGGCTCAGAACCAGATTGACGATGTTTTGACGTATGCCCTGTTTCCGCAGATCGGCTTCAAGTTTCTTCAGAATCGCGGCAACTCGGCCGCCTTTGAACAGGCGCCGCAAGCCGATGCCCTGGCCGAGGCCGCTCCCGCGCAAACTGCCGCCGGCGAGTTCGATGTCACCGTCAACGGGCGCAGCTATCGGGTAGAGGCCCCCAGCGCCGGGATCATGAGTATCAATGGGCGCAACTACAAGGTAGATATTGCGGCGGCCGGGACCAAACCCATGGAATCCAGTAAGGCCAGCAAGGGCGAGGGTGAAGTGGTCAAGGCGCCCATGGCGGGCCATATCCTGCGCATCAATGTGACACCCGGTCAGCATGTCGAGCCCAATACCGTGGTTATCGTCATGGAAGCCATGAAGATGGAGACGGAAATCCGGACCCGCACGGGAGGAATTGTCTCCAATATTACCGTCAAGGTCGGGGAAACCGTGGCCTCCCAAGACGATCTGCTTACGCTGGAATGAGGTAAACAATGGACGGTTTGATTCAGCTGTGGGCGAGCACGGGCCTGTCCAACTTCCAGTCCGG
>JBIIEQ010000019.1:0-46298 GCA_044237765.1 Methylococcaceae bacterium | reverse complement strand
CCCGTGCGCCCCGCACCGCGCCCGGCTGATCCCGGGCCGGCCCCGCCCAGTTCGGAGCCCCCGGCTCCGTCTACCCCCAAATCCCCGACGCCTATCCGGTCAAGCGAGTCCAGCCGCTCCCCTGCGCCGACCGCAATCCCCGGACCGACCGGAGCCCGCTCCGCCGCCCCGTCACGCCCATCGCCTTCGGCGGCCCCCGGCGCCAAGGCTGATGGGAGTGGCGGTGGCTCTTACGAAGGCGCCAAGGCCAATGCCGCCTATCTGCACAACCCCAAGCCCGAATACCCCGCCCTGGCCAAACGCCGACAATGGGAAGGCAAGGTCATCCTGAAAGTGCGCGTTCTCGCCGATGGCAAGGCCAGTCAGGTCAGCATCGCTTCCAGCAGCGGCCATGAAGTGCTCGATGAAGCCGCCGTCGAAGTCGTCAGCCAATGGCATTTCGTCCCCGCCAAGCGCGGCGGACAGACCGTCGAAAGCTGGGTCAACGTGCCCATCAATTTCAACCTGCTCGATGCCCAGTAATCGCGTTCCCCCATCCTCATGCCACTCGAATACAACCCGAATCAATTCTCCAGGAGACCCACCCCATGAGTGAATTTGCCTCCAGCCACATCGTCAACCTGACCCTCTGGTTGCTGATCGGCTTCTCCGTCATTGCCTGGGCCATCATCTTCCTGAAAAGCTGGGAACAATGGCGCCTGCAACGCGCCAACCGCGCCTACACCGACGCCTTCTGGAGCGCCCCCAGCCTGGCCGCCGCCGCCGAACTGAGCGATCGCCCCGGCCCCCTGGCCCGCATCGCCAAGGCCGGCTTCGACGTGCTCCAGGATACCCATGCCGACAATGCCCCCAGCCTGCAGTCCAGCGGCGATCGTCAGGACATCCTCGAGCGCAGCTTGCGCCAGCGCATCCAGCAGGAGCGGCACAAAGTCGAACAGGGCCTGACCATACTCGCCAGCATCGGCAGCACCGCCCCCTTCATCGGCCTGTTCGGCACCGTCTGGGGCATCATGCATGCCCTCAAGGACATCAGCAAAGCCGGCTCCGCCAGCCTCGATGTCGTCGCCGGCCCCATCGGCGAAGCCCTCATCGCCACCGCCATCGGCATTGCCTCGGCCATCCCGGCTGTGCTCGCCTACAACTACTTCCTGCGCAAGGTGAAGCTGACCGAAGCCGACCTCGAGAACTTCGCCACCGACTTTCTGCATCTCGCCCTCAAGACCGGCTTCTCCCTGAAGCGGGGAGGCTGACCATGGCCTTCGGCAACAAGAACGACCAGGAAGCCATGAGCGAGATCAACGTCACGCCCCTGGTGGACGTCATGCTGGTCCTGCTCGTCGTCTTCATCGTCACCGCCCCGCTTCTGACCCAGTCGGTCGGCGTCAACCTACCGAAGACCGTCGCGGCTGCCCCGCCGCCGCAAAACCCGGTGACCATGGTCAGTATCGACCTCGCCGGCGACATCTACCTCAACAAGGAAAAGATGACCGCCGAGCAGCTCGCCGAACAGCTCAGCGCCCGCCACACGGAAAACCCCGACATCACCGTCCAGTTCGAAGTGGATGAGAAAGTCCCTTACGGCAAAGCCGCCGAAGTCCTGGCCATTGCCCAGCATGCCGGCATCACCAAGCTGTCGTTGCAGACCAGGCCGTAATTTCACCCAGCTAACTCGCCCATGAATATCGTCCAAACCTATCTGCGCGCCCTCGGGCTGCTGGCGTCCGAAAAGTGGCTGGCGATCGGTCTGGTCGTCGCGAACGTGGCCATCGGTCTGGTGCAGCTGGCCGAACCCGTGCTGTTCGGCCGAGTCGTCGACGCGCTGGCCGGCGGCAAGGAAGCCTATCCGCTAATTGCTCTGTGGGCCGCGCTGGGATTGTTCAGCATCCTCGCTAGCGTGGTGGTTGCCGTGGCGGCGGACCGGCTGGCCCATCGTCAGCGATTGCTGGCGCTGGCCAAGGCGTTCGAGCGCGCGATTACGCTGCCGGTCAGCTATCACGCGGAACGCGGCTCCGGCAGCGTGGTACGCACCCTGCTGGCGGGCAGCGATGCTCTGTTCGGCCTCTGGCTAACCTTCTTGCGGGAACACCTTGCGGCAGTGGTCAGCATCGGCTTCCTGATCCCGACAGCCATCACCATGCAGCCGAAACTGGCGGCGATCCTTGGCGTGCTGGCGCTGATTTATGCCATCGTCAATGTCATAGTGGTCAATCGCACCATCGGCGGACAGAACGCCGTGGAACAGCACAACCAGAATGTCTTTGGGCGCGTCGGCGATGTGCTGGGCAACGTGACGGTGGTGCAGAGCTACGCCCGACTCAATGCCGAAACAACCGCGTTGCGGGTGCTGATGGGACAACTCCTATCAGCGCAATACCCGGTGCTGACCTGGTGGGCCATCCTCACGGTACTGACCCGCGCCTCGGCGACCATCACCATGGTGGCGGTGTTCGCGGTCGGTGCCTTGCTGGCCAAGCAGGGTGACGTCAGCGTGGGGGAGATCGTCAGCTTCGTCGGCTTCGCCACCTTGCTGATCGGCAAGCTGGATCAGCTTTCCAGCTTCGTCGCGCGCATCTTCAATCAGGCGCCAATCCTAAGCAGCTTCTTCGGCCTGATGGATGCCGCAGTCGGCATGGAAGAAAAACCGGACGCAAAAGAACTGGAATTAATGGGAGGCGCGGTGCGCTTCGAGGACGTGAACTTCCGTTTCCCCAACAGCATCCAGGGCGTGTTCAACCTCGACTTCGAGGCCAAACCCGGCGAGACCGTCGCGCTGGTCGGCTCCACCGGCTCCGGCAAGACCACCACACTCACCTTCCTGCAGCGGCTGCGCGATCCCGACTCGGGACGCATCACTGTCGACGGGCAGGACATCCGCGACCTGACGCTCCACTCGCTGCGCAAGGCGGTCGGCGTCGTCTTCCAGGAGGCGGGGCTGTTCAACCGGTCCATTGCCGAAAATATCCGCATCGGCCGACCCGAGGCGACGGACGAGGAAGTGATCGCCGCCGCGAAACTGGCCGAGGCCGATGAATTCATCCAGAAGAAGGCCGACGGCTATGGCTTCATCATCGGCGAACGGGGCGCGGCCCTGTCCGGCGGCGAACGCCAACGTCTGGCCATCGCCCGGGCCATACTCAAGGATGCACCTATCCTGATATTGGACGAGGCCACCAGCGCGCTGGACACAGAAACCGAGGCTAAAATCCAGCGGGCGCTTGATGCCCTGCTCCGCGGTCGCACGACCTTCATCATCGCTCATCGGCTCTCGACCGTCGCCAATGCGGATCAGATCCTGGTACTGAAGGACGGCCATATCATCGAGCGTGGACGCTTTGCGGAACTGGTCGCCCAAGGCGGCACTTTTGCGCGCATGGTGCAGGAAGGCGGATTTTCCGAACCCAAGGACAAGGAGTAATTCTGGCGCCTCTGGTCGTGCATCAACTCCGCTCTGGATTCATGTCGCACAATAGCGGCACGCCACTCGAGGTAGCAGCAAGCAAATTTCGAGGCCCAACACCATCGAATTTCTCAGCATATTGTGATCAAAAATCGGAGACTAAAACTTGCCATGGTTAAGCTCACCCACCTGACGTCTGCTGCCCTCTTGTTCGGCTTGCCCAGCCTCTGTCTTTCGGCTGAGGGGAATACAGCCCCGCATTTTGACCTGACGCATCACTGGGTTGGCTACGGTGCGCTGGGTATCTTCTTCCTGGCCTATGTGCTGGCGATGCTTGAAGAAGCCACGATGCTTAGAAAGTCCAAACCGATGGTGATGGCTGCCAGCATCATCTGGGTGCTGATTTCGGTGGTTTATGTCAAAAACGGCATGGGGGAACAATCAGGGCATGCATTCCGCAGCACATTGGAAGGCTATGCCGAATTGTTCCTGTTTATCCTGGTGTCAATGACCTACCTCAACGCCATGGAGCAGCGAGGTATTTTCGATAATCTTCGCGTCTGGTTATTGAGCAAGGGATTTGGCTACCGGAAGCTCTTCTGGATCACGGGCATCCTGTCTTTCTTCATGTCATCAGTACTCAATAACCTGACGACCGCCTTACTCATGGGTGCTGTGGTATTGGCGATGGCTAAGGATAATCGCCGCTTCATCACCCTTGCCTGCGTCAATATTGTGGTGGCAACTAATGCCGGTGGCTCGTTTAGTCCATTCGGTGACATCACGACCCTCTTCGTCTGGCAAAAAGGCGTGGTGCCTTTCGCTCACTTCTTTGCGCTGTTTATCCCGGCGGTCGTCAATTTCATGGTTCCAGCCGCCATTATGCACTTCTGGGTGCCGAGGGAACGCCCCAAGGCGGCGGCTAAGGCAGCCCCACTAAAACGGGGTGCCATAGGCATCGTTGTCCTGTTTTTCATGACTATTGCCACCGCAGTCTGCTTCGAGAATTTTCTGGATTTACCCCCTGCCGCCGGCATGCTGGCGGGGCTGAGCTATCTCAGCTTCTACTTTTATTACCTCTACAGTTCGCGGCACAAGGAACTAGCCCTACCTCAGGGCTCAAACGAACAAAATGCAAACGGGACCGAGCCGGAGCCAGCACAGTCAGAAAGCCCTGAACAGCATAATATCTTCGACGTTTTCCATAATGTATCGCGTCTGGAATGGGACACCCTGCTTTTCTTCTATGGCGTGATGGTGAGTGTGGGAGGCTTGAGCTTTATCGGTTACCTAACGCTTACCTCGCAATACCTGTATACCGACCTTGACCCCACCGTGGCCAATGTACTGGTCGGTATCGTCTCGGCCTTCATCGATAACGGAACCATCATGTATGCGGTTCTCACGATGGAACCGAATATTTCCGAGGGGCAATGGCTGCTGGTCACGCTGACGGCTGGCGTGGGCGGCAGCCTTCTGGCTATCGGCTCAGCGGCCGGCGTTGGGCTACTGGGTCAGACCAAGGGCATTTACTCCTTTATGTCCCACCTGAAATGGATGCCGGTCATTGCACTGGGCTATGCCGCCAGCATCTTCACGCACTTCCTAATCAACTCAAGATTCTTTTGATTTATAAATAAAGATATTAGCGGCCATCATGCCTGTATTTATGCCCCAAATAAAAATGCTCCGGAGTAGCCTAAACTCAGCTAGCATGAATGATAAGAGCGTATAAGCCACAATGAAATATATTGGACTAGCACTCTATCTAGCCATGGTCTCAGCCTTTGCTTCCAACAATCAATTCATTGCGCTCAACTACCACGACATCATTCCAGAGGAAGAACGCACTCCGCCTTTTGATCGGGTCGCAGTCAGCCAAACACACTTCGAGAGCCATCTGGCTTGGCTAAAAAAAGAAGGGTACAAAGTGGTCAGTTTCGATGAGATTCTGAGGGCCGCTCGTGGTGGCGAGCCTCTACCCGACAAGGCTGTATTACTAACCTTTGACGATGGCTACAAAAGCTTCTACACACGAGCATTTCCTCTTCTGAAAAAATATCGGTTTCCTGCAGTAGTTGCGCTGGTCGGGAGTTGGATGGATGGCCTCGACAACAACAACCGGCCAGCCAACAAGGAATTACTGAGTTGGCCAGAGGTTCGCGAAATACAGCAATCAGGCTTGGTGGAAATCGCTTCTCACAGCTACGATCTGCACCGTGGGCAGGTGGCTAATCCACAGGGGAACGAGCAGGCTGCAGCGACAACCTACGTCTTCGATACGGATCTTGAGCAATACGAGGACGATGCAGAGTATCAGCAACGTATCTTGGCCTCATTGAGTAAAAGTGCCGACTTTATCTGGCAGCATGCTGGCATTCGTCCACGTCTCATTGTCTGGCCCTTCGGTGAATATAACGAAGCACTGCTAGCCGCTTCCCGCAGTGTGGGTATGCCTTACACCATGGCACTCAAGGATGACAAAAACACATTCGCAGACCTTCGCGCCATGCACCGCCTGCTGATTGCTGATGATCCGGACCAGAAACAATTTTCTAATATTGTTAAGGGATTACGAGCGGACCGTCCCCTTCGCGTCATTCATCTTGACATGGATTACATCAATGACAATGACAGCAAACAGACCGAACGGAATCTTGATGCCGTCGTGGAGCGGATTCGATCAAGTGGGGCCAATACGGTTTATCTTCAGGCATATTCCGACCCAGATGGTGATGGCAGTGCCGATGCGCTTTATTTCCCTAACCGGCATTTGCCTGTGCGCCGGGATTTATTCAATCGTGTTGCCTGGCAATTGAAAACTCGCGCCGGTGTCAAGGTCTATGCCTGGATGCCAATGATGGCCTATAAGGCTGATATTCCCAAGGAGTGGAGAGTCATGGAGTGGCGGGATGGCAAACCGCAATCATCAACCCACATTTATGATCGTATCTCACCGTTCAATCCGGAGGCACGACGCTGGGTTGGAGACCTTTATGAGGACTTGGCCAAACATTGTGCATTCGACGGACTATTATTCCATGACGATGGCATACTCTCGGATTTTGAAGATGTGTCGCCAATAGCGCTCCGTTTTACCCATGAGGCTTGGGGACTTGCCGAGAATTTCGAGAATTTGCATGCCACCCCCAAGTCGAGACGCGTCTGGTCTCAGAAAAAAAATGAACTAATGACTCAGTTTACAGATTACTTATCTGAACGAGCCAGGTTTCATCGCCCCTATCTAAAAACGGCCCGTAACCTCTACGCTTTACCCATAATGCAACCGGATAGTGAAGAATGGTATTCCCAGTCATTCCCCAGCTTCTTCGCTCATTACGACTACGTGGCAATCGAAGCCATGCCGTTCATGGAAAATGCGGAAAAACCAGACGTGTGGCTTAAAGAATTGAGCAAACGGGTTGCCAGCTACCCTAATGGACTGAAAAAGGCTGTATTTGAACTTCAGTCCGTTGATTGGAAAACCCAGCAACCTGTCACATCGAACACGCTTACCAATCAAATAAAACTGCTCAAGAAATCCGGCATTCTCCATTTTGGTTATTACCCAGATGATGCATACGGAAATCAACCGAATCTGGATATGATAAGAAATGAATTCACGGTAGACGTATTGCCATAACAAATGACAAGCTACCCCTCACTTTCAGAAGGCACCGGTAAAATCGACAGATTTTGGCATACGTGTTTTGAATCGATGCAAGCCTGGCCAGATATAAGTGTTATGCTCAGCCCACCAACATGGAACGATCTGTCTGATGCCGTTTCCCGTTTCATATTCTACTACCCTTTATTCATGGCTTATGTATGGATGATCGGTGCATTGGTCTATTTTTTGCGTTGGGAGAGAAAATGCGGTGCCCCCCCCCTGACCGATCAGACCCAGTTCCCATCCGTATCAATCCTGATTCCTTGCCACAATGAAGCAGACAACATTCGGGAGACGATAGACTATTGTTTGAAACAGGATTATCCGAGCTATGACATTATCGCTATCAACGATGGCAGCCGCGATGAAACACTCGAAATCCTGCTTGACCTTGAGAAGCGGTATCACCAATTACGTGTCATCAACCTGGCCAGCAACCAAGGTAAAGCCATCGGCCTGAGAACCGCTGCACTCCTGAGTGATAACGAGATTTTGATGTGCATCGATGGCGATGCCTTGCTCTCTCCCGACGCCACCCTTTGGATGGTCAGGCATTTCATGGAGGACGTCGATGTGGGTGCGGTTACAGGAAATCCGAGAATACGCAATCGTTCAACCTTGCTGGGTCGTATTCAGGTCGGTGAGTTTTCTGCCATCGTTGGCATGATAAAAAGGGCGCAGCGCGTCTATGGGCGGGTTTTTACAATTTCTGGTGTCATCGGTGCGTTCCGAAAATCAGCCCTACATCAGGTGGGGTACTGGAGCCCTGACATGGTTACCGAGGACATAGACATCAGCTGGAAACTGCAGCTGGCGGGCTGGTCTATCCGCTTCGAACCCAATGCACTTTGTTGGGTATTGATGCCTGAAACCTTAATGGGACTTTGGAAGCAACGCAGCCGTTGGGCGCAAGGTGGTGTGGAAGTTTTGTTGAGATACTTTCGTCAAATGTGGCAATGGCGCTCGCTCAGTATGTGGCCATTGTATGCGGAATCCGTGGTCAGCCTTGTGTGGTCTTTCATGGTTCTGGTTACAGTTTTTCTAATGCCGTTTGAATTTTTTCAAGAAACACAAAAAGAACGCCTGGAGGATCTCTCTCCGAGCTGGACCAGCATGCTCTTGAGCATCACGTGCCTGATCCAGTTTGGCATTAGTCTTTGGATCGACTCGAGATATGAAAGGAAATCAGGGGCAGTGGCCCGACACTATTACTGGATGATCTGGTATCCGATTGTCTATTGGCTGATAAATGTGGGAACCAATGCTAATGGTTTCTTCAAAGCTGTACTAAAGAAGCGGGGACAGCGAGCAGTGTGGGTAACGGTAGATAGAGGGTTGCGGAGAAAATAATGACGGAAGACGACCTTATTATTGAGGCGCCTGAACTCCAAAGTTTTGGCCAAAGGGTAAGCGCCCTTTTCGTGTCTCTTTGCTGTTGGTCCTTATGGATTTATTTTCTGGTCCCACTGGTGTCGCTCTGCGGCTGGCTGCTCGGAATGCGCTCATTCTCTTCAGAAGTTCGATGGTTTGGAGGGTACAAAAGCCTGATTGAACTCCTGCAGATTTACGCCCTGACCATTTTTTCCATACTGATGGTATGGTTGCTGTGGACTTGGCTCTCTACACTCCTCAAGCGGGCAACCAGAGCTTCGTCAGGCAATACCAGAACTATTCCGATGTTAGTTATCACAGAAGTTAATCTATCCCAAGCAAAGGAATGGAAGGCTCTGACTGTTGCATTCAACAACCTCGGCCAAATCATCCAAGCGAAACAAATTCAATATTTTGATTAACCCGTTTTCTCTTTAACCTATAGTTCTCACATGTTTAATTATGCTGCCTTGATAGTGATTGGCTCCCTTGGCATGACCATTCTTGATACCGATCGTACCCGTGTCTCCATCGAGGAATGGGCGATCTACATCGTGATGCTCTTCGCGGCCTGGAAGCTGGTACAGGCTATGATCCAGTGGATCCAGGAAAACGAAGGTGGCCTTTGAACTTGCAATCAACTGCTCACCTCATCAAGCAGATGAGTTGCATAGTCCCATTAACCCGGCCTGCCGCTGATTCATTTGCTTCCGTTTCTGTCCCTGCCTGCAGCCAATGAAGAAGGGAAATCCCGGTCAACATTTCCGGGATCGAGAACAGGCCGGAAACGGGCACTGCTTGCGAACCCCAGCGGTTTGACGTCTTCCATCAGCTGGCTTCGATGGAGTGGGACACGCTGCTGTTCTTCTACGGCATCGTGCTGTGCGTCGGCGGCATCAACTTCATCGGCTACCTGACGCTGGCCTCCGGCTATCTATACGGTGACCTGGGCCCGACCGCCGCGAATATTCTGGTCGGACTGGTATCGGCGCTGGTGGACAACATTCCGGTGATGTACGCGATCCTGTCGATGCATCCGGAGATGTCGCATGGCCAATGGTTGCTGGTCACGCTCACCGCCGGCGTGGGCGGCAGTCTGCTGTCGGTCGGATCTGCGGCGGGCGTGGCGCTCATGGGCCAGGCCAAGGGCGTTTATACCTTCATGACGCACCTCAAATGGATGCCAGCCATTCTGCTGGGCTATGCCGCCTCGATTGCGGCCCATTTTCTCATCAACGCCCAGACTTTCTGAGCACAGGGTCTGCGCTGCGGGGGCCCGACATGGCCCCCGGTCTTTTACGGCGGGTTTGCTGACTTAAGGATTCTTCTTCAAGGCGCGACTGAGCGCATCGGCCATGGCGCCGGCAGGTTGCGGGGCTTCCTGCCTCGGCTTGACGGCAGACCGCTGGCCTTGCGGCCGGCTATGGGGCGATTCCTGTGAGCGGGACTCACGACTTGCCGTCACCGGCGCATCGCTTTTCATGCTCAGGGCGATGCGCTTGCGTGGCGCATCCACCTCCAGCACCTTCACCTTCACCACATCACCGGCCTTGACCACCTGTCGCGGGTCCTTGACGAAGCTGTCGGCCAGATGGGAGATGTGCACCAGGCCATCCTGATGGACGCCAATATCGACGAACGCCCCGAAATTGGCGACGTTGGTGACTACCCCTTCCAGCGTCATGCCCGGCTTCAGGTCCTTGATCTCGGACACACCCTCCTTGAATTGCGCGGTCTTGAACTCCGGCCGCGGATCGCGGCCAGGCTTTTCCAGTTCCTTGAGAATGTCGGTCACGGTCGGCAAACCGAAGCGCTCATCCGTGAAGGTTTCGGCGTTGACTCCCCGCAGAAATGCCGCATTGCCGATCAGCGAGCGGATGTCCTTTCCGGTGTCGCGAAGAATCCGCTCGACCACTGGGTAGGCTTCCGGATGCACCGATGACGCATCCAGCGGGTTGGCCCCATTCATGATGCGCAGAAAACCGGCCGCCTGCTCGAAGGTCTTGTCACCGAAGCGCGGGACTTTTTTCAGCTCCTCGCGTCGCTGGAACGGACCGTGCTGGTCGCGAAAATCGACGATATTCTGGCTGAGCGTGGCGGATAGGCCGGATACATAGCGCAGCAGCGAGCTGGAAGCGGTATTGACGTCCACGCCCACGGCATTCACGCAATCCTCCACCACGGCATCGAGGCTCTTGGCCAGGTGCGACTGGTTGATGTCGTGCTGGTATTGGCCGACGCCGATGGCCTTGGGCTCGATCTTGACCAGTTCCGCCAGCGGATCCTGCAGGCGGCGGGCGATGGACACCGCTCCGCGTAGGGAAACATCCAGATCGGGGAATTCCCGGGCTGCCAGTTCCGAGGCCGAATACACCGACGCCCCCGCCTCCGAAACAACGATACGGGTCAGCCCGATCTCCGAATGTCGTTTCATCAGGTCGGCCGCCAGCTGATCGGTTTCCCGCGAAGCGGTGCCGTTGCCGATGGCAATCAGGTCGACGTGATGCTTTTCGGCCAGGGCCGCCAGCGTCGCGATGGATCTGTCCCAGTCATTGCGCGGCACATGGGGGTAGATGGTGGCGGTGTCCAGCAGCTTGCCGGTGTTGTCGACCACCGCCACCTTGACGCCGGTACGTAGACCCGGATCCAGCCCCATGGTCGGCCGCGGACCGGCCGGCGCGGCCAGCAGCAAATCCTTGAGATTGAGCGCGAAGACGCGAATCGCCTCCTCTTCCGCCGCGTCCTTGAGCCGCTGCTTCAGATCGAGATCGATACGCGGGAACAGCTTGACCTTCCAGGCATAACGCACGCAATCCGCCAGCCAGCGATCGGCCGGCCGGCCCTGCGCCACGACGCCCTCGTTGCGAGCAATGATGCCTTGCGCGGATTCATGGGCGGCCTCGTCGTCCTTGCCCGGCTTGAGGGTGAGGTCGAGCATGTTCTCGTTTCGCCCGCGATACAGGGCAAGCGCACGATGCGAGGGGATTTTGGCGATGGCTTCGTCGTATTCAAAATAATCGCGAAACTTGGCGCCCTCGGTTTCCTTGCCCTCGGCCATGCGCGAGACCAGCACGCCTTCCTGCCAGACCTTCTCGCGAATTTCCGCCACCGTCGCCGGGTTTTCGGCAAAGCGTTCCATGAGAATCTGCCGCGCGCCATCCAGCGCCGCCGCGACATCCGCAAATCCCAGATCCGGATTCAGGTAGCGAGACGCCTCTTCCTCGGGGTTCAGTTGCGGATTGGCCAGCAAAGCCAACGCCAGCGGCTCCAGCCCCGCCTCCCGCGCAATCTGCGCCTTGGTCCGCCGCTTGGGTTTGTAGGGCAGGTACAAATCTTCTAGCAAGGTCTTGGTTTCGGCCGCCAGGATGGCCTGCTCCAGTTCAGGAGTCAGCTTGCCCTGCTCACGGATGCTTTCCAGCACGGTCGCACGCCGGTCCTCCAGTTCACGCAGATAGCCCAGACGGGATTCCAGATTGCGCAACTGCGTATCGTCCAGCCCGCCCGTGACTTCCTTCCGGTAACGCGAGATGAAGGGGACCGTGGCCCCTTCATCCAGCAGATTGATGGCCGCCTGAACCTGGCTGGGCTTGACGCCGAGTTCCTCGGCAATGCGGGTCGTGATATCCATCGGCTAAAAGTCAGCGTTGAAATGGGAGGCCAAAGGCCCGGATAGCAAAAAGGCCACTCGAAGCGGCCTTTTTGCTGGATTGATCGATGCGGTTACGGACGGCCTTCGGCCTCGCCTTCCTTCTCCGGCACCAGCATGTCGGCGCGGCTGATGCCCAGCCTGACCGCCAGTGAGCTCGCGACATAGATGGACGAGTAAGTACCCACCACGATACCGATGATCAGTGCCAGCGCGAAATTGTGAATTACGCCACCGCCCCAGATCGCCATGGCCACCACGGTCAGCAGGGTCAGGAATGAGGTCATCAGCGTCCGGCTCAGCGTTTCATTGATCGACAAATTCACCACCTCGACGGTGTCAGCGCGGCGAATCTTGCGGAAGTTTTCTCGAATACGGTCGAACACCACGACGGTATCGTTCAGGGAATAACCCAGGACGGCGAGCACAGCGGCGAGAACACTCAAATCAAACTCCCACTGCAGCAGCGAGAATATGCCAAGGATCATCACGATATCATGCAGCGTGGCAAGCACCGCGCCCAGTGCGAAGCGCCATTCAAAGCGCCAAGCTACATAAATCAGGATACCGAGGGTCGCCAAAAGCAGAGCGAGCACAGCCCCTTCGGCCAGATCGTCGCCCACCTGCGGCCCCACAAACTCGATCCGATTGATTTGAGCCTGATTGGCGGCACCATCATTGATGGCACTCAAAACTTTCGGCCTTACATCCTGATTGCTGACGCCTTCCTGCGGTGCCAGGCGAATCAGCACTTCCTTGGAACTACCAAAGTTCTGAACCGTAGGGCTCTTGAATCCAGCGGTCTCAAGCCGTGTACGCAGATCCCCCAAATCCGCCGTATTTTGGAATTCAGCTTCGACAACGGTGCCGCCGGTGAAGTCAATGGCGTAATTCAGCCCCCTGATAGCCAGCGACAGCACGGCTATCAGGCTGAGAATTGCAGAGATCGTGACCCAAAGGCCACGCTTGCCCATGAAGTCAATTTTGTAAGGCTGGGCCTGGGTAGTCGTCTCGACCATGATTATCTTCTCCTGTATGCGGCGACCGGATTCAGATCCAGAGTTTGTTGACTCGTCGCTGACCGTAAACAAAATTGACCATCATGCGGGTACACATGACGGCCGTGAACATGGACGTCAGGATGCCGATGGTCAGCGTGACGGCAAAACCCTTGACCGGGCCCGACCCAATGCCGAACAGCATCACGGCCGCCAGCAGGGTCGTGATGTTGGAATCGAAAATGGTCGCGAAGGCGCGCTCAAAGCCCGCATAGATGCTGGACTGGATGGACGTGCCGTTGCGCAACTCTTCCTTGATGCGTTCGTAAATCAGCACGTTGGCGTCGACCGCCATACCGATCGTCAAGGTGATACCGGCAATACCCGGCAAGGTCAGCGTGGCTTGTAACGCAGACAGGATTGCCAGAATCAGGGCGACGTTGAAGATCAGGGTCAGCACAGCAATCACGCCAAACACCTTGTAGTAACCGATCATCACCACCGCGATCAGCAGGAAGCCGATGATGAAGGAACGCTTGCCCTGTTCGATGTTTTCCTTGCCGAGACTCGGACCGACGGTGCGCTCCTCGACGATATCGACCGGCGCCGCCAGGGCACCGGATCTCAGCAACAGGGACAGGTTACGGGCTTCGTCCGTTCCGTCCAGCCCGCTGATCTGGAAACGCTTGCTGAAACGGTCACGAATGGTCGCGATATTGATGACTTCCTCGACGGTCTTTCGGGTCGTCAGTTTCTGGCCGTTGACATCCTTGGTCTCGGTCTTGTTCTCGATGTAGACCACGGCCATCGGCTTGTTGATGTTTTCCTTGGTGGTGTCCGCCATCTTGCGGGCGCCCGGGCCATTCAGGGTAATAAAGACCGCGGCGGAGCCGGATTGTTGTTCCAGACCGGAAGATGCGTCGATGATCTGGTCGCCGGTGACGATGATCTTCCGTTGCAACAGCACCGGCTTGCCCTGGCGATCCTTGTAGAGCTTGGATCCAATAGGGGTTTTGGTCTCATCGGTCGGGGTGGGGTGCTCGGTGTCTACCATGCGGAATTCCAGCGTCGCCGTGGCGCCGAGGATTTCCTTGGCGCGGGCGGTGTCCTGCACACCCGGCAACTGGACAACGATGCGGTCTTCACCCTGCTGCTGGATCACCGGCTCGGCCACACCCAACTCGTTGACGCGATTGCGCAGGGTGGTCACGTTCTGCGCCACCGCCAGACGGCGAATCTCGCGCACGTCAGCATCAGTCATCCGGGCGATGAGGGCATTGCCCTCTTCCGAGAACATCAGCCCACGCATTTCCCGCTTGAGCGTATTTTCGGCCTGGCCGAGGGTTGCGGCGTCCTGGAACTTGATCTGAATGGCGTGATTGTCGCGATCCACGGACAGGTACTGGATCTTGCTGTCACGCAGCATCGTGCGGATATCCTCGGCGTAGCGCTCTTCGGCCTGCTTGATGGCGGCTTCCATGTCGACCTGCATCATGAAATGCACACCACCACGAAGATCGAGACCCAGATACATGGGGTCGGCGCCAATCTTGCGCAACCAGTTGGGAGTCGCCGGCGCCAGGTTAAGGGCCACGGTGTAGCGATCGCCATACACGGCTTTCAGCGCATCGGCGGCCTTCAGCTGGGCGTCGGTATCGGCGAAACGCACCAGCAGGCGCTTTTCGCTCAGCTCCACACCCTTGGCCTTGAGACCCGCATCGGCGAGAGCCTTCTCGGACTGCGTCACCAGCGCCTGATCCAGCGCCGACCCTCTGGCCGGGGACAATTGCACCGAAGGGTCCTCGCCGAAGAAGTTCGGCAACGCATAAATCGCCGCCAGGGTGAGGATGAGAAGAATGAGGATGTTTTTCCAGAGTGGAAAATGATTACGCATGTTGGCTGCCTATGAGCGCGACGTCCGGGGGAGGAATCAGCGGGAAGGGGGATTCGGGATTACGCCTTGTCCGATTTTTTCTTGCTGGCCTTGAAAGTGCCCTTGGGCAGCAGCGACTGCACGGCGGCGCGCTGGACATGCACCTGCACATTGTCGGCCAGTTCCAGCTGCACGAAGTTGTCGTCCAGCTCGACGATTCGGCCCAGCAGACCGCCGGTCGTGACCACCTCACTACCCTTGCTCAGGGCGTCGATCATTTTCTTGTGTTCCTTGGTCTTGCGCTGCTGCGGCAGGATGAACAGGAAAAAGAACGCGGCCATGATGCCGAGCGGCAGGATCATCCCCACCAGACCAGGGTCCTGGGCAGCGGCGGGACCAGCTTCAGCTAAGGCATCAGAGATGAAAAAACCCATGATCGGTGCTCCTGAGACAAAGACGTTAAAGCCGCGAATTATGCCACAGAAGCCGGGGAACTTTCTCGCAGACGGTAGAACTCGGCCACGAACGAGTCCAGCGTTCCGCCGGCAATCGCAGCGCGGAGACCCGCCATCAGTTCCTGATAGTAATAGAGGTTATGGATGGTATTCAGCCGGGCGCCCAGTATCTCCGCGCATTTGTCGAGATGACGCAGATAGGCACGGCTGTAATGCCGGCAGGTATAACAGCCACACGCCTCGTCCAGCGGGCGGGTATCGTCCTGGTACACGCTGTTGCGCAGCCGCAGGGTGCCATGACGGGTAAAGATGTGGGCATTGCGGGCATTGCGCGTGGGCATCACGCAATCGAACATGTCGATGCCTGCACACACGGCTTCGACGATATCCTCGGGCGTGCCTACACCCATCAGATAACGCGGCTTGTCGGCGGGCAGGGTCGGTACCACCGCCCCCAGCACCCGGGCCCGGTCCTCCTTGGGCTCGCCAACCGAGAGGCCGCCAATCGCATAGCCGTCAAACCCGATGGCCTTGAGACCGCTGGCCGACTCTCGCCGCAAATCCTCGTAGATGCCACCCTGCACAATGGCAAACAGGGCCGATTCGCTATCGCCATGCGCGATCCGGCTCCGCTCCGCCCAGCGCAGCGAAAGCTGCATCGAGTCCCGCGCCTGCTCCCAGGTCGCGGGAAAGGGGGTGCACTCGTCGAAAATCATCACGATGTCAGACCCCAGCGCGCGCTGCACCGCCATCGACTCCTCGGGCCCCAGGAAGACGCTGTCGCCATTCACCGGCGACTGAAACTTGACCCCGGCCTCGGTAATCTTGCGCATCGCGCCCAGACTGAAGACCTGAAAGCCGCCCGAATCCGTCAGGATTGGCCCGCTCCAGTGCATGAAGTCATGCAGATCCCCATGCTTGCGGATGATCTCGGTACCGGGCCGCAGCATGAGGTGGAAGGTGTTTCCAAGAATGATCTCGGCCCCGATCTCCCGCAGCTCCTCCGGCGTCATCGCCTTGACCGTGCCGTAGGTCCCGACCGGCATGAACGCCGGCGTCTGCACCGTGCCGCGAGGAAACGACAACTCACCGCGCCGCGCCGCGCCATCGGTACCTGAAACACTGAACTTCATCGTCATGGTTTTTCCGTGTGCCTTAACGCAATCGGCCCGCTTGCAGCGGCAAGCGGGCCGATTGACTCTGTATGTGGATAGCTGGCTGGATCATAGCCGAATGAGGCACGCGCATCCAAACGCCTGACCGACTTGCGGCGGATCTAAGGGTGTTGCGCGACCCTTGCGCGCAAGGTCTCATACAACTGCCCCGGCCCCAGCAGGATGTCGCGCAATCCGTGGCGAACCTTCTCCGACTCCAGCGCCTGCTTGCTCATGGTGCTGTGCGCATCGAGCGCGTCCATGATGGCGTCAAGGATGCTGGAGGCCAGATCCGGTGATTCGGCGAACTGCTTCTTGCTGTTGCTGGCCGCCTGCTTGACCAGAATCTCCGACTCCAGCAGCTTGGTCTTGAGCACGTTGTTGACGTAAACCAGCTTGTCATCGTCAGTCAGTTCGCCTTGGAACAGTTCGTTGACGCGGGTGATGATCTCTTCGAGCAGGGCTTTTTCCTGGTCGCGGACCTGACCGGAGCCGACATACTCGGCGGGCTGCAGCTTGACGCCGTCATCGCCAAGATTGAGATGGCGCTTGCCCTTGTTCTTCAGCCCGTAGTGGGTCAGCGTTAGCGTGGAGTAGTCGATCTGCTCACGATCTCGCCCAAACTCCAGCAGCGGTAGCAGCGGTTTGAAGAACAGATGGCGCTTCTCGATGGCCGTGTTGCCGTAATCGAAGATCTGCGAGAGGAAGCTGTAGAGCCGCTGAAAAGTGCCGATATCACGCTTGAACAGCAGCAGGGCATTGAGTGCATCCTGTGCGGCCTGCTCGGCATGAGTGTCGTTTTGCTCCTTGGCCGTCGCCAGCTTCTCCTGCCACTGCCTGTACTGCCTGACCAGTGGATCGACTACCGGCTCCAGTGCCGCGATGAGCTCGCTTTGTTTGGCATGGGGATCGAGCAGGACATTGACCACCCGGTCGACCTGCCCGTCGTCGTAATGACCGGCGGCATCAAGCTTTTCCTTGAGAGTGAAAACCAGATGCGGGTCGGTGACGCCTTCCAGCTCGGCGGTGGTGTGGTAGGCGCGGAATGCCGCCAAGACCTCTTCGGGATCGTTGATGAAATCCAGCACATAGGTGGTGTCCTTGCCGGGATACGCCCGGTTGAGCCGGGACAGGGTCTGCACTGCCTGTATCCCCGCCAGCCGCTTGTCGACATACAGGCCGCAGAGGAGCGGTTGATCGAAGCCGGTCTGGAACTTGTTCGCGGCCAGCAGGATGCGGAACTCATCGGTCTTGAAGGCTTCGCGGATATCCCGGCCCTTGAGCGTCGGGTTCAGGTTGGATGAGGTTTCGCTGAACGGGTCCGGCCCAGAGTCCGTATCGTTGACCTCACCCGAGAAGGCGGCCAGCGTGCCGATGGGGTAGCCCCGGCTCTTGATGTAATCATCAATCGCCAGCTTCCAACGCACGGCTTCAAGCCGGCTGGAGACGACCACCATGGCCTTGGCCTTGCCATCCAGCAGCGGGGCGACGTTTTGGCGGAAGTGTTCGACAACAACCTGCACTTTCTGGGCAATGTTGTAGGGGTGCAGCTTGACCCAGCGCACCAGCCCCTTGGTGGCCTCATCCTTGTCGACCTCGGTGGTCACGCCCTGCTCGCCGGCCTGTGCCAGCTTGAAGGCGAGGCTGTAAGGCGTGTAGTTCTTCAGCACATCGAGGATGAAACCTTCTTCGATGGCCTGTCGCATCGAATAGACATGGAAGGGTGCCGGGAGATTGTCCGGTCCCGATGGCTGGGTCAGATCCGGTGGACGCCCGAATAGCTCCATGGTCTTGGCCTTGGGCGTGGCCGTGAAGGCGATGTAGGTGATGTTGCTGTCCTTGGCGCGGCTGGCCATCTGTGCAGCGAGGATGTCTTCGTTGCTGATGTCGCCGCCATCGTTCAGCTCGGCCAACTCCTCGGCCGACAGCACCGCCTTGAGCTTGGCGGCGGCTTCGCCGGTCTGCGAGGAATGCGCCTCGTCGGCGATGACGGCAAAGCGCTTGCCCTGCGTGGCGGTCAGTTCTTCGATCAGCTTCAGCGCGTGCGGGAAGGTCTGGATGGTGCAGACGACAATCTTCTTGTCACCGGCCAGCGCCGTAGCCAATTGGCCGCTCTTGCTGCCGTTGTCGGAACTGATGGTCGCCACCACGCCCTTGGTGCGCTCGAAATCGAAGATGGCCTCCTGCAGCTGGGCATCCAGCACGTTGCGGTCGGAGACGACCAGTACGGTATCGAACAGCTTGTGGTTCTCGGCATCGTGCAGATCGGCGAGGAAGTGCGCCGCCCATGCAATGGAGTTGGTCTTGCCCGACCCGGCGGAGTGCTGGATCAGATACTTGCCGGAATAGGGGAAGCGATGGATCAGGAAGCTGCCGCCCGGTCCTTCGCGGAGGATGGCCTCGATCAGCTTGCGGGTGCCATCGAGCTGGTGGAAGCGCGGGAAGATCAGCCCGGCAATCTTCTGCTTCTCGTCGCGTTTGGTCACCAGATAGCGGCCGATGATCTCCAGCCAGCTGTCCCGGTCCCAGACGTCCTGCCACAGGTAGGCGGTGCGGTGCCCGCCACTTGTCTTCCCCTCGCCCCCTGGGAGAGGGGTCAGGGGTGAGGGTGGATTGCCCGCGCCACCCTCGTTGCCGAGATTGAACGGCAAGAAGTTAGTCGCCGGCCCCTCCAGCTTGGTAGTCATTCGCGCCTCGTCATTGCTGACGGCGAAATGCACCAGTGCGCCATTAGGGAAGCTCAGCAGCGGTTCCGCCGCCCTCTGCCCCTTGGGCGTGGGGTTGCGATCAAAGCGGTACTGGTCGACGGCATCCTCGACCGACTGGGTGAAGTCGGTCTTCAGTTCCACCGTGCTGACCGGAATGCCATTGAGGAAATGCACCAGATCAATGCAGTTCTCGTTGTGCAGCGAGTAGCGCACCTGCCGCACGACCCGCAGCCGGTTGGCGCCATACTCGGCCAGAATATCCGGGTTCAGCGCATTGGCCGGCTTGAATCGCGCCAGCCGCAGTTTCTCCCGCAGACCCAGCAATTCAATGCCATGCCGCAATACCGCCAATGTGCCTTGCACATTGAGGCTGGCCCGCAGGCGATCCAGCAAGACCGTCTCCGCCTTGGCCCCGTGGTTTTTGACCAGCGTGTCCCATGCCTTGGGTTGGCTGGCCTGTACCCATGCGATCACATCGGCCGGGAACAACGCCCGCGCCCGGTCATAGCCCGCCGCATCCCCTTCGGCGTATAGCCAGCCATGGGCACCGAGGTGCTCGCAGATTTCGGTTTCGAAGGCGATTTCGTGGTGGAGGGGCATAGCGGGTTTATCGGTAAACAGCGTCATGATCGCCGACATTCACCAGAACGATTCGGTCATCCTCTATCAGGAATTCCAGGGTGATGCGATAGGACAGGTTGATGGAGATGGCATGCAGGCCATCCAGCTTGCCGCTCAAGGCATGCAGTCGCAGGGAGGGATGATGCGGGTTGGCTTCCAACAGTAGCAGGGTCTTGAGATAAGTCCCTCGCAAATCCGGATGCCGCTTGAGCCAGCGAGCCGCGCGGCGGTTGTAGGACTCGGTGAAAACCAGCGTGAAGGGCATCTTACCCGCCCAGTCGGGCCACATGCGCCTCGGCGGATTCCTCGACGTAACGGCCTGCCGCCAGATCGGCCCGGCTTTCCGCCAAGGCAGCCGCCAACTCACATTCACGGAGATAGTGGTAGTGGCTGATGTCCATCACCACGTAACGATCCTTGCCGCGCACCGACACAATCGCTTCCGGGTGCTCTGCGAGGCTGGCCTCGATGGCGGCCACGCCCCGGGTTTTGAGGTCATTTGCGCTGATATGTGTCATGGCAGGATTCTCATAAGGTCGATGGACGGCCATTTAATCACACGATGAACCGCATGATGAACAGTCCGGTCGAGCCCACTCATCAATCAGGCGATAACGGCGAGTAAATTGTCATCAGCCTGGAGACCTCCGCGTGATCTCTGCCTTGATCAGGTTTTCAAGGTCAGAATTCATTCAATGGCCGCTATGGAAAAGAGTGGCGATTTCGTCTGAATGCAGATGATCGAAGTTTTCGGGGAAAGTGAACTCCGACTGGCCCAGACCTAGTCGGCGCCGGGGTTGTGGCGCTTCCGCCAACGCAACCAGTCTTGCCACCGGTTTGCCGCCGCGCTCAATGATGATTTCATTGGCCCGCCTCAGCCTCGGCCACGAAATGCGGAAGTTGGTTTTGAACGTCCTGAAGGCCGATGGTAGCCATGGTTTACACCTCGTTGCGGGTGAAGGATGGGGTCCGGCCAATCTCACGGTCCCCGAGTAACGCGGCGACGCTGCCGCCACGCCTCGCCGCGAAATCGCTGGATCGGGTCATGGGCATCCGGCACGGTGGGTGCGGTTTCACTGTCCTGATCGAGGGCGATGAAGATCACCTCGGTTCGACGGTGGCGGAACTCGGGTGGAACGGGGATGACGGCTTGCGGGTCGTAGATGATTTGGCGGCTGGCCAACATGACGGCGCTCCTTATCTGATGGGCTGCGAGTGGACATGATAGCCCCGCACATCGATCTTGCCGGTGACGGCAGCAGAAACCAGCACCGAGCGGCGTTCCTTGAGCAGGTCAATGATGTGCTGGGCTTCGGTGGTGAGTTCGTCGAGTTTAGCGGTTTCGTGATCAAGAAATCTGGCGATGGAAATCTGTTCCACCAATTCAGGAAGCGGTATTCGCAATCGGCCTAATTGTTCACACGTTATGGCACCCTTGGTGCTACCCGCTCCCTCACTGCCTGTTCGCAAGTGTTCGTATGCAGACTCCAGTATGTTGAGCAAATAGGGTAAGGCCAGAGTGCCCTCATCTGGTTTGATGTATGCGACGTGTTGGTTAACCGTTGCGGTAAATGCTAAACGAGTAGCCATTCCACGAGTTTTGCCCTGTCCAGTGATACCCACAAGAGCTGCTGGCGGAGCAATGACCGGAAGGTGACACTCTTTCAGTGCAAGTGGTGTCACGAACCGCTGCGCTTCGCTGACTTCGTCTTGATTGACGACGGAACTGTTAAGCCAAGGAAAACCCTCTTCGGCCCAGTAGTCGGAGTTGTCTCTGTTCGGCGTTGAGCCGTTTCCAATTAGTCCATGCCGCTTGAGAGGGCAAACTAACCAATGCTCCGGCACCTCACCCAACCACTCAATCCCCGAATCCTTCATCGGCACCGTCGGGTCCAGCCCCTTGGTGACCGCGTGCGAGATGACCGCCTGCCGCTTCTCCTTCAGCAGGGCGATGAGGTTTTCCTGCTCCGCGACCAGTGCGTCGATCTTGGCGGTTTCGCGGTCGAGGAAGGCGGCGATGGTGTGTTGCTCACTTGATGTTGGGAAAGGTACAGGTACAGCGGCTACTTTTTCTGCGGTAAAGTGCGCTATGGTCGATTTATTACAAAGGATGTCGACATAACCCTTGCTTTTGATTGTTGCAATCCAGTAATACAGATACCGATTTGAGTTCTGGTCGAGAGAGCGAACTCTGTTGACTGAATTTTGAAAGTAGCATTTTTCAAGCTCAGAATCCCAGATGCAAGAACGCCCCACATCTCCGCCTTCACTTATCAGCAGATCCCCTGACATCAACCTTAGCTGTCTGCGGTCCCTCTCAGTAAACCACATCATTTTGATATCGGTTATATCAACCCCAGCCCACTGAATATTTGCTGCTCGTAAATACGGTAATAGCTCATCGTCGGAACTCGAAGCTTCCGTCTGAAGCATCTTGCCAAGAGTTACCGTAAATCCTCGCTTCAAAGCGGTAACAGGCCACCCCTCTGGCACCTCCCCCAGCCACTCCACCCCGGAGTTCTTGTACTTCGGGTAGCGCGGAAAGCTCATTGCATCACCTGCTTATGCTGACGTTGACGCATAGCGGAAGACAGCTTTTTTAACGAGTTCAAAATCATTCACGCGCCAGAATGGATTGTCCTTCCTGCCCAATCGCGCATTCGTTTGCTTGTAGCCATCGCATTCCCTTCCGCAAAGGTCGCGCATGAAGGGATACATCTGATTTTCCAGAGACTTCCCTGAAAGGGATATGTCGTATCCTGCTGTGCAGGGCGTTATCCAGATACGGCCATTACCGCCCATAAAACACAAATGTTCTTTTGTCACCCGCTGCTGATGAACCTGCAATTGGTGGTTTCCAAGCGCGTTGATCTGATCCAACAGATTCAACATGCGTTTCTTTAGGTCCTCTATGCGTTTCTCCCTCATCCCGTCAGCCCTTCAATCATCGCCTTGATCCGGTCGGTGCTGCGCTTGAGGTCGGCGTCGATGGCTTCCAGCGGGCGGGGTGGCTCGAACACATAGAAGTGCCGGTTGAACGGGATTTCGTAGCCGACCTTGGTCTTGTCGGGGTCGATCCACGCATCGGGTGCATGCGGCAGGACTTCACGTTCGAAGTAGGTCTGGATATCTTCGGAAAGCGGGACGTTCTCGGTATCGCGCAGGCTGCTGTCGGGCTGGGGTTTGCCTTTAAGCTTGCCCTTGCTGCCGAGGACGAGGTTGCCGTGCTCATCGCGCAGTGGGCGCTCGACGGTGATGGTGCGGTAGCCGAAGTCGGTGTTTCTGAAGATGCGGGAGACGGGCTTCTTGCCGTCGGTGGCTTCCTCGAAATTACCAAACAGCCGGGTGATTTCGGCGATATGCTCGTCGCTCAGCTCCTTGCGCTTGGAGCCGAGGCTCTTGCGCATCTTCTGCCACATGCCCGAGGCATCGATCAGCTGAACCTTGCCCCGACGCGGTTCGGGTTTGCGGTTGCTGAGAATCCAGACGTAGGTGGAGATGCCGGTGTTGAAGAACATGTCGGTGGGCAGGGCGACGATAGCCTCGACCAGATCGCTTTCCAGCACATGGCGGCGGATCTCGCTCTCGCCGGAACCGGCCCCGCCCGTGAACAGCGGCGAGCCATTGAGGACGATGCCGATGCGACTGCCGCCGTCCTTGGCCGGGCGCATCTTCGACAGCATGTGCATGAGGAACAGCAATGAACCATCGGACACACGCGGCAGACCGGGACCGAAACGACCGCTGTGACCTTTCTGCTCGTGCTCGGCGCGGACTTCCTTCTCGATCTTCTTCCATTCGACACCGAAGGGCGGGTTGGCCAGCTGGTAGTCGAACAGCTTGCCGGGGAGTTCGTCACTGGAAAGGGTGTTGCCGAAGGTGATGTTGGCGACGCTCTGGCCCTTGATGAGCATGTCGGCCTTGCAGATGGCGTAGGACTCGGGATTCAGCTCCTGTCCGAACATGGTCAGCCGGGCATCGGGGTTGAGTCCGAGCAAATGCTCGCCAGCCACGCTGAGCATGCCGCCGGTTCCCGCTGTGGGGTCATAAATCGTCCGCACCACGCCGGATTGGCTCAGGGCGTCGTCGTCCTCGATGAACAGCAGGTTGACCATGAGCCGGATGGCGTCACGCGGAGTGAAGTGTTCACCCGCCGTTTCGTTCGATTGCTCGGCGAACTTGCGGATCAGCTCTTCGAAGACCAGCCCCATCTGGTGGTTGTCGAGGTGGCTCGGATGCAGGTCGACTTGGGCGAATTTCTCGGTGACCTGATACAGCAGCCCGGACTTGGCCAGCTTGTCGACTTGGGTGTGAAAGTCAAAGCGCTCGAAAATGTCGCGCACCGCATCGGAAAAGCCTTCGATGTAGCTGTAGAGGTTTTCGCGGATGTGGTCCTGATCGCCGAGCAGCTTCTTCAGGTCCATCGGCGAGGTGTTGTAGAAACTCTGCCCGGATTTCCTCAACAGGAACGGCTCGGCATTGATGCCGAGACTCAAGCGAGCGTCATGCTCCGCCAGCACCGCCGCCTTGGTCGGGGCCAGCACACAGTCCAATCGCCGCAGCACGGTGAACGGCAGGATGACCTTCCCGTAGACGGATTGCTTGTAATCGCCGCGCAGCAGATCGGCGACGGACCAGATGAGGGCGGAGAGGTTTTGTTGGTTCACGGAGAAGGACGGGTTTATGGCAATGGACCGGGAGTCTGCCCAAACCCCGACGTTTTGTCATGTTGATGCCCGCACGAAAATGGCATAAGTGCATTGGATACCGCCATTGATACCGTCAGAATCGTGAACTTTTACGGGATTGCCGTGGAATATGGTGGACACAAAAAAACCCGCCACACCTTGCGGTTAGCGGGTTTTTGGATTGCCAGGGATCACCCTGGACTTGCTATTGGTGCCGATGGTCGGATTTGAACCGACACGACTTGCGTCACCACCCCCTCAAGATGGCGTGTCTACCAATTTCACCACATCGGCAAGAAAACTAAGGAACGGTGCAGGCCCAGTTATTGGCCCGCTGGCGCAACCGGGGCTGTGGGAGCAGGTACCGCCGGGATATCGCCCTTGGGTGCCGCAGGCGGTTGCACTGCGATCGGCGGGAGGTCACGTTTTGCGGGCTGCTGAACCAGCGGCGCATCCATGATGTCCTCGGACTTATTATCCTTCTTGCCAGCCAGGTAGGCAAGGCTGAGACTGGTCACGAAGAACACGGTAGCGAGAATCGCCGTGGTACGAGACAGGAAAGAGGCCGCACCGCGAGCGCCAAAAACCGAGCCGGACCCGCCGCCGGCACCAAAGCCTGCTCCGGCATCCGCTCCGCGACCCTGTTGCAGCATGACCAGTCCGACGATCGCGAGGGCGATCAGGACATGGACAATCATTAAGACCTGATACATGTGAATTTTCCGTTAAGCGGCGAGGCAAATCGCCAGGAAGGATTTGGCATCCAATGAAGCGCCGCCAATGAGGCCGCCATCGACATCGGGCTGTGACAGCAGGGCTGCCGCGTTGTCCGGCTTCATGCTGCCGCCGTAAAGAATCTGCAGGTTGGCCGCAACACCGGCATCACGCGCGGCGATTTGCGAGCGGATGTAGGCGTGAACTTCCTGCGCCTGCTCGGTGGTGGCCGTGCGACCGGTACCAATAGCCCAAACCGGCTCATAGGCAATGACAGCCTTCTTCAAGGATTCGACTCCGCAGAGATCCAGCACGGCGGCCATCTGCTGATCAACCACCTTGAAGGTGGCGTTGGCTTCGCGCTCTTCCAGGGTTTCACCGACACACAGGATAGGGGTCACACCGTGAGCAATGGCCTTGGCGTAGCGAGCGGCGACCAGGGCATCGGTTTCACCGTAAATGGCACGGCGCTCGGAGTGACCGACGATGGCGAGGGTACAGTTGAATTCACGCAGCATGGCGGCTGAAATCTCGCCGGTGTAGGCGCCTTCGTCCTGATCCGCCACATTCTGGGCACCCAGACGGATGTTCTTGCCGGCCAGCGCGGCTGCGACTTCCGGGATAAACACGGCTGAGGGACAAACGCCAACATCCGCGCGGGCGTCGCCCGGCAAACCGGCCAAGATATCCGCCACCAGCTGCATGGAGCTTGCGCGGGTACCATTCATTTTCCAGTTACCGACGACCAATGGACGACGTGACATGCTTATCTCCCTCGGGACCAAATAAATCGCGCAATCGTACTGGCTTACGGCTTTGATTTCAAGACAAACGAACGTGACCGCTCTCGACACTGGGGTAAACTGGGCCGGCATTCACTGAATACCGACTCCAGACATCCCCCTCCGTGAGATCCGTCGTCGCCGATTCGCCCGTCATCGTCCTGATGGGACCCACCGCCTCGGGCAAGACTCGCCTGGCCATAGAGCTGGCCCATACGCTCAATGGCGAAGTCATCAGCGTGGACTCCGCCCTGGTCTATCGCGGGATGGATATCGGCACCGCCAAACCCAGCCTGTCCGAGCGGGAAGGCATTCCGCATCACCTGATCGACATTCTCGACCCCAGCGAAGCCTATTCCACGGGCCGATTCAAAGACGATGCCCTGAAATGTATTGAAGACATCACCCGGCGAGGCCGGCTGCCCATCCTGGCGGGCGGCACCTTCCTCTACTTCAATGCCTTGCTGAGGGGTCTGGCCGAGTTGCCCGCTGCGGACCCGGCGGTTCGCGGGGCCATCGAGGCCGAAGCGGCCGAACAGGGCTGGGACCGGCTGCATGCGGAACTGGCGCGAGTGGATCCCGCTGCAGCCCGGCGTATTCACCCCAATGATCCGCAACGTATCCAGCGGGCGCTGGAGGTTTACCGACTGACTGGCATTTCGCTCAGTGAACTCTGCGCGATCAAGCCGACGCCCCTGCCCTACCGGTTCTGCAAGCTGGCGCTGGCGCCCGCGAACCGGGATGAACTGCGCTCACGCATTCGTCGGCGATTTCTGAAGATGCTTGACCACGGCCTGATCGACGAGGTGCGGACATTGCGGGACCTCGGCTCGTTCCACCCCGACCTGCCTTCCATGCGTTCGGTCGGCTACCGGCAGGTCTGGGCTTATCTGGAAGGGAAATGCACGGAGGCGGACATGATCGAGCTTGGCATCATCGCGACCCGACAGTTTGCCAAGCGGCAGATGACCTGGCTGCGCAAGGAAACCGAGGCGTTTCAGCTACAGACGGAAGAGAGTCTACTCAAGGAAAAGGCCCTGCAAAGGGTCGCAGAATTTCTCGCGGCGTCTGAGTCAGCTAAACCGACGGAGCCAACTTGAAGGCTCTGCCCCACGCGTCCGCGGCATAAATGGCATCCATGATGGCTTCAGGCGTCACCACGAACGCCTCGTTGTGCGCCGATTCACCGGCCGCCACCGCCCGTTCGGCAATGGCCAGCGCACGATCCGGAGCCAGTTTTTCAAGACCCAATTCAGCCAGGGTCATCGGCAGACCCACGGCATGACAGAAGCTCATGACTTCTTCGATGAGCGAGCTATCCCGCCCTTCCAGCACCAACTGAACCAGCGTACCGAAAGCCACTTTTTCGCCATGGAGACAGTCATGGGTTTCCTCCGCGGCGGTCAACCCGTTGTGGACGGAATGCGCCACCGCGAGACCGCCGGATTCGAAACCCAAGCCTGAGAGCAGCGTGTTGGCTTCCACGATCCGCTCAAACGCCGGCGTGATGGCCCGGGCCCTGGCGGCAGCCACGGCCGCCACCCCGTCCTGGATCAGGGTCTGATAGCAAAGGTCGGCAATTGCAGCGGCAGCCAGCGTGCTGGCGCCCCCGACCACATTGGCCTTGTGGGCGCGTCGCACGGCCTCCGCCTCGAAGCGAGTTGCCAGCGCATCACCCATGCCTGCAATCAGCAATCGGATCGGCGCGTTGACGATGACACCGGTATCGACCAGCACCAGATCAGGATTTCGTTTGTAAAACAGGTACTGTTGAAAAGCACCTTCCGGCGTATAGACAACCGATGAGGCACTGCAGGGCGCATCGCTGGACGCGGTAGTAGGACAACAGGCTACCGGCCGATCCACCTCGCCAGCCACGGCTCTGGCGGTATCCAGCACCTTGCCTCCACCCGCACCGATGATGGTCGCGGCACCGACCCGAAGAGCCTCCTCCTTACACCGGCCAATTTCATCCTGGCAGCACTCCCCGCCAAAATCGAAGATATCCAGCGGAACGTCGGCGACCGTGAATGTGTTTCGCCAGATCGGTTCGAGCTGTTTGCGGGCAGTCCTGCTGGCAATGATGAGGGCGCGACCGGCATGCCCCAGCTTCAGCAGTTCGGACGCCAGCGACTCGGTGGCCTTACGCCCCTGGACATACCGGGAAGGAGAACAGAAGACACTCAGCACAATACCCTCCAATCCAGGTGAGTTGAAGGCACTGGCCGTGATCAGATGAGGGCGGCGTGGCGATGGATCAGCCGTTACCGGCGTTGACCAGTTTTTCCTGCTCGGCGGCGAGTATGGCGACGGCGGCCTTGCTGATATCGCTCAAGCCCGCGCCACCCGACTGGTAATGCTTGATGATGGCCAGTCGCATGCGCAACTCCCAGAAACGCTTCAGGTGATCAGCGACACCATCGGTAGCCATATTGATGTCGGGCTCGGCGCTGAAGAATTGACCAATGTTATTGGCCATTTTGACGAGATTTTCGATGTCCATAATAGAAAGCGTTCAGGCTTGGGCCGAGGTCAACGGCGGTCAATGATACAAGGCGGTTCAAGGGCCGGGGTTCGCGTGGAGCAAGCGGTGCGGGTGCGTGTAAACCACATGATCCTCATTGCGGGCAAAGCCCAGCAGGGTAAGACCGGAGTCCTCGGCCAATTTTATCGCGAGCCCCGTGGGGGCGGAAATGGCGGCCATGAAGCCGATTCCCACGGTCGCACATTTCTGGACCATCTCGAAACTGGCCCGACTGGTCACCACGACGAAACCTGTCCTGAAATCAGTTTTCTGACGGGCCAAGCCGCCAATCAGTTTGTCGAGCGCATTATGGCGGCCCACATCCTCTCTCACCTGCAGAGTCTCCTCACCCGGCACCACCCAGGCGGCGGCATGCACGGCCCCGGTCAACCCGTTGAGTCGCTGCCGCTCACGGAGATTTCGCAGTGCCGCGATCAATTCGGCCACGGGGACTTGCACCCTGGACGTGACGGGCGGCGGACACCTGACCGCTTGCTTGAGCGTCCGCGCACCGCACAACCCACAACCCGTCCGCCCTGTCATGTTTCGACCCTTTTCCGCCGCGGAATCACAACGGGCTTCAGGGATCTTGAGCCTCACCTCGATGCCTTCAGAACGCTCATAGGTGCGGATGGACTCGACCTCGGACGCATCCATGACTATGTTTTCGGTCAGGGTGAAACCGAGCGCGAAATCTTCAAGATCCAGCGGCGTGGCCAGCATGACGACATGCGGCTCGCCGTTGTACATCAGCGCGATGGGCGCTTCTTCGGCAACGCAGTCATCTAGCTCTTCGACCGAGTCTCCTCGCCACCGCTGAACCGGGCGAACCCGGTAGCTGGGCCACCCAAGTTCGGGGGCGAGTTCTTCCATGCCGCGTCGATCAGTCGACCGTAGCCGTCCGCTGCTCCAAGAGGCCCTGCTGCTCTTCGCTGAATTCGCGATAGCTACGCTGCCACTCAGACGGGCCGGTCACCTTGGTGACCTGGACCGCCGTCACCTTGTACTCGGGGCAGTTGGTCGCCCAATCGGAGTTGTCCGTGGTGATGACGTTGGCGCCGGATTCCGGGAAATGGAAGGTCGTATAGACCACTCCCGGCTGGATCCGCTCGGTCACAGTTGCCCGCAAAACCGTCTCACCAGCACGACTCTTGATGCCGACCCAGTCGCCATCATTGATGCCTCGATTTTCGGCGTCATGCGGGTGAAGTTCGAGTCGATCCTCGGAATGCCAGATGGAGTTGGCCGTGCGACGCGTCTGGGCGCCGACGTTGTACTGGGAGAGGATGCGGCCCGTGGTGAGAATGAGTGGGAACTTGCCGCTGGTCCGCTCCGGCGTGGCCACGTACTCGGTCAGCATGAAGCGACCCTTGCCCCGAACAAACGCACCGACATGCATGGTCGGCGTTCCGTTTGGGGCCTTTTCATTGCAGGGCCATTGAACGCTACCCAGTTCATCCAGCTTGGCAAAGCTCACCCCGGTAAAAGTCGGCACCAGACTGGCGATTTCGTCCATAATTTCTGACGCATGGCTGTAATTCATCGGGTAGCCCAGCGCATTGGACAGCAGCTGCGTGACTTCCCAATCCTCATAGCCGGCCAACGGCGGCATGACCCGGCGCACCGGTGAAATCCGGCGCTCAGCGTTGGTGAAGGTACCGCTCTTTTCCAGGAACGAGGCACCGGGAAGGAATACATGGGCGAACTTCGCGGTTTCGTTCAGGAACAGATCCTGAACCACCACGCATTCCATGGCGCGCAGGGCGGCATGCACATGCTGGGTGTCTGGATCGGACTGGGCGATGTCCTCGCCTTCGCAGTACAGGCCCTTGAAACTGCCATCCAGCGCTGCGCCAAACATGTTGGGAATACGCAGACCGGGTTCGGATTCCAGCGTGACACCCCAGACCGACTCGAACACACGACGTGTGGTGGAATCGGACACATGACGATAGCCTGGCAGCTCATGCGGGAAGGAACCCATGTCACAGGAGCCCTGAACATTGTTCTGTCCGCGCAAGGGGTTGACGCCTACGCCTTCACGGCCGACGTTGCCGGTCGCCATGGCCAGATTGGCAATACCAATGACGGTGGTGGATCCCTGACTGTGCTCGGTCACGCCCAGACCGTAGTAGATGGCGGCATTACCGCCCGTGGCAAACAGTCGCGCTGCCTCGCGCACCAGAGTAGCGGGGACTCCGGTCGTCTCCTCCATAGCCTCCGGGGAATTGTGCTCCTGGCTGACGAAGGTCTTCCACTTGTCGAAGGATTCCGGCTCACACCGTTCCAGCGCAAAGGCCTCGTTGGCCAGACCCTCGGTGACCACAACATGGGCCAGGGAATTGACCAGCGCAACATTGGTGCCCGGAAGGAGCTTCAGATGGTAATCCGCCTGAACATGGGGTGACCGGACCAGATCGATATCACGCGGATCCGCCACGATCAGACGAGCGCCCTCGCGAATGCGGCGCTTCATGGCTGAGCCGAACACGGGATGCCCATCGGTCGGGTTGGCACCGATGACCAGGATCACATCCGATTCCCGAATGGAATCAAAGGTCTGCGTTCCGGCTGACTCGCCGAGGGTTTGCTTCAGGCCATAACCCGTCGGTGAATGACAGACACGGGCACAGGTGTCGACGTTGTTATTGCCGAATGCTGCCCGAACCAGTTTCTGGACGAGGTAAGCCTCCTCGTTGGTGCACCGGCTGGAGGTCAGGCCACCGACGGAGTCGCGACCATATTTCGCCTGAATGCGCTTGAATTCCGAGGCCGCGTAAGAGATGGCCTCTTCCCACGACACTTCTTTCCATGGATCGGTGATCCGCTGACGAATCATCGGTTTGGTGATGCGGTCCTTGTGGGTCGCATAACCAAAGGCAAAGCGCCCCTT
Source organism: Methylococcaceae bacterium (assembly GCA_044237765.1). Classification (GTDB taxonomy): domain Bacteria; phylum Pseudomonadota; class Gammaproteobacteria; order Methylococcales; family Methylococcaceae; genus UBA6136. Next base: position 14,804 of record JBIIEQ010000019.1, on the reverse strand, counting down.
GACACAGGAATGACCGTGGTTCGCATGACCATTCTTGTTGGGCACCATGCGAACAACTTCCGCGCCTTTCATCTCGGCCTTGAACGAGCAACCCACACCGCAATAGGCGCAGGTGGTGATCACGCTGTGTTCGGGCTGCCCCTTGTCGATGACAGATTTCTCCATCAGCGTGGCGGTCGGGCATGCCTGAACACAAGCCCCGCATGACACGCACTCGGAGTCCATGAAATCCTGGTTCTGACCGGGAGAAACCTTGGAATCAAATCCACGACCGTCAATGGTCAGGGCAAAGGTGCCCTGCACTTCCTCGCAGGCCCTGACGCAACGGGAGCAGACAATGCACTTGGAGGGATCGAACTGGAAATAGGGGTTGCTGGTGTCCTTCTCGGCCTTCAGGTGATTCTCACCCTCATAGCCATAACGTACTTCGCGAAGACCCACCGAACCGGCCATATCCTGCAACTCGCAGTTGCCATTGGCGGAACAGGTCAGGCAATCCAGTGGATGGTCGGAAATGTATAGCTCCATTACCCCGCGCCTGACATCGGCCAGACGGTCGTTCTGGGTGCAGACCTTCATGCCTTCGGCGACGGGCGTCGTGCAGGAAGCCGGCAAGCCGCGGCCACCCTCGATCTGAACCAGACAGAGTCGGCAGGACCCAAACGGCTCCAGGCTGTCGGTGGCACAGAGCTTGGGAATCTGAATCCCCACGCTCGCCGCCGCCCGCATCACGGAAGTCCCTTCCGGAACGGTCATACGGAATCCGTCGATCTCCAGCGTGACCTGTTTAGAGGAATCGCTCGCCGGCGTTCCAGAATCGCAATCTCGTACAGCCATGATTTGCCTCCTGAGTTTCAGAATGCTCAACTCGCGCGGGTTTTCTGTTATGGCAGTTCCGCGCGAACCGGTTCCTGCTCCCTATCCGTTGGGCGTTTCCCTGTTGTTCAAGCCACCTTTTCGGCGGCCAATACTCCAAAATCTTCCGGAAAATGATTCAGCGCACTCAGCACCGGGTAGGGCGTCATGCCACCCAGCGCGCAGAGAGAACCTGCGAGCATAGTGTCGCTGAGGTCACGCAGCAAGGCCACATTTCGGTCGCGGTCCTCGCCGGCCCGAATCTTGTCGATCACCTCGACGCCGCGGGTCGAACCAATCCGGCAAGGCGTGCACTTGCCGCAGGATTCCACGGCGCAGAACTCCATGCCGTAGCGGGCCATTTTCGACATGTCGATGGTGTCATCGAATGCGACGACACCGCCATGTCCCAACACGGCCCAGAGGGCGGCAAAGGCCTCATAGTCCAGCGGGGTATCAAACTGGGATTCCGGCAGGTAGGCTCCGAGCGGGCCACCGACCTGAACGGCGCGAATGGGCCGACCGCTGGCCGAACCCCCGCCAAAGTCGTAAAGAATCTCGCGCAGGGTCACGCCGAAGGCTTTCTCGACCAGCCCGGGATGTTTCAGGTTACCGGCGAGCTGAATAGGCAGCGTGCCTCGTGAGCGGCCCATACCGAAATCGCGGTAGAACGCGCCGCCCTTGTCGAGAATAATCGGGACCGAGGCCAGGGAAATGACATTGTTGATGACCGTGGGCTTGCCGAACAAGCCCTCGATCGCGGGCAGCGGCGGCTTGTAGCGTACCAGACCACGCTTGCCCTCGAGACTTTCCAGCAACGAGGTTTCCTCCCCACAGACATAGGCCCCAGCGCCCAGCCGGACTTCGAGCCGGAATGATTTGCCCGTACCGAGCAGATTGTCACCCAGGTAGCCACCCTGCTCGGCCGCCGCAATGGCCTCATTCAGCGCAACATTGGCATGGGGGTATTCGCAACGGAGATAGATATAACCCTGAGTGGCGCCAACCGCCAACCCGGCGATCGTCATGCCTTCGATCAATACAAAGGGGTCGCACTCCATCACCATGCGATCGGAAAAAGTCCCGGAATCGCCTTCATCGGCATTGCAGACGATGTATTTTTGCTCGGAGGGGGTGTTTAGCACGGTGCGCCATTTGATGCCGGTGGGAAATGCCGCACCGCCGCGACCGCGCAGTCCGGACTCCGTGACCTCGTCAACGATGATTGAAGGCTCCAGGGTCAGGGCACGCCGCAGCCCCCGATAACCTTCGTGTGCCACATAGTCTTCCAGGCTGACCGGGTCAGTGATCCCGACCCTTGCGAAGGTGAGCCGCTCCTGGTTCTTGAGATAGGGAATCTCGGCAGTGAGGCCCTGGCTCAGCGCATGGGGTTTACCCTCGAGGAAACCCGCATCGAATAGGGACGCTACATCCGATGGCCGGACCGGACCGTAAGCGACGCGACCAGCGGGGGTTTCGACCTCCACCATGGGCTCCAGCCAATAAAGGCCACGTGAACCATTGCGTACTAACTGGATGTCGGCCTGGCGATGGCTGGCTTCGGCCTGGAGAGCCTCGGCCACCTGTTCGGCGCCGAGCCCGAGTGCGCTTGAATCGCGCGGTACGTAAACCTTGATCATGGCTTCGCCTTTGTCGCTTCAATGATTTCATCAAATCGTTCGGGAGACACCCGACCGTGAACTTCCTTGCCCACCATGATGGAGGGTGAGCAGGCGCAGTTGCCGAGACAATAAACCGGCTCCAGGCTGAACTGACCGTCACTCGTATTTTCGTGGTAATCGATGCCAAGACGCTGCTTGGCATGAGCCTCCAGCGCATCAGACCCCATGGCTTGGCAGGCTTCCGCCCGGCATACATAGATCGTGTTGCGTCCCGGCGGGGTTTCCCGGAAATAGTGATAGAAACTGATCACGCCATGGACCTCCGCGCGGGAAAGATTCAACTCGCTGGCGATCAGGGGAACACTCTCGGGCGGCACGTAACCGAGGCCGTCCTGAATCGCATGCAGTATCGGCAGTAAAGCGCCCGGCTTGTCCTTGAGCCCTTGGACAATCTCCCTGACCCCCTCGATATTCCACTCTTGTTCTGACATGTGATGCTCTCTATGACCCTGTGTCAGGTCGTTAAACGGCGCGCTTTCCGCAACCAAACGGACGGCTGGCGCAATCGACGATCGCTCTAATCGCGCAGAATTCTACTCGTTGAACACTCTTCTGGGAACCATTTTGTTGACTGTTTTACTTGGTTTTTAGTGCTCGAAATGACGGTTTTGTTCCCGTCGAACCCTGGCATCCCCAACGAACCCAGCCAGCTCTCGCGGCCCGCCCCACCCCGAAGCGTTATTGCTTTGCGATAGGCCCCAGTCCGTTGCGATTACAATATCGCCTTGTCACCAATGCATGCACTTCACTTGAAAATGAGCAAACAGGCCAACCCACTTTCTGTCGAGGCCCTTTTCGAAGCGCTGGGCCGGTACCTCCTTTCCAAATGCAAGAAGCTCTATTTCAAGGCAGTGGAATCCGCCGGCCATCACAAGCGCGACATCCTGGTGACGCGGGTCGAACATGCCCGCGACGGCCTGGAAGAGGCAAAAACCCAGTTCCAGACGGCCCTGGAAAGATTCAGCCAGCTGACCCGTTTCGAAGGGGGGGACCTTGAGGATGTCTATCGCCAGCTCAAAAGCGAATACGACTATAGCCACTCCAAGGCACTCGCGGTGAAAGACCGCATCGATGCCGTCGAAGATGTCGCATTGGCCCTGTTCAGCGAGTGGGAAACCGAACTCGACCAGTACACTAATCGTTCCCTGCGCAGCAGCAGCCGCCAGAAGCTCAAGCAAACCCAGCAGCACTATGGCCACCTGATCACGGCGATGCGCCGAGCGGAACACAAGATCGATCCGGTGCTCAGCGTTTTTCATGACCAGGTGCTCTACCTGAAACACAACCTCAATGCCAATGCGATTGCCTCTCTGGAGCACGAGCTTCGCGCCATGACTACGGGCGTCTCCGGGCTGATCGGCGCCATGGAACGTTCCATCAGCCGCGCCAACGTGTTCGTCGAATCACTCAATGGCCCTACGCCCAAAGCCCTGCCACCCAGCCGCCCATGACCATGCCGTGCCGTGCGAATCGGTGAGTGCATGCATGACTGGGCGCACGGGAAAGCAGTTCCCCGTCGGCACCACAGCCCTGTTTCTCTGCTGGATGATTGGCTGCAGCGGCCCCTGCCGGGCAAATCCGTCAGACGAAGCAAATGCGGAAGAAGACAGGGATTTGTGGGAATACCACCTCTATCTTGACATGTCCTATGCGAACGATCTGGGCGGGCCCAAAGCCACTCCCTGGCGATTCAAGCAGACAACCACTCGACTGAACGATTTTGACCCCAACATGGGCATGCTCTACGTAGAGAAATCCATCTCGAAAGATTCTCCCTGGGGCATGCAGTTCGGAATCCAGGCCGGTAACGATGCCTCCGCTCAAGAATCCAACTGGAAACGCCGAACCGCGTCAGATGCCATAAAACACTTTGGCCATGCCAACGTCTCCTACCAGGCGATCGAAGGACTGACACTGACAGCAGGACTGATGGAAAGCTTCATCGGGTTCGAATCCATGTACGCAAAGAACAACCCGAACTACACGCGCGCCTGGATCGCAGACTACTCGCCGTATTTTTTGATCGGAGCGGGCGGTCACTACATCATTGATTCGGACATGTCGGTCAGGTTTTTCCTGGTCACTGATTACAACTATCTTGAATTCGTAAACAGTCTTCCGAAATATGCCGCTCAATTTGCCTACAGGTTTTCACCGGGGTGGACGCTTCGACAGAACATTTTTTTCGGGCCCGAGCAGGAGCAGACGGATCTAAAATACTGGCTGGGCTTTTCCGATACTGAGCTCCAGTGGCAATCAGACAATCTAATGATCGGCTGGGCCTACAATTTCGGCACCCAACAACAGGCCACAAACGGCCAACAGGCCTTCTGGATGGGCAGTGCACTTTGGGCGCGTTGGCAAATTTCGGGACCGTGGAGCGTTGCCTTCCGACCCGAATTTTTCTGGGACCCAGATGGGATGCAAACTAACGTGGAACAATTCATTGGCGCATTGACACTCACTACGGAATACCAGTTGTCCCTGCTGGATTCATCGCTTGCCGTGAGAACAGAATTTCGCCATGACACATCAACCGACGGAGCCAACTCCGGTTTTTTCAATGCCGCCAAACAAATCCCGACCGAGCCGCCCTACATGGCAGGACAGAATCTCATCTTTATCTCGGTCCTGTGGTCTTACGATAACTCCTTCGCGAAAAGCTACCAATCCATCAATAACACCCTCAGAAGTCCTTTCTGAGAAAATCCCCCATCCCGCTCCAATGCTGAGCCACTCACACTAACCATGGCCAGAGGCAACCACCATGAGGCATAAAACGCACAGAAAACTCGGCAAGGAACGGCTGAATGCATTAACAGAAGGGGTCTACGCCGTCGTCATGACGCTGATGCTGCTCAGTGTCATCGAGGATATCGAAGCGCCAGGCATCGACATCAATCATTTACCTGAAATTCTTCGTGACCTGTGGCCCAAGTTCTCGGCATTTTTCATCAGCTTCTTTGTGGCGGGATCCCTGTGGATTGGAGACAATGTGATACTGGACGATGTGACTCATGTAGACGTCCGCTTCCTCTATCTCAAGATGGGCAACCTGCTCGCAGTCACGCTGTTGGGTTTTTCCACCACGTTGCTGGGCGAGCATCGCGATCACTGGCTGGTTGAGGTGCTTTTTGGACTGAACATGATTGTCATGTATTTGGGGGTGTGGCTATCGGTTCGCTATGCGATTCGTAATGGCCTAATGGAGCGACGACAGGACAACGAAAACTTGTTGCACGGCATCAGAAGAAGGGTGTTGATCGCCGTTTTCGGATTTACCGTTGCAACTCTTCTAGCGTTTTGGAACCCTCTATACAGTTTCCGTCTGTTCATGGTATTGGCGATGTTTTTTTCGATCTCCAGCCTCTTTTTCAGCTATGAGTGGGCCGTTTCATATGACGAGAAGAACTGATCCCAGTCAGCATCCTCACAAAATAGCCGGGCAATCTTCACGTAAATCGGGGACTGCCCGTTAGAGCCCCTAGTCCAGGTAGACCGGCACCCGATCGATGTCGGTGCGGCAGTTTTATGCCAGGCCCAGATCGGTCGCATTGCTAGATGAAGGCTGATAATGGCTAAGGCCGGCCGCAGTCAGGCGACTGGAATCGATGCCTTTCTTCTGCAGATACCCCACCACACTGGCGGCCCGGGCCGCAGATAGTTCCCAATTGCTCTTGTACCTGCCCCGAAGGTGCTTGCCGACCGGCACATCATCGGTGTAGCCCTTGGCCTCAATCCGGAAATCCGCCGCCTTCTGCAGGGTTGGAACCCGCTTGTCGAGCAGTGCGTGACCGCTCCCGGTGAGCGTCGCCTGACCGGAATGGAGGAGGATCCGGTCTTCGACCCTCACCCGCAAACGATCCTTGAGTTGCTGAATTTGGACGTTGCCGGAGGCGACCTCGGACTGCAACTGTTCATTCGGCCCTTATTCTCGATCAAAGGTTTTCTGCAAGACACAGCCATTTAATGAGGATTGCAGCTATCAGGGCATAGGATAGGTTCATTTTCATGAGAGTTAGAGGTTACCAGGTGTTGATACGATTGCTTACTATAAGGCAGCGTTGCACACCCCATTACCGCATCGGTTTCCCGCCGCCCCCGCCACCCCCCTGAAGTCATCGAGATGACATACCCATTGCTTCGTAGCCCCTGGTCCGACACCCGCAGCCTATCCCTGAGGCACACCAGTCTGTCGAACTCCAGTGATAAAAAATTAGCCCTGGTCGGACATTGGTTTTTTTCCTGTGTTGGGCAATGGATCGGCGGGATGCTGACCCTGCTTCTGGCCCTCCACGCACCTCAAACGAATGCCTCGGCTGATCTCGATCAGGTCCTGTTGCAAATCCAGAAACTGAAGGAATCTTACGAGTCACGAATCTCCTCTTTGGAACGAGAAATCAAGGAAAATCGTAAGCAGAAAACCGAGGACGCTCGCCGAATCCAGTCCCTGGAAAAACAACTGGGGAGTCTTCACTCACCCCCCTCCGCCCTTTCTCCGCCCGACCGGGGAGCCTCCACTGCTCTAAAACCCGCTGGCCAGCAAACTCCGCCAATCTCAATCAAGAAGGGCCCGCCGCCCAAAGACACTGAAGACGGAACAGCCCATGTCGAGGCCGAGGCACGGGAAATGGCGACCGAGGGTCCAATTCTCCTGACCAAAAAGGGTTCTCACCTCGTGAAGCAGGGGGCCGTCCTGCTCGATGAACCCAATGGAGATATCCCGTTTCACTTGCGCGCCAACCTGTCACTGGAGGGACGTTACTCCTACTTCGGGCGCACCAAGGACTTCTGGACACCCAACAATCAGCCCTCACAGCCCGTCGATGACTACAGCATCATCGAAATGAACCGTTACTACCTGATGTTCTCTGGATATGCCTTTGATCCCAAACTCATCTACTCCTTCATGACATTCGGATCGTCATCAGCAGGGGCGTTCATGCCAGTAGGATTCATGGGCTATGACTGGATGCCGGAAATCAAGGGACGGATCGGGGTCTGGAAAACACCCGGCACGCGGGAATGGGCTGATTCTTACAATGCCACTCTGGGCGCCGATCGAACCATGGCCACTACCTATTTCCGTCCCAGCTGGACGCCGGCCGCCTGGCTGGAGGGAACGCTGGAAAAGACCTTTCAGTACGAATTTCTTGTCGGCAACAGCTTTGGCGGCTCCGCCCAGAACACCTATGCCAGCCGTCAGGGAACAGCCATGCTCTACTCGCTCAGCGGCAAATGGCAACCGCTGGGCGACATCGGTTTTGGCATTTCCGATCTCAGCTGGCATGACGAGTTCGTGACGCGCTTGGGCGGTACCGCCACCTTCCAACGCATCACGGACACGCCGGGCTATTACGGCAGCAACAACCCGGATTACACCATCCTCCGCTTATCCAACGGCACCCCCGCCAACGAGATTGGTGCCTTCGGGCCCAACAGCAAAATGGTCTCCGGCAATATCTTCCTTGGCACGCTGGACTGGGCCTTCAAATATCGCGGATTCGCCCTGGCGGCCGAGTTCATGTACAGATACCTTGGGGATCCCGGCTGGTCCACCGCAGCCGGCCTGCAGCCTGGCACCCTGGCAAGCCTCAACGATTACGGCGGTTACCTGCAGGGCAGTTATTTCCTCATGCCCAAAAGCCTCGAAATGTTTGGACGCTCATCGATCGTCAACGGCGCCTATGGCACGCCATGGGAGGCTGGCGGCGGCTTCAATTGGTATCCCATTGCCATGGTACCCAACTGGATCATCACGGCAGAATCCCTCTACATCCAGAACTCACCCGCCGAAAACCTGCTAACCCCCTACCGCGCAGGCGAAAGCGGTGTGGTGGGTCAATTGCAAGTCCGTTTCTCATTCTGATGCTGCAAGACACTAACCCCGCTTGACTCAAGAGGCCAAAATGACCCGAAATAAAGTTGCTCATGCCAAGTCTGGCAAAAGCAAAGTAGGCTTCAACCCCCTATGGCTACTGTGGCTGGTGCCGATCTGTCTGGTTCTGCGATGGTTGGATTTCAGCCCGGTGTGGATATTTCTGACCGCACTCGGCGCCATTTACGCACTGGCAGAGCTGATGGCCGACGCCACGGAAAAATTGGCGAGTACCTTGGGACCCACACTTGGTGGATTGCTGAATGCCAGTCTGAATAATGCACCGGAGATCATCATCGCGTTTTTTGCTCTGAAGCATGGCCTGGGTGATGTCGTAAAGGCCTCCATCACCGGTTCCATCCTGGTGGAATTGCTGCTTGGACTTGGCCTCGGGATGATGCTGGGAGGGCTGCGTAACGGTACCCAGAACTTCAGCCAGACCTCCGTCCAGGCAAACACGGGGTTGCTGACCTTGTGCAGTTTTGCCTTGATCATTCCCGCCCTCTTCCATCTGGGCACCGGCGATAAGGAAATCGAGCTGAGCCGCGATATCTCCCTGATCCTGCTGTTGATGTACCTCGTAAAGCTCGGCACCAGCCTCAAACCGAGCCTCCAGAAACAGCCAGCGCGCGGCGAAACCCCAAAAAAGAAGGAAACCAGTGAGTCCCAAGGCCGTGCAAGCACCATACTGGTTGCCTCTACGCTGGGACTGGCGGTCATGAGCGAAGTCATCACGGATGCCCTGGAACCCACCAGCAAAATCCTCGGATTATCCGATTTGTTCAGCGGCATCATCCTGCTGGCCGGTGCCGGCGGCATCGGAGAAATTGTCAGCACCACTCGTTTTGCACTCAATAATAAAATGGACCTCGCCATCGAGGCATCCGTCGGCTCAAGCGTTCAGATGATTCTTTTTGCCGTTCCGCTGCTCATATTCGGGGCTCCGCTGGTGGGCACAGAGATGAACCTGTTGTTCAGCCAGTTCGAGATTGCCACCATTCTTCTGACAACAGTCATCATCCGCATTCTGACAATGGACGGCTCTTCCACCTGGTTTGAAGGCATGATGTTGGTCGCGCTTTACCTGATGCTGGGCATTGGCTTCTACCACCTGCCGGCGACAACTTGAGAACCGGCAAATGATTCAACCGCGGGGAATTTCGCCATTAGGCATGCTCTGCCTGCTAGTGTTTGCCCGTGATTGTCCCGCCACCCTCCAACTGGAAGACGTCATCAGGCAGCTGGAATTGATGCGAGGTGATTATGAAAAACGCCTGAACCGTCTGGAGCAGGAAAAACAATCCGACAACCGGCGTATCGCTGAACTTGAACGGCAAAAGCAGACCGACAGCCTGCGAATAAAACATCTGGAAGAAGCGTTGATCAGCCAGGATGGCAAAAAGCCAACCATCGCAAAGACACCCGAAACTACCAAGGAATACGCCGCGCCACTGACCAATACCGTAAGCCATGCAGCCGAATCAGCCCAGCCAAACGCTAGGCCCAGCGAGTTGCAAGCACTGCATCAGGCCCAAAGCGACCCGCCTGAATTCTCTTCACTGAACCTCAAGGGCAAGGGCGCGCAATTGATTGACGAAAAAAACGGCAACTCATCCTTCTCGCTGAATGCCAAGGTGTCGTTGGAAGGGCGGTATTCCTATTTTGGGCGGACAGACCGCACCTGGCAGCCCAACAATCTCCCGCTGCAGCCCGTCAATGACTACAGCATCGTCGAACTTAACCGCGCCATGCTGGCCTTCACCGGTCATGCGTTTCGTCCGGAACTGGTCTATAGCCTCATGATGTATGCATCGACCTCCAGCAACAGCGTCTTCCCGCTGGGCTATATCGGGTATGACTGGATGCCAGAAGTTCGCGGCCGCATCGGCATCTGGAAGGCGCCGGGCACACGTGAGTGGACCGAATCGTGGACGTCAACCCTAGGCGCTGACCGCACCATGGCAACCACCTACTTCCGCCCCAACTGGACACCCGGCGCCTGGCTGGAGGGCACACTGGAGCGGCAGTTGAATTACACCCTGTTTGTCGGCAACAGCTTTGGAGGATCCTCAGGCAACTATTCGGCAACCCGTCTCGGCACCGGCATGCTCTATGGCAGTTCGGTCCGGTGGGAGCCCCTGGGCCCGATGGGCGACAACGTTTCCGACCTCCAGGATCACGCCAACCCCGTCTGGCGACTGGGTGGAACCGCCGTGTACCAAAACACCCATGATGACGGAAATGGCAGCCTGGGCAACCCGGACAGCACCATTTTCCGGGTATCGAATGGCACGCCGCTGAGCAGTCCGGGTGCCCTGGGCAAAGGCAATCAAATCACCAGCACCGATGTCTCGCTGGCGACGATTGATACCGGTTTCAAATACGCCGGGCTCGCCCTCTTTGCCGAATTTGAATATCGTCACCTGGGCAACTTCGGCTATTCCGGCGCCGCACCTGATGTCAGTCAATTGAACGACTTTGGTGGCATATTCCAGGGAAGCTATTTCCTGCTGCCCAAGTCGGTCGAGGTGTTTGGCCGTTCATCCATTGTCAGCGGTCGTTATGGCACCCCTTGGGAGGCGGGGGGCGGTTTCAACTGGTACCCGGTGGCCATGGTGCCCAACTAGATCATGACCACCGAAGCGCTGTATATAAAAGGCTCGCCGGCCGAAAACCTCTTGACCCCTTATCGGGCGGGCGAAAGCGGGGTTGCTGGCATGCTTGAAGTCAAATTTTTCTTCTGAATCACCCAGCACACCATGGCAGGTCGATTGCTGGAACACCGAACACCCGCCCCAGACAATAAGCTTCCGCTCGTTCACCATTCACATGATCCACTGCACCAACAACACCAGACATCCTTGTAAAAGGGGAGGTTTCAACCCATCCCGCCATTCGACTCTGCTGGCTGGCCCCATACTGCTCACCTTGTTGACAATAATGCCATGGCCCGACGCCATGGCTGCAGACAATGAGCAGCGGGATCTGCCGGCCGCCTCCTCGCAGTTGCAGTCAAAAGAAGTTGAACTCCTTGAGATGCGCAAAGCAATCGTCCGGGACACGCTGCAACTGCAGCCAGACATCGCCAAGCGATTTTGGCCTTTGTATGATGATTACCAGAAACAACTGGTCGAACTCAGATTAAAACGCCGCGAATTACTCACCGACTTGGGTGAGGGGGTCGATGGCATGAGCGAAGCGGAAGCAAAGGAATACGTGAAGGATAAGCTGGAATACGAGGAGCAGCGCCTGAACATCGGCCGGGCCTATTTCAAGAAACTGGCGGAATTCATGAGTTACAGGTCACTCGCCACCTACCTGCAGGTCGAAACCAAAATCAAGACCTATATCGAAGCCGGGATCGAGGAATCCATTCCACTCATCCGGTAGTAGACCCGCTTGCACATTCCTTCCCTCAACCTGACATTGTTTGGCGCGATCAGACAACTGGTCTTGATAGTGGCCTGCAGCGCGACCGCCGGACTGGCGTCGGAGCGAGCGGACACTCATGCGCCGACTGAAGCCCGGCAAGATCAATGGTCCGATAAAAATCTCTCCAGGAAAGAAAAAGAGAAGGCTGCTTACCAAAGACTGATCAGTTATGGCCGGGAACTCGGGCGATTGATCCTCGCGCAAGCGCAACAACGTCACCCACAGGCACCTGCTGTTGCCTCCGGATCGCTGGATGCCAGAATTCAGGGGTATTCAAAATCCATGAGTAGCGAGGACCAGGCATTCTTTTTCAAGGGCCGATATAACCGTTCCCGCGCCCGATTACCGGAAAATATCGAGAAATGGCGGGAAAACCCTGATATCGCCAACCCCGGACCCGATCTGGCCAACTGGCCCAATAGTGCTTTCACACTGCCAAAAGGCCGCGCCTACATCGAGTTTGAACCGCTGAGCTACTCGGCCGGGACTACGGCGGGTACACCACAAGCCGCCCAATACTCCATGGACTTTCTGCTTCGCTATGGCCTGACCGATGATATTGAACTGCGTGTTTTTGGCAATGGACCAACCCGCACGCTGGGCAATATACAAAGCTGGAATTTTGCCCCATTGGCCTTCGACACCAAGATTCACGTACTCGACGAGCATCAGGAACTCTACCTGCCGGCCCTGGGCATTGAAGCGTACATTCAGACAGAGTGGCTGGGGAGCACTAATACCAACTCCGGCACACAACCCAGCATCAACTTCAATTTCGACCAATCCCTGCCCTGGGAAATCGACTTCGAGTACAACCTCGGCGCTGTCAGGATTCTCCAAACTGTCGACGGCACGAACACCAATGTCTGGGAATTCAGCTTCCAGTGGTCCCTGCAACGCGACTTCTTTGATGAGGACTTCGCCCTGTTCCTGCATGGCTATGTGAATGCCCCTTCACTTCCACGTGTGCCCACCGCCGGCAACCCGGCTGGCGCCAGCTACTCGAGCGCGAGCACCTATGAGCAGAATGTAGTGGGTGCAGGCTTTCTATGGACCGTAAACTCCAGACTGGCGATCTGGGGCCAAAACAGCTTTGGTACCAACGCTGCCACACCCTCGCTATTAAGCAACGTAGGCTTTGCTGTTTCCTTCTGATCTCCAGCAATAGAATCCAGGAATCTCTTATGGGAACCTCTAAAAACTATCCATTCATGCCCTTTGGCTGTGCTCAGGAGGGCCTTCGACGAGCTCAGCAAGAACGGATAATTTGTTGATTTATATAGAGCTCCGCTCGCACTGAGCTTTTCGAACTGCAATTTTTAGAGCCCCCCATATGATCACAGAGACGCGGAACCGGCACAGTGATCCAACAAACTTGGGGAGGTTTTCACCGTCTCCACATCCGCAAACTAAATCACCCAGGCGAAAAATTTAGCCCATGGTCATCGGGGGGGGGTAGCATGGGCTCCCGCCGCCAGGCAGGGAGCCCAGAACTTTTTTTCTTTACCAGAAGAATGGCTTCAGGGATACGTTTTGGGTGAGCGGAAACCTGCAGGTGGTCTTTGAATCATCGCAAAGCCCATCTGAACCCCATCCTTTAAATGTTTTCCCTGCTTCAGGAACCGCAGTCATCTCATACCACGAGTTTCTTGATCCGCTCCCTGTGCAGTAGGTGAAATCTTCACCGCGTGTATTGTATTTCTGGCACTGCGCGCCGGCTGGCATGGTGATCGTACCTGGGCCGAATATCTTTAAACGAACTGTGAAAGTGACGCTCGGGTCTGTTGTGTAATCCGAGCACGGGGGTGCGGATTGGATTTCCAGAATACTTGGGGCGGCGGCATTTGGATCAAACCGGCTTCCATCAACGGAGCCTTGAATCAGGATAAGCCCGACACCGTAACGGTTCCAATCGCCCTTGTAGTAGAGGGTCGTCCCATTACCCCACGTATTATTCTGAAGAACCTGGATTTGACCCGCCTTGAAGACATTACTGTCAAGATCTTTTCCGCTGAGATTCGCAAGCGCCACAGTCCATGAATCCCACTTATTAGAGGCACACTTAGACGTACCATTGGCCGAGCAGGTGGTGATATTGTTATTGCCGGTTGGAATAGCTCCGTTATAAATAGGAGCGTGTGGATCGGTCATGTCGGAGATATATCTGAATAAAGTACCAAGAACGGTATCTATGGAAAGTGCGTAGTACGCATCGTTCTTATAGTTTGGATGATCTCGTCCTATGCTTTGATCTAGATAGCATATGCGGCCCGGATCCAAAGTGTAGATCGGCGATATTCTCTCAAAATCTGAGTAGCTGAAAGTACTAAATGGACTTTGGTAATCTCTTCTCTGGCTGGTGCGATTTGCAATAATCACGGTTCCTTTGTTCTGGTTTTGTGTCCACCCTGTTTCCCAAGGTATCGGCTTCGGCATATCCTTCCCCTGCACCCCCACCCCAAATCCCACGGTGCTTGTATCTGAGGCCGCTTGAGGATTCACAACACCCTGTGCCCCTTCAACAGCCTCTGTAACCGTGAATTGATTCACGCCGTAGACCTTCTGTCCTTGATTCTTTAGCTGGACGATAAGACGACAGTCATCATCCTTTTTGGTGAACGTACAGGTCGGTGGCGAGACCTTGAGATCTGTGTTGTCTGACGTAACCCTGACGGTCAAAGGCTTTGTCAGCGGTGGTCCGATGTAGTCGATATGCAGAGGCGCTCCACGCTGGCCATCAATAAAGACGATATCGCCATCATTATGAAACCAGAAGTCACTGTTTTGAATGGCTGCAGTTGAGCAGGTCGCCCACAAGGTTAGGGCAATCGGGGCGCTCTTCCGTTTCCAGTGGAAATTAGCTTAGCCTGATGCACTTTCATCATTGCTGTTGAGGTCATCCCGGATGGATTCCAATCTGTTGTTCACGTCAGCCCTGGGTCTCAAGGCGCCTTGGC
>JBIIEQ010000028.1:0-37362 GCA_044237765.1 Methylococcaceae bacterium | reverse complement strand
TAACCGAGTCATCTTATCTTTACTCACGGCGTATTCACTCCTCTCGTAGGCATTGATGACCTTGAAGACCATCAAGAATACGCCGCCTCCATCAGCTGCTCATCCACAACTTTTGAGCATAACTCGACGAGCGCCACCACCAGGTCGAAATGGTGAATAGCCCTGATCCTATCTATCTGAGCGCTGACCCGAATCGCCTGCTTCAGGTTCTGGCCAATCTTCTACAGAATGCCGCGAAATACACCCCACCCGCTGGCAAGATTCACATTCGGGTAGATCAACGGCTCAACACATTAGCCATTTCCATTAAGGACAATGGCATCGGCATGGACGGTGAACTGCTTCCACGAGTTTTCGATTTCTTCACGAGATCGGATGAAGCGTGCTCCCTATGCCGAGGCGCGGGGATTGGGCTCGCGTTAGCCAGCAGGCTGGTGGGTGCACATTCCGGGACCATAGAAGCCCACAGCAACGGAAAAGGGCATGGAAGTGAGTTCATCGTTTGTCTTCCATGCTGATTGATTGTCGACGTCATATTGGAAAATGCTTGCCCTCTTTGAAGCGACTTCTGAGAATTGAGAATGTGTGCAATTCAGATGGGAGCCCAGTGTTGCCATGAAAGCATCCACACTCGGGTAAGTGTGGCAAGCGATTCTGCAATCAGATGACGACGTGTGAAGAAGCCCAGACCCTGGGGAAGGTTTTGGCCGTGAAAGCCAAGCCGCCGAAAGAATGAAAAGTTTCGCAGCTGCGAAAGTCGGATAAATAAAAAGGACTTAGGGTTTCTCCTAAGTCCTTATTTTGTATGGTAGCAACGGGCGGACTTGAACCGCCGACACCCGCATTATGAATGCGGTGCTCTAACCAGCTGAGCTACGTTGCCAAACAGCCGCGTATAATATTTTCCGATGCCTTGGCTGTCAACAACCGCTCCTGTCTTGGGCTCATTCACTTTCCCATTCCGTCCCGGAATCCAGCGCGATCAGAGCTTTCATGGTCTGGACTGATTATGTCGATGGCTCATCGGCTTTGTGGGGCCTGTTCGTCAGCGCTTTCGTCTCCTCGACGCTGGCACCGGGTGGGTCGGAGGCTGTTCTGGCTTATCTGGTCAAGCAATCCGCACATGAACCCACCTTGCTACTCTTCGTAGCCACCCTGGGCAATACGCTCGGAGCGCTGACGACCTGGATTCTGGGTTACTGGGCGGGTGTGCGTTTCCCTGCTGATCGCCCTCTTGATCCAAAACGGCACAAGGCTATTGTGACCTTGCAAAAGTGGGGCATGCCGCTGCTGCTCCTTTCCTGGCTGCCTGTGGTAGGAGATGGGTTTTGCTTTGCTGCCGGCTGGCTGAAATTACCCTTCTGGACTTCGTTGCTGGCCATGGCTGTGGGTAAGTTGGGCCGTTATGCGGCGATCACGTACGCCTTGAGCAGTTAAATCACGAGTTACATTGGCATGTTTCGTGAGCTGTAAAGCACAGCAAGCCGGAAAGCATCCGTATCATCTCAATGCCCTTTGCGATAGCAATCGGTGTCCCAAACGCCATTTATCAGGCAGGTTGTCCCTATGTCTTTATCCCAAGCTCCTCACAAATCCCCATTGAGTGAAAGCAGGATTTCCGATCTTGAAAAGGCGATCGTCAATCATCTGATTTACCTGCTCGGAAAAGATCCGGTAGACACGCATCAGCGAGACTGGTTTGAGGCCTTGGCTCGAGTTGTCCGCGATTTGCTGACCTCGCAATGGATGGAGTCCATGCGCAGTTATTACCTGCAGGATGCCAAGCGGGTGTATTACCTTTCCATGGAGTTCCTCATGGGGCGGACGCTCGGGAATGCGTTGCAGAACATGCAATGCTCGGATGACTTTCGCCAAGCTCTGGAAGAGATGGGGTTGCGGTTGGAGGAGGTCAGCCAATGTGAGGCAGAGGCGGGTCTCGGTAATGGCGGTCTTGGGAGATTGGCGGCCTGCTTTCTGGATTCGTTGGCCAGCCTGGATATGCCGGGATTCGGTTACGGTATTCGTTACGAATATGGCATGTTCACCCAGCAGATCGAGCAGGGCTGGCAGGTGGAACACCCGGATAACTGGCTGCGCTACGGTAATCCCTGGGAGTTTCCTCGCACCGATGTGATTTACCGGGTGCAATTCAAGGGGAGCGCACATCTGGTCGCGGAAGAGGGCCACTCGGCACATTACGTCTGGACTGAAACCGAGGATGTCATGGCGATGGCATATGACACGCCAATCCCCGGTTACGGCGGCAAGACGGTCAATAATTTGCGCCTCTGGTCAGCCAAGGCTTCCCGTGATTTCGACCTGAGGTACTTCAACGAAGGCAACTACATCAGGGCCGTGGAGCAGAAAACGCAGTCGGAAAATTTGTCGAAGGTGCTGTATCCGGACGACACCACCCAAATGGGGCGGGAGTTGCGTCTCCGGCAAGAGTACTTCTTCGTTGCGGCGACCTTGCAGGACATTCTGTCCCACTTCACGAAGGATAATAAATCCTTCGAGCAACTCCCCGATGAGGTCGCGATTCAGCTCAATGACACGCATCCATCGATTGCGATTCCGGAGTTGATGCGGATTCTGGTCGATGAACACCGTCTCGAATGGGACAAGGCCTGGGACATTACGTTACGTACCTTTGCCTACACCAATCACACGCTCTTGCCGGAAGCGCTGGAAACCTGGCCAGTCAGCCTGCTGGGTCGATTGCTGCCCCGACATCTGTTGATCATCTATGAGATCAACCGGCGATTCCTGGCCGAGGTCAGTCGCCTATTTCCTGGCGATATGGCGCTGATCAGGCGGGTATCGCTGATTGATGAAGAGCATGGGCAGCGTGTGCGCATGTCGCATCTGGCTATCGTAGGGAGTCACAAAATCAACGGCGTGGCGAAACTTCATTCGCTTTTGATGCAGACGACCATTTTCAGTGATTTCGCCAGGCTCTACCCGGATCGCTTTATCAATATCACCAACGGTGTTACGCCCAGGCGATGGTTGGATCAGGCCAACCAGGGCCTTTCCGCTCTGATTACCGAGGCCATCGGACCGGCCTGGGTCAGCGATATGGAGCGCCTGCGGGAGTTGGAACCGTTTGCCGAAGATCCCGCGTTTCGAGAGCGGTTCCGTGCCGTCAAGTACTCGAACAAGTCGGCATGGGCGGAGAAATTTCTCAGCGTGACTGGTGTCGCAGTTGATCCGTCCAGCCTGTTTGATGTCCAGATCAAACGGATTCATGAATACAAGCGCCAGTTGCTCAATGTGCTGCATGTCGTGACGCGTTATAACCGTTTGCGAATGGATCCTGCGCCGGGCAGTCCGCCGCGAACAGTCATCATTGGTGGCAAGGCCGCGCCGGGTTATCAGATGGCCAAGCTCATCATCAAGCTGATCAACGATGTCGCAGCGATCATCAATGATGATCCCCAGGTCAAGCATCGGCTCAAGCTGGTTTTTCTGCCGGATTACAACGTCTCCAGTGCCATGGCCCTGATTCCGGCGGTGGATCTCTCCGAGCAGATTTCGACCGCAGGTACCGAGGCATCCGGGACCAGCAACATGAAAATGGTCATGAATGGCGCATTGACCATGGGCACCTTGGATGGCGCCAACATCGAGATTCGCGAAGCCGTGGGCGCGGAGAATTTCTTTCTGTTTGGCCGCACGGCCAGCGAATTGGCGCAACTGCGAGAGCAGGGTTACAACCCCTGGGATCGTTACCACGCGAATCCGGAGCTGAAAGAGGCGCTGGACATGATTGCCTCGGGATTTTTCTCGCCGGATGACCCGGTTCGATTCCAGTCTCTGGTGGATTCGTTGCTTCAGGGCGGCGATCGTTATGCCCTGCTGGAAGATTACAGCGATTACCTGGCGGCGCAGGAAGCGGTGGATCGGCTTTATCTTGATCCCGACGAATGGAGCCGCAGGGCTATCATGAATGTTGCGCGATCGGGCATTTTTTCCAGCGATCGAGCCATACAGACTTATGCCGATGAGGTATGGGGGGTGAGTCCGCGCCGAACCTGAAGGGATGGCGCAGACTCATCCAGCCATCAACTATCGATTTTTACGTTGGTTTTGAGCAGGGCGAAGCGGTGCACCAGAAGTGCAACCACAATCCCGACGGCAATCCATGAATATCCGATGAGTCCTGCCGACATGGTGGCCTTATTGGCCGTGCCCTGAATGCTGCTGAGATAGGGTTTGGACACGGACAGCATCCAGGCCCAGGCGGGCAGTTGGTAGGCGATGGCGCCAGCAATCGCCCACTGTACTGAGTTGGCGTGCAGGCGCAGAGCTGTTTTGTAAAACCAGTAGGCAATGCCAAGGGTCAGCAGCACAGAAATGAATAAGGCCATGGGGTTCTCCTCCGTCGGATATGTTTTTTGTTTGTGGAATCGCTCAGTGGGCTCTTCGACCGCCATTGACGGTTTTTGATTCTCCCCTCGGGAGCGTCAGCGTCGGGCTTATCGGGCCAGTAGCTTCAAGAGCAGACTGAGTATAACGCTGATAATCAGCAGGCTGGTGATCGGGATAAGCACGAAATAGCCTTCGCCTTCGATGCGAATGTCACCCGGTAGTTTCCCGAACCATCTCAAAGCATCCGGAAAAATACTCAGCAACGCTCCGATGAGGCTCATGCCAAGGCCAACAATAACCAGCAGGGTACCTGTCTTCATTGTGCCCGGACCCTGGGTCCCTTCTCCACGCCGAAAACCACCACCAGGATGATCAGCGCCAAGCCACCGAGGAAAGGCCGCAGATCGGTGAGGGTGGGTCGTAATTCCGCATAAGCACTGGATGTCAGTGTCTTGGCCAGTCCGGCGGGACTGGCGAGTCGTTCGTAACCCAGACCGGTAATTGCAGACAGGGTCTTGAGATGGGGTTCATCGAGCCAGGAAAGATAAGGTCCTTCGCTGGGTAACGTCCGCGTAATGACCCTCTCGGAATAGACCGTGGTCGAGACCGGCGGTTTTTCAATGTCGGCATTTTCCCAGACGCCCAACAATTGATTGCTTCTGTCATAGCGAGGCACGGTCACCGGAGTGATGCCGCCCACCCCGACGATGACCCCTGATATTTCGCTCATGACACCCTCGGTCTGGGGTTTCACGGATTGAGGTGGCGTTTCCTGCCCATCGGTCAGAAAGGCCAGACGAATATCGGGGTCATGCTTTTTGAGATCACGAATGGCGTGATAAAGCCCCATTTCCACGTGGGTGTCCGCAGACCAGGCCATGCGCCAGTCAATGTGGTCGAGGACATCGTCAATGATCGGATAGTGGCTGCAGAGCTCCAGTGGCTCAAAAAGAAAGTGCACGGTCTGAGTCGTGAACAGACCCAGACCGATTTCCGAACCGCAAGGCAATTCATGCAGCGCCGCCCGCACGGATTCCTTGGCGAAATTCAACCGATCCTCTGGCCAGCCCGCCTGATGATAATCCCGTGTGTTCATGCTTTGGGTAATATCGAATACCACCATGTAGCGGAAAACCTGACGAGGTAGCGGCCATTCCGGTCGCCAAAGACAGGTCGCCACCAGGAATGCCGCCCAACCCAGCAATACCGCCCGCCAATGTTTGCCCAGCGCTGCCAGCGAATAGCGTATTCGGGTCATGCAGAGGAACCTGGCCGCATTGATGCAGTGACTGCTTTCACGGCCCACCTCCGGGAATGGTCGGCAGTGTCGCAAACACGCTGCCCTTGGATCCCTGGAAATTATTCTTCGGCTTTTCCTTGGGCGGTGGCGTGATGCGAATGGCGTATTCCAGGTTGTAACGTGCATCCCATTGATCAGGAACCAGGATCAGGGATTCACGCAAATTATCCTTGGCGGCGGAGAGCAGGGTATTAACGCGGATGTGCTCGAGAAGGCCGCGATCCCGCCAGATTTTGGCGGCATCACGAAGGTACAGGGTACCCAGATTGAAACGGACTCGGGCGCGGAATCGGGCATCTCCCCGCTGCAGAATGCTGCCATAAAGCTGGATGGCCTCGATCGGGTCGCCATGCTGCTGTTGGTCATAGGCCTTGGCAAAGATCAGCAGGGGATCCGTCTCGTTTGTGACGGTGATCTGTTCAGGTGTGGCGAGCAGGGCATTGTGGCTTTTCAGCGTGAACAGCTGGACAGCGGAGAGGATGGAACCGGACAAGGTCATCAACAACAGCGCACCCAGCACCCAGCGCGACAGGAGCAGCTTTATCACGCGTGCCATGTCTTGACCTCCAGGGCTCTCGCACCCAACAGCAGCATCATTAGGCCTAGCGCCGTGGCAAAAAAACGGTCGGAAAGATCCTTGCGAGGCAGTTTCTCCCGGTAGGGGAGCGGCAAGGTTTCAAGCCGTTCGACTTCGGCAATGGCTTTTTCCATGGCATTGGGATTTTCGGCTTCAAAAGCCCGATAGGGCACCTCCAGCGACTCGAAGAATTCGTTGAGGAAATACTCCGGTGTTGTGGTTTCGTTCGGGTTTGCGGGCTTCTCCGTGAGCGGGGCGCTGCTGGGATTGCGGAGATAAATCCAGTACAGCGTGGTATCGGTTTCCTGAAAGGTCTGGCGCAATCGATCACGGGTTTCCTCATCGATGCGGGCGGCCCCGTCAGAGACCAGCAGGATGATTCGTGAGCCCTCGCGCGGCTTTCCTGCAAAGAAATCCAGCGCCATGGCCAGGCCGGGTGCAATATTGGTCACGCCGTGCCCGCGTCCACCGGCGGCGGCAATCGCGGCCTGGACTGCCTCCCGGTCCTCAGTCAGCGGCAGGACATAGATGGGGGCTGCGGCAAATGCAACCATGCCGAAGAGATCATGCTGCCGTCGCTCGACAAACTCCGACAGTAGCTTGCGCGCCATCGCACTCTTCGATTCCGTGGCTTTGGCCCCCAGGTACTGGCCGGTGAAATTCTCGTTCATGCTGCTGCTGCGATCCAGCAGCAGGGCAATGTGGGCACCGGTTCCGATTCGATCCACCCATTGTTCACGCAGGTAGGGTCCTGATATGCCGATGGCCAGACAAATAAAAGTACCACAGGCAATCAGCTTGAGGCCCCGATCGATCCACTCCGAAAGCGGGTCACTGGGCACCTGGCTGAGCGATGAGTAGGCCAGGGCAGTTTGCCCTTGCCGAAACCAGGGGAGCATCGCGAACCCGAGCAACAGCAGTGCCCAGGGTTGCAGGAAGCCGATATTCATAAGGCCTTGTTTTCGGCCGTAACGCAGCGCCGAGCCAGATCCTTCAGCCAGTCTCGCGTCCCCGGATCATGTGACTGACTGGCACCGGGATCAAAAAACAGGTGCTGCGACTGAATAAAAAAACTGGCAAGTCGATCGTGAAGTGGGGAAAAACTGGGATGTGAGGCACAAAACCGATCGATTTCTCGGGCAAACAAGGTTTCGCCAAAGGTCTGGTCAAGGGCGCGGTGCAGAATTCGCGCGGCCTCTCTCAGGGTGTCGGCATCCTGGCTGTTTGCCAGCATCGAATGCACTTTCTTCGCAGCGAGCGCAAAAGGGCGGGCGCGACGACGACGGATGAATTCCCTGATAACCCAGAGGAGCACTATCAGCAAGGTGCCAGTCAGCCAAAGCAAAAGCCGGTTAACTGCCTTGGTGGTCGATGCGGGTTCCACCGGCAGCGTGGGACGTACCTCAAGGTCATCATCCGCAACTTCCGGAGGAATCACCGGCGTTAGGGTGAATGACCAGGGCGGTGTTTCAAACACTTGTGGCGCCGGACCCGTGGTGCGCAGGGTCAATGGCGGAACGGTAGCCAGCTCCGGCGTCCTGGTTCCCCTGAATACCTGATAAACCAGCTGCAGTTGAGCGGTCCGCTGATCACCATCCGATAATGTTTCGACGTGGTGGCTGCGCAAGCTCAGCCACTCATTGATCGGTCCGACCGCGGGCAGGGAGGCATTGTCCAGCGACTCGCCATCCGGCAGTTTTATGTTCACGGACAGCGGGATGAGATCGCCCAGCACATAACCATAATCGCGGCTGGCATTCTGCGTGACAACGGGGTTTGATGCCGTTGTCGTCTCGCGGCTGCAACCCGACAGAAGAAAAACCGCAACGCCCCACGCCAGCGTGAGGCGAAACAGGGTATTGGCTCTGGCCACAGCGCTCATGTCATGTCGCCACGGCCTTGCTGGCGACTTCATACACGTCCCTGGACAGATCCGGGGTTTGGAGGATCCGCTCCAGTTCAGTTCGCATCATGGCCTGGCGCGGGTCGTCATATCGTCCCAGTGCTGCGAGTGGCGTCAGCATGCGGGAGGCGATTTGCGGGTTGATGGTGTTGAGCTCGATGACCTGATCGGCCAGAAATGCATAGCCCTCTCCATTCGCCGAGTGAAAGTTGACCGGATTCGATTGACTGAATGCACCAATCAGCGAGCGCACATGATTGGGCATTCTCATGTCGAAGGCCGGGTGGGTCATCAGAGTTCTGACCTGATCCAGCGCTCCAGGCAGCCGGCAAGTGGCCTGCACCGTGAACCATTTGCCGACCACCAGATCGTCGGCCTGCCACTGTTCGTAAAAAGTCTTCAGACATTCGGTTTTTTGCGGATGTTGGCTATTCACAATGGCCGTCAACGCGGCTATCCGATCCGTCATGGTTCGCGTGGATTCGAACTGTGCGAGCGCGCGAACATGCGATGCCGGGGTGTCGATCACCGAGAGGTAATCGAGACAGACGTTTTTCAGTCGCCGACGGCCAATAGCGGCGGCATCGAACAGCAGAAAGTCATCCCGATGATGCTGCTGGTAAAGCCCTTCCCATTCCGCTGCCAGCGCTTCGGCGATGGCCTTTTTCACGGCTTGACGTGATTGGTGAATGGCTATGGGGTTGATGGTATCGAGAAATCCTCCGACATAGTCCTCGGAGGGCAGCGTCAACAGCAAGGCAAAATAGGAGAGGTCGGGCCACTCCAGACGGCTGACCTTACCGAAGGCATTGATGAGCAATGGCGTGATCGACGGCTGGTCGCGCTGGGCGACCCGTTCCAGAATCGCCTGCGTGGCCAACTGCTGACCGGCATCCCAGCGGTTGAAGAAATCCGGATCGTGAGCAAACAGAAAAGCCAGCTCCTCGGCGTCCCTTTGCCGCTTCAGGATGACCGGTGCTGAAAAACCGCGCAAGGCTGATACGACGGGTGGGCCGGGTAAACGGGTAAACCGGAACCGCTGCTCGGTTTCACGGAGTTCAAGGATGCGCGTGGTGGCGGCCGAGGGTTCCGATTCTCCCGTCAACTGCAGGGGATATTCCTGTCCTTCCGGTCCCAGCAATCCGATGGCGATCGGGATATGCAGCGCAAGCTTGTCTTTCTGCCCCGGCGTGGGCGGGTGCGACTGACGAAGCGTGATTTCAAACGCTTGCGTCTGCGAGTCGTATTCGCTGGTCAACTCGACCTCCGGGGTACCCGCCTGGCTGTACCAGCGCCGAAACTGAGCCAGATCAGCCTTATTGGCTTCTTCCATGCAGAGCACAAAGTCCTCGCAGGTGACGGCCTCTCCATCATGCAGATCGAAATACAGATCGGTGCCCTTGCGAAAACCCGCTGGACCCAACAGGGTATGGAGCATCCTCACCACCTCGGCGCCCTTTTCGTAAACCGTCAAGGTGTAGAAGTTGTTGATCTCGATATACGACTCGGGCCTGACCGGGTGGGCGAGGGGACCTGAGTCCTCCGCGAACTGGCGGGTGCGCAACATGTTGACTTCATCGATGCGCTTGACCGGACGCGAATGGCGATCAGCGGAAAACTCCTGGTCTCGAAAGACCGTCAGTCCCTCTTTCAGGCTGAGCTGGAACCAGTCACGGCAGGTGATGCGGTTGCCGGTCCAGTTATGGAAATACTCATGTCCGATGACACCCTCGATATGTTCATAGTCGGAGTCGGTCGCCGTGTCGGGGCGGGCAAGGACGTATTTTGTGTTGAAGATGTTGAGCCCCTTGTTCTCCATGGCGCCCATGTTGAAATGGCTCACAGCGACGATCATGTACAAATCCAGATCGTATTCCCGCCCATAATTTTCCTCATCCCAGCGCATGGCATTCTTCAGCGACACCATGGCGTGACCACATTTGTCGATGTCCAGGGGTTCGGCAAAAATCCGGAGGGTCACATGTCGACCCGATGCCGTGACATAGTGATCTTCCAGGCAGTCCAGTTGTCCTGCCACCAGCGCAAACAGATAGCAAGGCTTTCTGTAAGGATCGACCCACTTGGCCCAATGGCGCCCGTTCAGCAGATCGCCGCTACCCTCCAGGTTGCCGTTGGACAGCAGCACCGGATAAGTCGCCTTGTCCGCGACCAGCGTCGTGGTGTACCGAGCCATCACGTCGGGACGGTCCGGGAAATAAGTGATTCTGCGAAAACCCTGGGCTTCGCACTGGGTGCAGAACATGCCGCCGGAAAGGTACAGACCCTCCAGTGCTGTATTGGCCTTGGGGTTGATTCGGGTGACGATTTCAAGATCGAATGGCTGATCCGGCAAGGCGTGGATCGACAGATTTTCCGGCGTGACGCTGTAACTGGCAGGGCTCAGCGGTAGCCCGTTTATTTTCAAGGAGCTGAGGGTCAGTTGTTCTCCATCCAGGGAAAAACTGGCCTCGCGTCCTGCCGATGCCGGGTTGCGCCGCACGCTGAGTGTGGCCGTGACGCAGGTATCTTCCTCCGCCAGGTCAATGTACAGATCAACCTGCTCCACCAGGAATTCAGGGGGGGCATAGTCCTTGAGATAAATGGTTTTTGGGGTGGCATCGCGCATGGTGATCGGCGTGGGTAAGTTCGGAAGGATGAGTGCGTTGGAAACGGCCAATGGCCGGCCCGGATGAACCAAGAATACCAAAGGAACTGATCCTTTTGTTCGGGGAGGGTGAAGGGTCTGTGTAATCGACTTGAACGGCTGAATGGCCTAAAATCCACCCATTTTTCCAGCGCTTGACTGCTGGGCAGGCGCTGGCCTGACTTGAAAGATTCATCCTGTTTCATTCTGCACATGACGAAATCCATGACTGATGTCACTCCGCTGACTCTGGGTATACCCGGATTTTCCTATGCCGATTTGTACGATCCTGCACGACTCCAGGATCTCTCACGGTGTTTCGATCGCCAGCTTGCCGAGGAGGCGCCGGAATTATTCGGGGAGTTCGAACGCTATCGATCGACGCAGGGCGACGGGCTAAAACCGGAAGAGGTCTCCGATCTGTTGGTCAGGTTGGCTCCAGAATTGGGAGGCTTTGTGGCCCGCCTGTTTGGCGTAGAGGCAGAACGTGAGGCTCAGGCGGCTTTAATCCGGGCGGACTTTGAAACAGTCTTCGCCTTCAAGAACGAGATCGTCGCCAAGTCGGCCAGCCGGTTCAAGGGCGAAGATCCCGCCACCTGGGATCTGACCGAGCTGTCTCATCGCTTCAACCTTCTGGTCGAGGCCGTGATCGACGAGGAGCGTCTTCGCGCCGACCGTGAAGCGTCCATTGCCGGGTTTGCCATTGCGCTGAAGCGGGCGATGGACGGTGAAAGCTTTGCTTCAATCGGCCCGATCCGGGGTCGGTTGATGTCGGATGAGAAAGCCTCCCTTGATTTCGCCGAGGCCCTGGCCGGCGACGATGCGGCCCTGGCTGGGGTACTGAATGATCTGGTGGGTCGCTGGGTATTTGCCTCGACGCGTGACGAATCGCTCAAATCCGCCGTCGCGGGTTGGGTCAGTTTCAAGACACCGGCCAAGACGGACTTTGCGTCACTCGTTCATCACGACAAAAAGACGTTTGACGGCATTGGCGTGTGGACCGTGGCCGAGGGTCACCATCGCCGCCGTGACGGGTTTGGTCTCACCGATCCGCGCTTCCCCGAACGGCGCGTACTGTATGAGGTGGATCACTGCATCTACTGCCATGATCGCGATACTGACTCCTGCTCCAAGGGCATGCGCAACAAAAAGGATGGCACCTACAAGGTCAATCCTCTCGGTGTCACCATCACCGGCTGCCCGCTGGAGGAAAAGATCTCCGAGATGCACTTTGTCAAACGGCAGGGTGACAATCTGGGCGCGCTAGCGTTGATTACCATCGACAACCCGCTTTGCCCGGGCACCGGTCACCGCATCTGCAACGACTGCATGAAGGGATGCATCTATCAGAAGACCGAGCCGGTCAACATCCCACAGATCGAAACCAACGTACTCACCGACGTGCTGTTCATGCCCTGGGGTTTCGAGATTTACAGCCTGCTCACGCGCTGGAATCCGCTCAATATCAAACGGCCTGCCGCACTGCCTTACAACGGCCGCAATGTGCTGGTGGCCGGAATGGGGCCGGCGGGTTATACCCTGTCCCATTACCTCCTGAACGAAGGGTTCGGCGTGGTCGGCATCGATGGTCTCAAGATAGAGCCACTGCCCGGGCACCTGACCGGTGACGCCGAAAATCCTCCACAGCCGGTTCGTGATTTTCGCGATCTTTATGAAGCGCTCGACCAGCGCATCATGCTGGGTTTCGGTGGGGTGGCCGAATATGGCATCACCGTCCGCTGGGACAAGAACTTCCTCAAGGTCATCTACCTCAATCTGCTGCGGAGACAGAATTTCCGCATCTATGGCGGTGTGCGCTTCGGTGGAACGCTAACCATCAATGAAGCCTGGGACCTCGGGTTCGACCACATTGCCATTGCCTCCGGCGCCGGAAAGCCCACGCTGATTGACCTCAAGAACAACCTGATACGGGGCATTCGCAAGGCGTCCGATTTCCTGATGGGCTTGCAGCTGACCGGCGCGGCCAAGGAATCCTCACTCGCCAACATGCAGGTGAGATTGCCAGCCGGCGTGATTGGCGGGGGACTGACCGCCATTGATACCTGCACCGAGGCCCTGGCCTATTACCCGGTCCAGGTTGAAAAGGTGCTGCACCGTTACGAAAACCTCTGCGCCATCCATGGCGAGGAAGCGGTGCTGAAAATGTACGACGCCGAGGAGCGCGTCATACTCGATGAGTTCCTTGCCCATGGCCGTGCTATCCAAGCCGAGCGGCAGAAGGCCGCGGCCGCCGGGGAAGTTCCCAACTTCCTGCCCTTGCTGGAAAGCTGGGGCGGCGTGACCCTGTTCTACCGCAAGGGTATCGAGGATTCACCAGCGTACCGTCAGAACGCCGAGGAAATTACCGAAGCACTGGACGAGGGGATTCGTCTCGCCCCCGGCATGAATCCGCTGGAAGCACTCGAGGACGAGTATGGCCACCTCCGTGGTGTCAAATTCGAAAAGCTCGAACTGGAGGACGGCAAATGGCGGAAGTCCGCTGAAATAAATGTTTCGCTGCGGAGCCTGTTTGTGGCAGCCGGTACGTCGCCCAATACCATCTACGAATCCGAGCACCCGGACAGCTTCGAGATGGACAAGAAGTTCTATCAGCGCCACGAGCCGAAATGGATCGGTGATATGCCGGAGCTGGAACTGGTTCAGGACGAGGCGGTGGCCAAGATCGGCAAGCCAGCCCCGTTTACCTCTTACCGCCGCAACGGTAAATTCATCACCTTCTACGGTGATAACCATCCGGTGTACGCGGGCAATGTCGTCAAGGCCATGGCCAGTGCCAAGGACGGATATCCCTACATCACCAAGCTCTATGAGAGGGAACTGAGTGCGCTGGCGCCGGCACAGCAGCCCGCACGGGATGCCGCACTCAAGCAGTTCCAGCAGCGGCTCGATGATCAGTTGCTGGCGCAGATTGTCGAGATCAACCGCATTTCCCCGACCATCATCGAGGTCATCGTGCGTGCGCCATTGGCGGCCAAATATTTCTGCCCCGGTCAGTTCTATCGGGTTCAGAACTTCGAGGCACTGGCACCGGTGATCGATAACACCGTGCTGGTGTCGGAAGGGCTGGCCCTGACCGGTGCCTGGGTCGACAAGGATCAGGGGTTGATCTCCCTGATCGCGCTGGAAATGGGGTCTTCATCACGACTCTTGTCGCTGTGGAAGCCGGGCGATCCCGTCGTGGTCATGGGCGTCACCGGGGCCCCCACCGAAATTCCGGCGGGTCAGACCGTGGCCCTGATCGGTGGCGGGCTGGGCAACGCAGTGTTGTTCTCCATCGGCAAAGCCATGCGCGCGGCCGGAAGCCGGGTGATTTATTTCGCCGGGTATCGCAATCGCGAGGACGTATTCAAGGTGGAGGACATCGAAGCGGCTTCCGACGTTGTCGTCTGGGCGGTTGACCCGAGACCGGGTGCGGAACCCGTGCCTGTCCTGCGCCCGCAAGACAAGACCTTCGTCGGCAACATCGTCCAGGCCATGGTGGCTTATGCGAAGGGCGACCTGGGTGAGACGCCCATCCATCTCGATGATGCAGATCATCTGGTGGTCATCGGTTCCGACCGCATGATGGCCGCTGTCAAGGCCGCTCGTTTCAATGAATTGAAACCGTACCTGAAGCCCCATCATCATGCGATAGGCTCAATCAATTCGCCCATGCAGTGCATGATGAAAGGCGTCTGCGCGCAGTGCCTTTGCAAGCACGTCGAACCGGATACCGGGAAGGAGTACTTTGTTTACTCCTGCTACAACCAGGATCAGGATCTGGACCGTGTGGACTTCCCCAATCTCCAGGCGAGGCTGCGGCAGAATTCCGTTCAGGAAAAGCTCTCGGGAATGTGGTTGGCCCATCTGGTTTCGAAGTCCCCCACTTGAGGCATTGCGAGCCCGAATACCAACGCGTGGATTAACCGGAGTTGCAAGGATAGACGTGTTGAACCGGCTTTGGCAGACGGCTGGCGCATGATTGCATATAAAGCATGACAAGCTTGGAGAAGTCTTTTACCATTTGACGCGGTTGCCGGCTTGACCAAGGCGGTCAGGTCTTCAACAGGTTTATTCGACAACTGATTGGTTGCCTGAAAGGGTCGCCAGAGGAGACACAAAACAAATGAAAATGAGCAAGATTTCTACCGTAATGAGCAGCGCACTTCTGGCCCTGGCTGTTTCTGGCAACGTTTTTTCTGCTGAAAATGCAGAAGGCGTCAAGGAGCATTTCGCTCTGACCCAGGAAAAGACCAAGGAAGCTCAGGCTGCCGCAGCCGCCGGTAAGAAGGATGAGTGTCTGTTAGCCATCAAGGCTGCCAAGCAGCATTACAAGGAAATCACCGGCAATGCCGCCAGCAAGGGCCTGCAGGATGCCATCAAGGTTCTGAAGGTCGGTCAGGAAGAATGTGAAAAGGGTGACACCGCCAAGGCAGCCACCACCATTGGTGAAGTGGTTACTGCGCTTGACGTCATCAAGGCCAGCGTAAAGGATTGATCTAGCGCACCATCGCGCTATTTGTCCGCAAAAGGCAGTGTGGTCCACACTGCCTTTTTGGTATCTGCCATTTGTAATGGGCCCGTCCGGCCCCGGTCTTTTCTCACCGGGTTGCCGCTCTCACCAGGGCTGGCTCGCTATTCAATACACCCGATCTCTGTCGTAAAAATCACTCCCGGCTACAACGGCCGTATGGCTGCTGCCAGGATAGCCTTGTCGAAGTATGAACGCAGGTTTTCAAGGCGGCTTCCCCATCCGGCGCCGGGGACGTTCAGCGGAAGAATCTGAGGCGCCAATGGATCTCCAAAGCGCTGACCCATGCGCCGTGTTGTCGAGGCCAATAGTTCCGAGCTATTGACGACCAATGGGAGCGTAATGGCATTACTTTAGCTCGGTAGCCGCCTAGGTCGCCGTCTCCTTTCCCTCAGGCAGCATGATGACAAAGCAGGCCCCCTGCGGCGCCTGATCCCGGATGACCGCATCGCCGCCATGCAATCGGGCAATCTGCCGCACGATCGACAGCCCCAGCCCACTCCCCGGCCCAGCATCCTTGCGGTAGAACCGCTCAAAGACCTTCTCCTTTTCGGCATCCACAACCCCGACGCCGCGGTCAAATACGCCCACTTCATACCCGAGCCTGGTGCGGGTCAGCAGGACTCCGGGCGGCTGCTCGGGGGTGGAGTACCGCAGGGCATTGTCGATCAGGTTATGCAGCGCAATGATGATCAGTCCCGGATCCAGTCTGACTGGGAAAATTGCCGAAGGCGGTGCCCAGACCAGAGGCTCGGCGTAGCGTTGCACGACCTCGTCCACAACCGAGACTAAATTGACCTCCTCCAGCACCAATTCAAAACGCAGGTCGCGCAGTCGGTCTTGAGTGATCAGGCTGTTCGCCAGATGAATCAGTCGTTGGCAGGCATGACCTATATTGGCGTGGCGCGCCGCCACTGCCGGGCTGATTTCGGGCGCAAGATAGGCAAGCGAATCCAACGTGGTTCGTATCATGGCTGCTGGAGTCCTGAACTCGTGCGAAGCCAGTGACAGCAATTGACGTTGCTCGGCCTCGGCCAGGGAAAGCTCCCCCATTGCCTGGAACAGCTTTTCATCGTCATCCTGCTTGACCATCAGCAGATAGCCATAGCCATTGATGAACACCATAAGGAAACAGCCTATCCACAATGCCAGGTGGAGGCTTTCGATCGTGGGCACCCCGGGTCGACCAGGCCAGATCAGTGGGATAAGCCGAGTCAGGTAAAGAAAGCCCACCAGAATCATGTTGCCCCCGATGAAGCGACTCAGTTCAACATGTCGAGGCTGACGAATGAGTAAGATGCCAAGCAGTATCAGTAATGGCGGCAAGGCGACCGAATTGTAGGCCACCACGGCAATGGCCGGCATGCCAGACAGGTGAATCAACAGGCGACCGAACAAAATCAACAACACTCCGGCAACAATCATTCGCCACGGTGGACGAAGGCCGAGCAAAAGTTGAAAGGCACGAAACTCAAGTGCCAAGCCCGTTGTGATGATGAACATGGCCAGCACATGAGTCAGCCAGAGTGGGGCCACGGATCGGAGCCAAAAGAGACATAATGCGACGACATAAGCCCAGCGTGAGAGTAACCAGACCTTGAGTGAGGGATGGGTGTTCCTGGCAGTTCTGGCATAGACCCACATCAGAATCAGCAGGACTAAATTACCTATCCCGGTGGCCAGGGCCAGCGTGGGAATATCGACCAGCCCGATTCTCCAGACCAGATTCTCGTTCATTACCGGGTACCCAAAGACATGCCGCAGTCATTAACGCCATTCACAGTGGCCATTGTCGAGGATGAACGCATCCTTCGGGAAGAGTTAGCGTTTCAACTCACGCAAATGGGGTTCGCAGTCCAGGCCTTTATTTCCGTCGAAGCCTTCTACCGCTATCAGGCGGTGGGTCACCGGACCATTCTGATCCTGGATATCGGACTGCAAGGGGAAGACGGGCTCAGTGCCTGTCGCTATCTTCGGGAGCATGATGTCACCATCGGCATTGTCATGGTGACCGCCCGCAGTCTCCAGTCCGAACGCGTCGAGGGGCTGGAGGCCGGGGCCGATGCCTATCTGGTCAAGCCGGTGGATACTGACGAACTGGCCGTCATCATCAAAAATCTGGCCGTCCGCCTGTTTGGCATGTGGCGAGTTGATTTGCCTGGGCAGCTTGAGCCCTGCCCATGGCAGATTGATTATTCACTCGGAGTGCTCAGAGGGCCTGGCAAGCGCACGATCCGCTTGTCGCGAGACGAAGAGCGTATTCTGGCCTCGCTATTCGGCCAGCCTAATACCGTCTGCCCCTTCGTCACGCTGGCAGCGGCAATCGGGACACTCCCGGAAGATTTCGACAAGCATCGCCTTGAAGTCATCGTCAGTCGCTTGCGACAGCGGGTCCTGCGCGACATGGGTGAACCGCTGCCCATCCGAACCATCCGTGGGATAGGCTATCAATTTGATTGCCAGGGAGATGGCGCGGCCTGAGGCAGCATGACCTGCTGGAAAGCCTCAGCGACCCTGCCATCTCCCGGCAACATCCTCCCTGTCGTCCTTAATCGCACCGAAGATAAACACGGACGACCGTCACCCATCCCCGTGTCACCCTGAGCCACGGGAAGGGTCTCACACGACGGGTACCGAACCGCCCCAGGGACTTGTCCATACCCAATGGGCAACGTTTCTCTCAACCTGAGAGTTTTTGAGAGGGAAATCAGGATGGGAGTGCCTTATCCTCCCTCGGTGCATTGGGTATGGCCGGTGCTAGCGTGGCAATTCATCTTCGTAATCAATAGCGGGTTTTTCTATGAAGCGATTAATTCAATTTTTCATCGCCTTGGTGATGATGATACAGGGCATGCAGGTGGCGGTTGCGGGCGTCATTAGCAGCGGTATCACGCCTGATCAGAAGTTAAAGTGGGCGAAAGCGCGGTTTGTAAATTCATACATTTTGGCGATCGGACAAGATCAGCTTCCGGCCTCGTTTGCCAAAGCACAAATCAAGGGATCAACGACGGCCCCTAGGCTTGCTCGCGTCCTGCCTCTGAGCAGGGCGGGTGGACTCGTGCATGCCACATGGCAAGCGGTCCCGGATGCCACTGAAGCGGAAAAGGGCCTCAGGGCCGGCACTGAAATGATCGTGTCCTCCGAGTCCTCGAAGCTGACGAAGCGCCAGCGTAAGAATCTGGAGACAACACCAAAATTGACCAAACGGCTCTTCCCCGTCAGCCAGGATGGGGTTATCTCGCCCGATTTGCAGGCGAGGGTTCACTTCCAGGCAGGTGAAAATCTCAACTTCTCCGGGCAAGTGGCGCCCAGCGTACGCGGCCACTCGTGGGTTGTGATTGAGGAAAGCTCCGTGCTGTCCGACGGGACCCTCGGACCTTGGTACACCAAGTTCAGTCTTGTTCCAGACAATAAAGGACGATTCTCTCAGGACTATCTGGTGAAGCCCGGTGTTGAGGTCGTAAGATCAAGACTTCTGGTGCGAAGCGCCAAACGCTCAAATCTGGTGAAGACCGCCAGCATCAAGATGACCAGCAGCCCCGTGCCAACCAGTGATATGCAGTTCAATACCTTTGGGATCACCACCCCACCGTGGCAGGTTGCGAACAATCAGGGCTTTGACAATAACGGCAACTACTACGCTTCGGACTATACCGGTGGGAATACAAAAGACCCGGTGGATGGCACCCCTATCGTCTGGCAGGGCATCACCTTCCCGATCGGCCCAGTACCCACCGAGGACAGCCAGGTCGGTGGTAAGAAGGGACCGCAGAACGTCGTTCATGCCGCCGGGCAGACAATCAATATGCCGACTGGCAGCTTCGATTGGCTCTATCTCGCCGGCGCCGGGGCCAACGGCAACCAGCTGAATCAACCCTTTACGCTCAATTTCACTGATGGTTCCACGGAGACCTGGACACAATCCTTCACCGATTGGACCAATAACGGCAACACCGCAAAACCCACTCTGCTGGCTGGTGAGTCGATCATCCGTGAGCAGAGCTATCGCATCAATCAGTTGGGCAATAATGTAGTCGCCTCGACCTACACTTACGGTTATACCCACCGTATATCAAAGGGTAAGACACTCGCGAGCCTCACCCTGCCGAAAAACAACAACCTTGGTATTCTCAGTGTGGTCGGAGCGACTGAACCCCCCATCGACGGGGTTGGGGCCGAGGTGAAGTCGTTTGTGCTCGGGAACATCAACCTCACGGGCACAGACCTCGTGACACTGAAGATCAATAACCAACAGCAACAGCCACTGACCTTCTCGGTGAGCAACTGGCCCACAGATGACTGTAACCCCACCACGTCAACTACCCCCTGTAACTATTCCACCGCTCAGGTGACCGTGAACCAGAACCAGTGGAAAACCGTGACCTATGTGGCGCCGAGTAGCTGGAACAATATAGGATTCACAGCGCAGAACGCCGGCGATGTGTGCGTTGGCCCCAATTGCTCCACCTACATACCGGACTGGAGCGCCGGGGTGAACGGCACATCCTGCAGCACACTGAACCCGACCCTGGGTCAGTCCCTGGCGGCGGGCCAGACCTGGACCATGACCGTGCAAAGCCAATTCACGGGCTATAACGGCTTCATGGACAGCCCACAGGTGTCCAACATGCCCGCGTCAAAGAACTCGAAACAGTATCCGAACGGGTGCGTGTTCGCCATGAACACCGCGTTTCAGAACTGGCTGGCAGGGCAACCAGGCTGGGCCAAATGGCTGGAAGCCGCAATTGGCACAGCCATTATTATTGGTGTTTCGTTCCTCACGTTTGGTGCACCGGAAGATGTCGCTGCAGCGGTCGTCATTGATGGTGCTGAAGAAGTAGGAGCAGATGCAGCAGTTGACGCTTCCTTTGAAGCAGCGGCCGAGTACACCGGGGGTTGGGATGGATCAGGCTGGTTGCGTGAAGTTCGAGGTTGGAGAGGTGAAGGTCTAGGCTGGTTGGGGGGCGAATATGGCGCCGCCGTGCCCCTCGATTGGACCCCCATCATATAATTTGGTCGCCCATCCTGTTGTGAACACCGGCTAAATCCGGTTTCGCCAAGGCAACAAACCCCCGGTAAACCCGGGGGTTTTTTTATTGATGGCTTTGTTTCCAGGTTCGGCAGTTTGCGGGTAATCATCTAAGCTAGCCTACTTCATGCAACTTGACTTTCCACGGCCTTCATAAAGAGATCTATCATGACTACACAAAATGCCAATGATGAAGTTGAAGAGGGCATTAGCCTGGTTGCTCCTGATTCGAATGGTTTGAAACGGAGAGGCTTCTTGAAAGGGGTCGCCTCTTCGGCGGCGTTGATCCCACTACTGGGCGTAGAGGGTTCACATGCTGATAGTGCCGAGAGTGCCTCAAGCGCTACAACCCCCCGCATCTTGGTACCCGGCACGCTGTTGAAAGTCGTGGCAGCATCCGGCGTGCGCGCTGGATCTCTCACGAATACAGGTGGCAATGAACCGGTAACGACGGCGCGTAAGCCTTTTGCCACCGTTGACGCATACGCGGACCCCGGATACTGTTACTTTTTTTATGTGAGTACTGATCTGGTTGCTGCCGCACGGATATTTACCGCACGTTCAAGTGGTAAAAAAGTGGCATTTGCATTGCTTGGTAACAGGTCCAAGACAGGACCTGAACTCATCAGCATTATGGGAACACAGGTTTTTTAGCGGTCAGGGTCTCGTTATCACTGTCGGCTTCTTGCGGCGAATTATTTTTCGCAAAAAGCAGAGGCAGAGAGCACGGGTCAGCATTCAAGCCCGTATTTCGTCTCTACCCAACAACTCCGCACGGTTAACAAAAACACGCTTGATCCAGACTCCAGGGCGCGCATCAATGCCGCCATCAGTCAAACTGCAAGTCAGTTGGGCTTTGCGGGAAATAAGATCCACTCCCTGTAGCCGATATCATTTGGTTACTGTTTAGCGTGGTCTCCCCCAAGCTTCCCAAGTTAAGGCTGCAGGGCCTGATCAGCAGGGTTTGTAGGCCATGCACTTATGCGGTTTGGGTCTTGGGTGTCTTGGTCGGAGCCACGATGGCTAATACCAGCCGGCAATGCCCCTCACCTTTGGGTGATCAAATATTGTCATAATCGCCTAAGCTGTCTCAGGTCTGCATCCAGTACTGCTGGAGGTACTGGTCCAGTGACAGACTGTCGCTGGCCTCAATCTCTGCCTGTTTTTGCCAGGAGAGGTCGGATTCGCGCATAAAGTCGCGATTTATCTCTTCGCTGATGCGGCGCTGCTTCCAGTGAGCTGCATGGTGCCGGGACAGCCGCAGGGCAAACTCGGTAAAGGACTCCTGGTTGCTGCGCATTTCGTTCAGGATGATCGCTGACAGCGTCTGCTCCGGCTCGGCGACCGCCGGTCGGTGTTTTTCTATGCTGTTGCGATAGGGCTGTCCGGTTTCTTCTTCATCCAGCAGGTCGGCGATCGGCAGCAGCTGATCCAGTATGTTGCTTGCCCATTGTTTGAGCGGGATAGGGCGTCCTTCGCGGAACAGCATAAAGTCCTTGCCTCGGGCACAGCACGCTACGTTCAGGCCATTGCGATTACATTCGGCCTTCTCCTCCTGATCGAGCAGGGGGCTGTCACTCAACAGACAGAAGAGCACAAAGGTTTCCAGGAAGTGCATTTCATCCAGCGAAATGCCTGCTGGCTGTGTGCAGAGAAGATCCAGCGCACGCAATTCCACGTAGCGGACACCGCGTTTTTTGAGCGCCAGCGTGGGCTTCTCGCCGGAATGGGTGATCTGCTTGGGACGGATGGGGCTGTAGTATTCGTTCTCGATCTGAAGACTATTGGCGTTGAGCTGTCGATATTCGCCGTTGACCTTGACGCCAATCGCTTCATAAGCCGGGTAAGGCAGGTTGGTGGCGGCATCCAGGCTGGCAATGTACTCATCCACCGCATTGACCGAGATATCCAGGGTGGTCTGGTTGTCGTTGCGATAGCCGATGTCGCTCATCCGGAGTGACGTTGCATTGGGTCGGAAGAGGGTATGGGTATCGAGCTCGGCAAACCGTGAGGCAAGGGATTCACGCCCACGGAAGAAGGACTTGCAGATGGCCGGGGAATTGCCAAACAGATAAATCAGCAACCAGCCATGGCGATGCACATTCCTGATGACACCGAAATAAGCCTCGGCAATGAAGTCGGTCAGTTCTCCACGATGTTCGTCGAGTTGCTGCAGTACAGGCCAGAGGTCTTCGTTGACGGAGTAGTTGAAGTGGACGCCGGCAATCGACTGCATGGTCCGCCCGTAGCGATAGGCCAGGCCGCGCCGGTAGATGTGCTTCATCTGGCCGATGTTGGAATCGCCGTAGCGGGCAATCGGGATGCTGTCGTCGCCATCCAGACCGATCGGCATGGAGGTGGCGAGCAGCAGTTCGTCTTCCAGGTGATGGTGGACGAAGCTATGGATGTCACCCATGAAATCGAGCGCTTCCTCCGACTTTTTGCAGGGCGGCGTGATCAGCTCGATCAGCGCCTCGGAATAATCGGTGGTGATCCAGGGGTGTGTCAGTGTCGATCCCAGGGCGGCTGGATGGGGGGTCTGGGCGATCAGCCCGTTGGACGTGAGGCGAAGACTCTCTTTCTCAAGCCCCTTGAGTCCGCCACGGACAAGCCCTTGCTGTCCTGAGCGGTACAAACGGTCCATGCGGCTACTCGGAGGCATAGTCGGGGCAATCCTTGTCGGGCGGTGAGCAGGGAGAGGGGATGATTGACGGATAAGCTTCCGTCAGGGTCGGCGATGTGAATTGAAGTTACTGGAGGTGGGTCTTACCAGCTGAACAGTACCCATTTGTTGATATTCATCCCCCGTTCGTTGTCGCTGTGCCGAACCTCCAGGTTGCCATCGCCGTTGGTGTCGACGAGCACGTAGGAGGGACCGATCATAGGGGTGATCTTGACCATATAAAGCTGGTTATTGATACGATACTCCTCAATGGTCTCCTCACCGCGCCGGATGATGGTCACATCAGGGTCCATGGTTTGGCCGCTTTTGATAGGCGCAGGCAAATCGGGCTGGTCCGAGATAATCACGGGGGTTTCATCCTCCGCCTGGACCAGTGAGCCCAGCAAGAGCAGTGCAAGAGCCAAGGTTCGAATCATGAGCTTTTAACGCAAGGTCCAATGGTTTTTGGGGTGCCATGATATTACAGAACCGTCCAGAGTAGTGCCGTGGGGAGCGGTATCAGCAGGAATTCTCATCAACCGCCCGGATTGCAAGGGATCACAAGGGATAGCGGGACGCCAGAACATGGATGACAACGATTTACTTCGCTATAGCCGCCAAATCCTGCTGCCCAGAGTGGATATAGAAGGCCAGCTCCGACTGCTGGATGCCACCGCTCTGATCATCGGCCTGGGCGGTCTTGGATCACCGGTTGCAACTTATCTGGCAGCAGCGGGTGTCGGTCACCTGATCATCAACGATTTTGATACGGTTGATCTCAGTAATCTTCAGCGTCAGCCATTACATACCACGGACAACCTCGGTCAACCGAAGACCGAGTCGGCACGTCATGCCTTGAGCCGATTGAACCCAAACATTAGCCTGACCTGTATCGGTCAGCGGCTGGACGAAGCCGGCCTTGAAGCCAGCATGCTGGAGGCGGATGTCGTGCTGGATTGTTCCGATAATCTGACGACCCGTTTTGCCGTGAACCGGGCCTGCTTCAGGCAGGGCAAACCACTTGTCAGCGGGGCAGTGATCCGCTTTGAGGGTCAGTTGGGGGTGTTTCGCCCGGGGGTAGGTGACAGTCCCTGTTACAACTGCCTGTATCAAGGCGTGGATGAGCTGGGCGAAACTTGCTCGCAAACCGGAGTGATTGCCCCGCTCCCGGGCATTATCGGGAGCCTGCAAGCCCTGGAGGCGATCAAGCTGATTGCCATGCCGGACACTGTCCGCACCGGCGAGGTCATGCTGTTTGATGCGCTCAGTATGGATTGGCAGAAACTACGACTTCCTCGCAATCCTGTCTGTCCCACTTGCGGTAGACAAGACTGAGGGAAACCCCCGAAAATGACCTACAGTGAGATCAGTCAAAAAAATCTTGGAAGGTCTGGAGGATCGTGATTCAGTCAATGTCAGTGTGAATGGCGACTCTTCCAAGAGGATCACACTGGGTTCCTGCTGAGCGACTATCCAATCAATTAACGAATCAATTTCGCGCACCCAATCGAGTTGCCAAGGCAGCCTCAATGGATCATCCCACATGAAAAAACCCACCCGTCAGACGACCCCGCCAGCGGCTTCTGTTGCTCGTCCTCGGCGGGGGCGCCGTGAGTTTTATATCTGGAGTTTCTGGTTCCTGATTTTGGTGTTCTGGGATTCCCTGCTTGACCTGTTGCTGCATGGGTTACACATCGTCATCGAATTCTTGGAACTGGGGCTGGAGGAGCTGCTGGAAGTCATGTTTCATCTGGAGGGACATGAATCCCAGATGTTTACCGCATGGACCGGGTTGGCCGCTTTCATGGGGTTGGGCGCTTTCGTCTATGTGAAGCTTGTGCGGTTTGTTCGCTCACGCTTTCGCTCATGGGCCTATTGCCGGTTTAGGCTAATGCAATGGTTGCGCGAGAGCTGGCTGCCCTTATCCATTTTTACGTCTGCCTACCTGGCTACCCTGTTGTTTTTTTGAAGCAACGCCAGCCAATGCCGCAACCTTGGCAAGGGAGGCCCCATCACCCTGTGTCGATCAATCTTCCCGCAAGTCGCCTGCCCACGTAAAATGCTTCCCTTCAAACGACTCAATGAATTAATGACACATGGCTGATTACAAAAAATACATCTGTTCCGCCTGCGGCTGGGTTTACGACGAGGAACTGGGCGACCCGGATTCCGGGCTGGCGCCGGGTACTCGTTATGAAGATATACCTGACGATTGGGTGTGTCCCGAGTGTGGTGTGGACAAGAGCTATTTTGATCTTCTGGACTGAGGATCTGAACCCGTCATCACGGGGAGTGGTCACCCGATGCGTTCGCTTTGGAGGCATCGGGGAGCATTCGTTGCAATAATTCCGGCAAGCGGCTTCCGGGAGGGGAATGGGCAAGGAGTGCCGAGGCTTTCTCCTGAATGCCCCGCACTTCAGCGATGAACAATTCCCGGGCCTCGTCCGCTGCAACAAATCCTGCACTCACCTGCTCTCCAATAGCTGCCAGGCCCGAGGTGACACCCGATCGCAAGCCCTTGAGTGCGCTGCGCTCTACCGAAGGTCTGAGTTGCCGATAGGCAAACCAAGGCAACAGCCAGGACAAGCCCACCAGAAGGAGACTGTGCACGGCGAAATCCGTGCCGAGATAGCCGAGGTGGTCGGTTGCGCTGTCGTAATACCCCTTGACCACCTGATAGCTGGCCCAACTCAGCGCTGCCAAGGGCAAGACCACTGCTAACAAACCCATCACTTTCAGGCTGGCCCGTTGCAAGCCATTGCCCGGTTGAGCCAGCGCCTGCCGCAGCATCAGTTGGGCGCGACTCAGCACCTGTTTTCCGGTCTCCGCCGGCCATTGGTCCAACTGATTCTTGAAAGGAATGACGGGCAAGCCCCGGTGACCGGCTTCGACGATGAGTTGGCCGATCGCATCGCGGACGCGGCCTTCGGCCCAGTCATCCCAGAGTATGGCCTTGGGTTGTGATGGCTTGCCGTCAGTGTCAGCGGGCGGCGCCAATTCCAGCGAGCGGCTCAGTGGATTGGCTTCGTTGCCACTGTAGACCGCTGCCGTACTTTTCATGGGCCACTCCAGGCCCGCCAATAAATCCGTATGTGCGGTACCCCAGATCTGCTCCCATGCGTCATTCAGTTCCCGGTAGGTAGTAGTCTGACCCATGCGGTTCAGTGCTGCATCAATGGCCTGATTCAAGCCGTTGATGCGAGCCTGCTCGGCGCGCGTTTCCAGTTGCCCCATCACATGCTGCGCCGAGATTTCACGAAGCAGACTCTGGAGCTCCGCGAAATCATCTGCTTTACGCTCGATTGCATTTTCCCGGCAGTCGGTGCGCAGGACGACCGGATTGGAAAAGCCCGTGGTAGCCAGCAAACCGCGAAAATCCTCCAGCTGGATATCCTGCCCACGATCCCATTGATTCAGCACGAACAGCCAGGCATGATCGCCGCCGTATTCTCGTAACAGGCGCCAGCCCTTGTCATCGCGATAGCGTTCCGGGCTGACGACATAGATCAGTACATCGATGTGCGGTATCCATTCCAGCACCAATTCGCGATTGTGCTGTTCCACGCTGTCGATATCCGGCATGTCGACCCACATGACCTGTCTCGCCTCGGCATCATGGTGTTGGGCGATCCGCACCTTGTCGAGTGGAAAGTCGTTGGGAAGCCGGCTGATATGAACCGAGTCATGCAGATAGATGGACACTTCGCGTGAAGTCGGCCGCTCGACCCCGGTCCTAGCCACGGCCTGTCCCGCCAGACGATTCAGGAGACTGCTCTTGCCAACACCCGTGCCACCAAAGAAGGCCGCTACCAGGGGGCGATGTGTTCCGGGTTCGAACAGGGAGCCCGGATGACGGGTCTCAAGCGCGTTGATCTCGCGGATATCCTGAGCTTGCAGCCATTGTTGATCTACCGCGCGTTGCGCCCAGTCCAGGGTGCTCTGGAGGAGTTCATCAAAAGGGTGTGGCATGGCGATCGGAAGAATCAGATGTTTGGCGGAGTGAACAATCGGCCAGTGGTCAAGAGGTGACGTTCAATGACCGAGAACTTCAGCGGAGTTCAATGGCGGCCTGCTCCAGTGTCTCGGGAGGAATGCCGATTCGGGATGACGGGTCAACCTGGTCCGGAACCGATGAGAGGGGCAGGCGGATGGCGACATTGAATAGCTGCTCCACCGCCTCTTGTTGACGGTTTTTCAAGCGTTCAGCCGATTTGTTCATGTATCGTCCCAGCGCGCTTTCCGCCAACAGACTGGTCACCGACAGCATGGCAGGGGCGATGACGAAGTCCTGCACGCCGATGCCGCCCGTATGCAGGGCGACTGCCAGAGCGGCCGCATCCGTAGTCATTCGCGTCGCCCGCAAGCTATTGAGCACCATCGGTTGTTCCTGCAGGTGTTCGTAAAGACCATGGGCGGTCTTGTCGATTTCAGGCTGGAAGTCTTCAACATAGGCATGGGTGGCCTCATCAAACCCAGCCATGATCTGGCCGCGCAGCCGCATGACCTGCTGGCTCAGTCCGCCCCACCAGCGCTGTTCAACCGGATCGGGGCTGCCATTCAACAGCAGGTCCTCGCTGATTTGAACGAGTGCATGTTCGGCAATCTGATGCAGCATGGCCGATTCACCCCCGTCCGCATGAGTGCTTTGGCCCGTGGCCAGCCTGCCCAGTTTGGTGATTTGTCTCACCGGCCAGGTCACCAGGCGACGGGCATGCATCAGGGCATTGCCGATGCCCGGCACTTCAAGCAGGGTCAGCAATTCAGCCAGTGCGCGCTGGAATGTCTCGTAATGGTTGGGGTGATCCAGATAGTCGCGTTGGTAACGCTCCATGCACTCATTCACAACCCGGTCGAGGCGCTGATTCCATTCGGCGTTCAGGCGATGCTCAAGAACCACCGGCGCAGTCCAGGCTGACCAGTGTGTTTTGATGAGGCGCTGAGCCGCCTGGGGATAACGGGCGCGGTCGACCCTGCCGAAGGCCGCTTTCAGGGTGGACATCGCCTGGTCATGCAATTCGTTTAGCCCGGCCAGGTCGGATGGATCGTTCAGGTAAGGGATGGGGATGATGGGCGGTACCGGATCGGAGCGGAAACTACGCCATTTGTCTTCAACCGACCGCAGCAGGGTAGAACGGGAGTCCGCATCGGTCTTGTTCAGCAACAGCAGGGTCTGCTGTGTTACAGGCTCCAGCAGCCGCATGAACTCCCAGACGGACAAGTCGGCATACTTGTCCTTGCTGACCACCAGAACGATGAGGTCGGCCAGTCCAACGACGCGTAAAACGGCATTCTGGTATTCGCGGGACTGGACCGAATCAAAGTCGGGAGTGTCCCAGAGGATGGTGTGGCGGAGGGCAGCAGGGAGCTCGTTATTCGATGCCAGTTCCAGGCTAAATGCATTCAATTGCCGATGGTCAAGATGATCTCGGCCCAGACGCTGATAACCATGGAAATAGCCGTCCAGTGCATCCAGTTGAGCAGTCTCCTGGCTCAGGACAAAGCCCTGGGGATGGACGGTGAAGCCCGCCAATGGGCTGGCTTCCGCAAGCGGGGTGCTAGCCAGCCAATTGATGACCGAGCTTTTTCCTGCCTGGGTCGGACCCACGACGGCGATGTGAATCGGGTGCTGGGGATGCTGACCCATCCATTCGACCTTTTCCAGAACGGCCTCGGCAAACTCCAGGGAGGTCAGCAAGGGGCTGAGGCCTTGGGCGCGGACATGATCGGAAGGCGAGGAAGTATCGACCAGGGTCTGGTAACGCTGTCGTAACAGTCGAAGGAAGGAAAGCATGGAAATGGCGGACGAAACCCCGTCTTTGAAGGATGCTGGATTGTACACGATGGCATTTTTGCCGAAATGGCTGTTCATCACTGATACAGTTTGCGTGACAGCCAATGGAGCCAGAGAAGGTTTCGCCGGTCAGGATCAAGCACTGCGTAGCCGCAGCCAGCGAACCACCGCCACGGCGCCCAGGGGGATCATCAATCCCATCAGAGTGACAACGATCAGTAACTGCCCCAGTTCGCTGTAGTTGGCGGGTGTGGTCATCATTCCGCTGACCGGGTCCTTGACCTCACGGGTGACGGTGTAGATCTGATTCAGATACTTGGTGCCCAGCTGGCTCAGCGCGAGGGACAAGTTGGTAAAGGAGGCCATCACGGCGAAGAAGGTGGCCTTCAGGTGGCTGGGCGCCGAGTGGGCGATCCAGGCCAGCATGGGGACCATGGCGATATGACCAAGGGGGGATTCCAGCGCCGTATCGATCAGCGCGATGAAGCGGGCATCGACCACGCCGCCGGTCAGGCGGGCGGTCCATTCATGCAGCCCGTAATACATGCCAATGGTGGGGAGCGATAACACCGTGCCGATCAGGGTC
The DNA here is from genome assembly GCA_044237765.1 of Methylococcaceae bacterium. GTDB lineage: Bacteria > Pseudomonadota > Gammaproteobacteria > Methylococcales > Methylococcaceae > UBA6136. The sequence goes on along the minus strand of JBIIEQ010000028.1, from coordinate 7,968 downwards.
AGCAGGATCACCACGGAGGCTATCGGACGTTCCGCCATGAAGCGCCGGAACAGAAACAGTCCCGCCAGGCTGAGGACGCTCCCGATCAGCGACAGTCGCGCCATGAATGACTGGTCGAAATCCAGCACATCGATCATCCACCAGCTGGAACCTGGGCCCGGGGTGGGAATTGCCCGAAAGAAGAAAATCAGCACGGCGGTTCCCAACAGCATGTTTCGTGCATCGGACTCCATTTCATCCATCAGCCGATACATCAGCGCCAGAATGATGCCCATGGACAGGACGAAGATGATTTCTTGCCCGAAAGCCAGATCTGCCAGACCCACCGTGATGGTGCCCAACGCAAACGCCAGTCCACCGCCCAGAATCCACCAGTTGGGTACGGTGGAGGTGGTATGGACTTCCGTGAGCTTGTCGATCTCAGCCAGGGTATAACCCAGAGCATGCAGTGATTTTTTTTGTTTTCGCTTGAGTGCCCAGGCAAAAATGACGCCGAAGCAAGAGGTAGCGGGGATGATCAGGGCCATCTGATAAAGCCGCTGATAAATGGCGACCTTCTCGCCTTCCGCAAGACTCTCCACGCCGTCGAACATGTAGACATTGACCAGAGCGACGATCAGCGTGCCGGCAATGATGGCCACGCGACCCAGCGTCTGCATGGTGGCATGCATCAGGCGTTGTTGGTTCTCCGGTATTGTCAGCCCCATCTCGTCGGTGGTCGGCACGGCCTCCACGGTCATGGCATCGGCGACCACATCCTGGATGACATAACCCACCGGTGCCAGCAGCACGCTGAGAACGTACCAGGTGGCAGCGGGTAACACGGCCTCCATGGCCACCCGGTCGTTCAGCAGACCCAGCATGATCAGCAGACTGGCCGCAATCAGGCCGGCACCCAGGAAGACCAACCCACCCTTGTAGCGCCAGATCAGGTCGACGAGATGCCCGACCGGGAGTTTCAGGGTCCATGGCAACATCGCCCAGAAGGCCAGCCCCGCCAGAAACTCGGCTGACAGGCCCAGGTAATCCTTGACAAAAAAGGTCCCGACGATGGCGGTCAGTCCCGAGATGCCGGCCGCCAGATAAACCATGAGCGGCGGCAGGTAGCTCAGACGCATTTCACGCCCCAGCTCAATGAAGTTGCGATCGATCCAGAGCCAGAAACGCTCGAACAGGTCAGGGGAGGAGGGGTTACGCATCGGATAGAATTTGGTATTAGGAGTAAGGTTGGCAGCCGGAATTTTACCGGAGCTGGCTAACGCGCAGAGTCAGGAAACGACCTATTCTGTAATGCGTGTTTGATATTGTTGTCTATCTGTCGAATCCGACTATTGTGCATTGGGGCGATGAGGGGTGACCCTGCCAAGCAAAGGCTGGCACCAGGGCAGGTTATGGGACGCTGGTCCACATTCCTCCTGTCGTAAAACAACCCCACCCCCATCGTAACCAGTTCAGCAAGGTATTGGCCAACCACAGTGCCCAGACGAGCATGAGTGTCCGGTAAATCCACAGGGGAACCGAGACAACCCAAGGCCGGGGCAGGGCGTCGGGGGTGCGGTCTTGATACCAGTTCAGGTGATAGGCGTCAGAACCAAAACCGTCAATCTGCATGGTCGGTAATCCCAGCAGGCCACCGGCCACCGCCTGGGCGAGGATGGCCAGCGCAAACAATGTGAGCAAGGCCAAACTCACTTGCAGAGTCTTGAAGCTCCGCTCACTCAAGTTTCTGCTACTTTTCCCGCGCCAGGACAGCATCAACAGCCAACCAACCACCATAAAGCCGCCCATGAGGGAAGCCTGGCTCAACCCCACCAGCAACAAGGCCCACTGAGGGAGAGTCGCGGGGCTGTCCGGAATTCGACTGAGTCCGTAAGCCAGCAGAAGCAGGGTGGCCAAAAGTCCCCAGAAAAGAACCGCAGGTCCCATCGCCGGCCCACCCAGAAGCAGCACCCAGCGGTTATTGCCTAACTCGATATGCGTCGTCGCATTGACGCTGGGGTTGCCCAACTTGATTTCAGGAGTGTGAAGCAGGCTGGTGATGCCCGCTTCACTGATCCAGTCAATCGCCGCCGTCTGGGTTCCTGGATGCACGGGAAGAATAATGGATGGTCCTTCCTGCCTGATCGGCTGCTGAATGCCGTCGATCATGACCGTCTGCAGCTTGACCGCTGGCGGTAGCGTGATTTTTTGCTGCCTGCCCTGAGAGCTACGTATCTTCAGGCCAAGGCTGGACAGCGTTGCCCGTTCACCAGGCCGCAGCGTCAGTTCACTGGACTCCAGCGTCAATGTATTTCCCGGCGCTCCCGTGGGTCGGGTGATGGTTAGTGTGACCGACTCGCCTGGCCAGGGTCGCCACTCCGGTTGCCATTGACCGCTGGCGCTTTGGTGATGAACGACGGCGATACCTTCCGGCTGAATGTGCCAGGTCGGGCTCGCATTCAGTCGCCAGATTTCGGTCCACTGCTCCGTGATCGGGGCGGTCAGTGTGACAATGGATTGCTGACTCAGGGTGGATTCCCAACGCGCCTCGGTCTGTCCGGGCGACAGGCTGATGGCGACCTTGCCGTCACGAGTGGTCAGGTCGCCCGTCAATATCGATTCGCCGTTCAGAAGAGGGATATTCATGGTCAGGGGATGCTCAGTCGGCGTGAGGCGCCTGACGACGGTGGATACCTGCCAGTCCAGATTCAGTTCAAGCGTCCGTTCAACCAGCACAAAATCGGGCAGGGGCAGTCCCTGGCTCTCAAGTTTCTGGTGGATGTCGGCGTCATTGATTTCGCGCATCAGGCGTAATTGCCGATCCGGTTGGCCATTCTCGCCAATGCCTTCAACCCGCCAGTCCGTGCCGGTGAGCTCAACGCGGTGGGGCTTGAAGGTCAGTGGTATCTCGATCTTTTCCCGGGCAGGAAGTGGCCCGGTCAAGGTGACATTATGTTGTCCTGCATCAAGGGCCAGCCATAGCTGACCGTCCTCGCTCCTGATCAATGCCTGTGCGGATTTCCCATCCACCTCTACCCGTGATGGCCACCATTGGCCGGTTTGAGCGGGCAGGGCAATGCCACTCTTGACGAGGGCATGAATGTCCATCTCCATCCTCAGGCTGTCACGGCTTGTTTTCAGGTTCAGTTTGGGAATATCGACGCAATGAGGTTGGCAGTCAGCCGGTGCTACAAGTCGGGCCCTCAATTCATTGAGCAGTTCGGGTGTGGGGAATTCGGCGGCATGGATCTTGGGCGCCAAAAGTATCAGCAGGATTACGGACAGCGCAGAACGCCCGCGCCATCCCGGAAGGTGGGGCCATCGCCAAGCGCCTCCTCCGCTCATTAGCCATGCGGCCAGCAGCATCAGCAAAAGGACACGCAACAGATTCAGCATCAGATTCATGGGCGGTGGAATCAGGATGAGTGTCATCTCCTGAGTAGACTGAACCGGACCTTTCCAGGTCAAGGGCAGGCGCTGCCACTCCCAGCCAGGTAATCCCGGGCCGGTTTGCGTGATGGCATGGGGGTCGGCTTCATCGATGGGTCGGGCGGGAGCGGACATCGGTTTTGGCATGTGGGCCCGTTTGCGCTTCAGCAAAGGCGCAGAATCGCTGGGTGGCGGGGGAGCGGGAAGTTCATCCAGCTCAGCGGTGGCGGCATCGGCCATCTGTGCGATTTCTTGTTGCGCTGGGGCACTCTCAAAATCGGCCGGTCTGGAAAAGTAGCGACTTGGTTGTTGCAGCTGTGGATACAGTCCCAGCTGCACTTGCTGGAAAACGAAGGGAATGGCGATCAGGCCCAGCGCCACCCAGGCAAGCAGTCGGTAAGCCTTGACCCATTGGACGGCACGCTGGCCCGTGGCTGGATTTGCCGGCAGAACCCGCAACAGCGCCGAGGCCGCCAGCAGGTTCAGCCAGACGAAGCGGGGAGCCCCCGGTTCCTGCCAGATCAGAGTCAAGGTGACAAGCGCCAGGGCCCCTGCGCGCCAGTCCCAGAGTCGGCCCACCGCCAATGCCAGAGTCAGCACCACGAAGAAATCGAGCAGAGTCCACTGGTCCAGCCAGGCGCCTGCCGCCTGATCAACGCCCAGCGCCGCGAACAGGCGCCAGCCCGGGGGAAGATTCAGCTCGGCACTGACAGACTGGAAATCCTTTTCCCATCCCGTGGCGGAAAGCGCTGAGCGACGGGTCAGACGGCTATCGCTCGACAGGTTCAGCTGGCCCCGCCGTACTTCAACCCCGGTGCGGCCCGTGGTTTCGTCCAGGGTGATGGATTGGGGTTGTTCATTGATGGACACGCGCCCAAGGGTCATGCCCTCTCCGCCATCAAGCCGCCAGCCGCGAGTCATCTGCCCGCTGATCCGATCATTGACCGTGTAGCCGCCGCCATCGAAATCCAGCCAGAGCTGGCGATGGAGGATCAACCGGTCCGGATCCGGTTCCGGGTCGCCTTTCCGGATCACGTTGAACTTGAGCGAGTCACCTTTATCGAGCCGATAAGCCGGCAGTGGTTGCCACGCCTCCGGCAACTCGGTTTGACGCGGATCGATGCCGGCGACGCCCTCGATTTCCGCGAGCCTGATGGCCGGGTTGGCCTCGAAGGTCCAGATCTCGTCGTCTGGCCAGGGAGCCGCATGGTTGGGGAGGGTGAGTTCAGTGATTTCGCCGGGGAATCTTGACGTGAGGTTCATCGTCCAGTGTCCGGGCTGTACTCGAAGACGAAGCACCCCCTCGGCTTCCATGCGCGCCGGCAGCGTGCTTTCAAGCGCCATCGGAATCGCACCCTGCAGCAATATTCCCTGCAGCATGACTTCTCGAGCCTTGCCGGAGACATCCATATCAATCTGGGTAATGACCTGCATCGGTACGCCATCCTGGATACGGCGGAATACCTTGAGCTTCAGCATATCCGCACTGCTGGCGGTGGGAGCGCTCTCCTGGTCGCTGGTCAGCCACAGCTGGCCTTGTTCATTCAGGGCGGGAAATGTCACCGGTTTCTTATCGACATTCAGTTCAATCAGCGCCAGATGGGCAGGAATGCTCAGGACCGGAGGCAGGCGATCCCAGATGAAGCGACCGGCAATGACATGGGACCCGGGTAGCAAGTGGGCCGTGGGTCGACCGGCAGCGTTCATGACCGCCAGGGGTTTGCCGTCAACGGTGACTGATTGTGGCCAGTGTCCCTCATCGCCGGGGAGCGTCACGGGATGATCCGAAAGGGTTTGAACAGCCAGCGTGAACAGTCCGCCCCGGCCATCCAATGCCAGCTGAAGTGAGGCAGGCCAATCGCACTGACGTTTGTCGGGCGTCCCGGCGAGGACGGGGCAGGGTTGGGTCTTATCGTTCCAGAGGACCCAGCGGCTCCAGGGTTTTAGTGGATCGGGGATCTCCGCAGGAGCAATGGGTCCAGCTAGGGCGAATCCCGCAAGCTGCAGCAGCAGGAGGAATACAGGCAGTGAGCGACGCAGCATGGGTTCCCTCACAAGGTGAAAGATTCTTATCAGGTCAAAGAGTATGCCCGATGTTCAGTTGGGCACAATCTCCTTCGGACATTCATCCATGACCCCATTCAATAGGGCAGGGGCATCGCGTCAGCAAAGCCTAGCGAGGCGGAAACCAGCGGCCCTGGACATAGGCCCCGGCGGCGATACCCGCCAAGGCATATAGCAGCGGCCAGTTGCCGACACCCAGTCCGGCAATGGCGGGACCCGGACAGACGCCGCAGATTCCCCAGCCCAAGCCAAAGATGCCGGCCCCCAGCAAGGTTCGCACATCAAGAGCAGAGATATAATCTGCAAACCGCGCTTCAAAGACCGGCTTTTTAAGCACTTTGGGCCCCAGCTGGTAAGCCAGCAAGGTCACCATTACTGCAGTGCCCAGGACAAGCAATAGCCCCATATCCCGGAACAACAGGAAATCGATCACCACCTCGGGTTTGACCATGCTGGCCAGGGACAGACCGGCACCAAACAGTACCCCACAGAGCAGCACAGCCAACAGCGATGACTTTTTCATCAGCGGACTCCCATGCTCTGCATCAGGTGCGCCACCGCAATGGCCGTCGCCAGAAATATCATCACCGCCAGCAGCGAAGAGAGTCGCAGCGAAGCCAGCCCGCAAATACCGTGACCCGCCGTGCAACCATTGCTTAATCGCGCACCAAAACCCATCAAGACACCGCCCAGCAATAGACGCCACGGGCTGATGTCGGTCACAAATGCGTCCCCACCCATGGTCAGATAGACCACCCCGCCGATAATGAGCCCGATGACATAGATCAGCCGCCAGACCCGGCTGGAGCGAAATCGTGGCTCGCTGAAATAAGCCGCCTGGCTGAAGTAGGACCAGCTGGAGGTGAAGACCGTACTCATGCCGCCAATCAGCCCCGTCAGCAGGTAAAGCACACTCATGGCCAGGCCGATCAGCAATCCGCCAATCACATAAGAGGCATAACCCTGGGGAAAAAATTCGGACATGGAAGCGCAGGTTATCTCGATAAAAAGGCCGCCGATTCTAGCAGAGGCTGGGTTCTGGGAGGTTGACACTCAAGGCACAGACCGCATCCTGGCCCCATATTTGGTTGTGTGCCGCGGGAGCGCTGCCCCTCAGCGCGAGCGGGCTCTAACCCGGCACTTGCAGGGTTTCATCACCGAATCGGTCTAACGTCCATCCAGCCTTGCAGGAGCCTTGGGCGGCCGCACTCGCAGTGACAGGCAAAACGCCATGCCGGTAGCAACCCCGCATCGGCTTGAGGGCAAGCCTCCCACGATGTTGGAGCTTGCTCGTGGGAGCGCTGCCCTCAGCGCGAATGGAGCCCAACCGCGGCACTTAGCGTTGTGCCGGTAGGCTGTCTGTATCGGCCCGAGGGCGAGCCTCCTACCGCCCCGGGCCCACCATAGATCGACTCCCTCACAACACAACGGACGCTATGGCGCCCGTTGTTTCTCTGACTCAAGCAGCGGCTTAGCGCCGTTGCATCACCCGCCGGGTTTGCCAGCCCACCGCACCGATCATCATCAGCATCATCAGGATCTGAGCCCAATCCGACAGGGTGGGAATGGGGTTAACCGGTGGTGGCGCTGGAGCAGGGATGACCGCGTTGCTCGGCTCTGATGTCGAACTGCCCGAGCCGTCCGTGCCGGTGACACTGCAGGTGTAAGACTTGCCGGCAGTAGTCCCGGTGACGTTCAGTGGTGAACCCGGCCCGGTGGCGCTGACAGTGACGCCCCCATCCGTCGAGGTGCAGGTGGCGGTGTACATGACCGCTGTCTGAACCCGGACCACTGAAGCTGAAGATGTCGAGTTGACCACATCAAATACCACCTTGATGAAGCCTGCACCGGGAATAGCCGTGACATGGGTGACGATCGGTGGGCCAGCCACCGTCACTGTGACCGGGTTGGATGAGGCCGAGCCATGGTTGGGATCGGCGGCAATGGTTGCCGTGACCACGCAACTGCCGGCACCGGTCCCCGTCAGAACCGCCGGGTTTTGCGCAAGTGTGCAAGGACCGCTGACCAAAGAATAGGTCACGGCACCGGTTCCAGTGGCTCCAGTGATGGAGAGAGCGCTAGTGCCAGACACAGTAATGGCATTCGGTGTTGCTACAAGATTGATGCTCTGACTTGCTGCACTGATGACGAAGTTACCCGCCGAGGCTCCAGTGACGGCGGCATAGTTGCTGCTGGCCGCGCAATCGGCCGTCACGGCGTAGGTGCCGGCAGTGGTGGGGACCGTACTGGTGCCGTCATATTGCACGTTGCTGACCGTACCGCCGCCGGGGCAGCTGACCGTGGCAGAGAGGCCGGAACCGGTGTAGGTCTGCGGACTGTTGCTGATGGACAGGGTCGGGGTGGCGGGGCTGATGACGAAGTTACCCGCCGAGGCTCCAGTGACGGCGGCATAGTTGCTGCTGGCCGCGCAATCGGCCGTCACGGCGTAGGTGCCGGCAGTGGTGGGGACCGTACTGGTGCCGTCATATTGCACGT
>JBIIEQ010000138.1:0-3510 GCA_044237765.1 Methylococcaceae bacterium | reverse complement strand
GGGGTCATGCCAGCCTCAATCCGTGGGTTTTGCGGGGGATTTAAAAAAAATCTCAGGATCGCCAGCCGACATTATACTCCCATGCCATTGATCTGTAATGGATTGTTTGATTTGCAGGACCGACTAACTACCATTCATCCAGGCTTGTCATGAAATCCCTCCCCGCTCCCCTCCTTCTGATCTTGTCGGCCGTATTTTTCTTGGTCAGCCCGGCAAGAGCCGACCTCGTTGATCTACCTGAATTCATGTGGGTTCAAGATGCCGCCGGGGGCACACTGACCGGTACCGATCCCTCCAACATGACGCTCACCCTGAGGAACGTCAGGGAACACGTGACTCAATTCTCAGATCGTCCGTACAAACTGACTACTTTGGTCGCCAATGACCTTTTCTTCTTTAATTGGCCGATGACATTCGCAACCAGCCCCCCCAATGCAACCTTGAGTTACCGGAGTGGTTCGGATCCTCGACCGGTGAATCTGGTGATGACCCTATCGGAGCCGAAGTATGACCGCAAGAAAAAGCTGGTGACATACCACGCGGCGGTGATGAACGATGCGCCCCAAATTCTTCAGTCAGCGCTAGGCAACTTTAAGTATGAACTGAAGAAACTGCCTAAGCACTTCAGCAGTGCCAGCCTATTTATCGATGGCTCAAAAAACTACAACTGCTCAGTTGGGCAGGCCATGTATTTCAAATCAGATCTTATAACTTATACGGGCGTCATTAACTATCTGTCGATAGGAACGACCGAACTTAAAACAGATCTTCATCTTGTAGACCCCACCGATGTCTCCAGCCCTCAAGGCTTGAACGCTGCCGGCGTGGTGAGCAACCTCTTTTTTGACGGCGGCGCAACTCAGCCGCTCACTTTTAGTTTCCTAGTGTCCGTCGAAAATAAAGTCAAACTTGAGACAATGATCTATGGCAACATGCCTGACAAGGACATACGAATTGGCTTCACGATCTACTACTACGATCCTGTAAGCAAGGGTTATTACACCGCTTTTTGGACCCAAAACGCTACGCTCACGGGCACTATTCTAGTCCAAGGCCAAGACCTTGCGTTAAACGTGAGTGATATCAAATCTACCGAGATACCAAGTCCTATTCTGTTTCCAGTACGACTCTCCGTCGCCCCGACTCCTGGCGTGGTTCAAAATATTCACGTCCAATACTCGAGCACCGCAAAAGCCACCATTAACTGGGGAACTTCTCCCTAATCGCGCTTCGACGGTAAGAAGGTAGCGACATTTTGACGGAGCAAGTCAGGGCGGATTCAAATCTGAAGTGCAACACCTGAAATCGAGTAAGGTCATCAGATGAATCCAACTACCAAATCGTACACTCAACTCCAGCCTGAAGAACGCGTGACGCTGGCCAGTCTCCATCAACAAGCCTATAGCGTCCGGTCGATGGCTGAAACCCTCAAGCGGTCGCCCAGCACCATCAGCCGGGAGCTTAGGCGCAATAGCCAGGATGGCCATTATGGCAGTGGGGTGGCGCATCGCCGCTGTCAGACGCGTCGTCGCCAGGCTCGTCCTCTCGGTAAACGGCATCCCAACACGGTGACGTTTGATGTTGTCCGTCATTTTCTCGGTTGGCGCTGGTCACCTGAGCAAATCGCGCTGACCATGGCGCTCGTTCATCCCAAAGGCCATCCCTATCGCGTGTCCACTGAAACCATCTACCGCTGCCTCTACGCCCAACCGGTGGGCGAGCTGCGCAAGGAGCTGATTGCCAGTCTGCGACAGGCGCGAAATAAACGCGTCCCGCGCAGTAAAGGGCAGGATCGACGCGGCCATATTCCCGATCAGCTCAGTATCCACCTGCGCCCACCGGAGATTGAGGACCGCCAATTTCCGGGGCACTGGGAGGGTGACCTGATCAAGGGCGAAGGCAATGCCAGCGCCGTGGGTACCTTGGTGGAACGCACCAGCCGGCTGCTGATCCTGGTCAAGCTACCGCACCCCAAACCTGCCACGGCGGCCCACGTCCTGCAGGCCTTTACCGATAAACTCCAAGGGATTGCCAAGCCGCTTCGCCTCAGTCTGACCTAAGATCAGGGCAAGGAAATGGCCTACCACCGTCAACTCACCGAGGCGACCGGCATCGCCGTGTACTTCTGCGACCCCCACAGCCCCTGGCAACGAGGCTCCAACGAGAACACCAACGGTTTGGTCCGACAGTACCTTCCCAAAGGCACCGATCTCTCCGGCTACACCCAGGAACAGCTAGATGCCATTGCCGATGAAATCAATGGTCGGCCCCGAAAAGGTCTCGGTGTAAGATCACCGCTCTCGGTCTATGCCGAATGTCTTGCCCAGAGCCAGAAAACCCCGTCAACCCAACACTAACCCAGGGTGTTGCACTTCAGATTTGAATCCGCCCCCTTAAAGCCTTGCGCGAGATCCATGTGGCTGTTTGCCGTGAGCTTGATCGGCGAGAGGGCCGAGAGAAGTACCGGCTGCCGGATCACGTTCAGGGGATGCTTTGCATGCGGAGATACCCCGGCATGAGCAGGCCTCGGGGGCCTTAACCGCCAAAAGGAAACGGGGACCGAAGCCCCCGTCGAGATGATCTGTGAGACTTCCTATAAGCTCAACCCATGTCTTCTGAAGTGTCACAGCAGCGTTGATATCACCATCAATCCAGCCGCCAACCGCGCCCATTTTTAAGGTGTGGGAATCTGGCTTAAGCGGGCACTTTTTTACTGGGGTAGCACTCAGTAAGCGACGCTTCTGGACATCATCTTTCAGATTGTCGAATGAGTTCACCTACCACCACAACGGTATGCAAGCTCGTAGTGGCATTAACCAATATGAGTTGTAATTTGTTAACCGCACCTGACTTGGATCTAGTCGCGATAAAGTTGTAAGTTGTTCGGCCTTTAAAAGTAGAGCTGTCATCAAAGGTTATTACCCCAGCGCCATTACTTGGATCAGTTACTATTAGCTTTACGACTTCGCCTTCGACGTTCGTAAACTCTTTTAGCTGTCCGTCCGGCAAATAGAAAACGAATGTACCGTTATTTTCTGATCCATTTCCGTTGGCATCGAACTTAACAACTCTTGTCACTGCTGACGCAATCCCTGGGCCCGATTCCACGCCGAGTCCACCAACAGAGTTGGTGTGCATAACCCAAGCCCCTTTGAAATCTGAAAGTTTGAAATCTCTTACGGCAGCGAATGTATCTCCACAAATTCCAACGAAAGCCAGTATTGATATTAGAGTTATTCTGATCATGGTAGTTAGCTATGTTTCTGTGAATGTTCCTCGTCCGTGAGTTAAAGCCCTAAATCTTAAACGACTAAGCCTTTACACCATCATCTCGACTGTATCACAAGGTCGGCGGCCAGCATAGCTTGAACAGGCACGCGCCGGAGAAATGGTCAATTGTTGTGTATCTGAGCATGTTTGATCAGGCGGCAATCTTCTCGATGTTGTCCTGTACTCCATCCCTGAACACCACCCCCTCGATGACTTGAGCGAGGCGGGCGATTCCGTTCA
>JBIIEQ010000083.1:0-12560 GCA_044237765.1 Methylococcaceae bacterium | reverse complement strand
AACGGAATCGCCCGCCTCGCTCAAGTCATCGAGGGGGTGGTGTTCAGGGATGGAGTACAGGACAACATCGAGAAGATTGCCGCCTGAGCAAACCTGCTCAGATACACAACAATTGACCATTTCTCTAGTGCAGTCAGCAATCCCACTATACCAATCAGCAGGTAAAAGGCCGTATCGATTTGCTGTCGCATGAAAATCACCATGTAATGCGGAACTGATTCATCTCAATCAGCCAAGCTTCTTGCACAAGCGAAGCAACCATCGGGCGACAGATAGGACCCTTCACACCCAGACTCTGTATGTCGGCTGGCGGGGGCAATTTCATGTTTGCCAACCAGGTTGTCAAGTCTTATTCACGGTAGGACCGATTCATGGACTGCTCAAGTTCATCAGCGAAGGAGCACATGGTCCATGGCTGCTGACTTCCTTCATCATGCGTTTCAGGGTGTGGCCATGACTATCCAAGTAGACGTTACAGAGCTACCAGATCAGGCCAAGCCCGCTGATCTCGATCACGTAAGGTGTCAATTGGTATGTCTACGAAAAGCCCATCACCTTGTCGTCTTGGTAATTGCAGGCATTGAAGGGTTTTTACGATGGCAACTACCGTTATTTGCAAGCACTGAATGACCGTCAGTTGGTAACCAACAAGTAGACCCTGCAGTTGAGGGTAGGCGGACCAGGGGTCGTGCTGGAGGCTTGCCTGACTCCACGCGATTTCGACGCCGCTTATGCAGGGCTTCTCAGTAGTCGGGATGCCGCGGATCTGCCGGGCTGAAAGGACCCGGCAGATCCGCGTGGGGTGCTGCAATCGTTAGGACGGGGAGGGTGAGATTGGCGAAGGCTCCCCGCGCCGCTTTTGTCGGAACTTCTTGTGGGACAATGCGCTTTCAAGCACTGATGGAGCCTGCCTGAATGAAGAAATCCATCCTGATCTTGGTCGCGATCATGTCGGTATCCAGCTCGGCCTCCTGGGCTGTCGATCCCGGGATCAATCAGCCCGGAATGATTGGAAATCATGGCGTTGGACGGGCTGCCGTGCGCGATCCAGGCATCAATCAACCCGGGGTTGCGGGTCAAGCACCCCTGGCGCGTGAGGCGGCGCGGACACCGGGTGGGCCATACCCGCGCGGGGCGGCTGCGGCCACTCCCAGATGGGGGGTAGATCCCGGTGTCAACCAGCCGGGCCGGATGGGCAACCTCCGTCGTTAAAGCACCCGGCGTATTAACCATCGGTCCAAGTCCGGATATCGGTTTCCGGGGTCGGCGGAACCTCTTGTCTAATCTGCATGAACCCAATCCATCCAATTCGCCGCACTGTAGCGCTGACTCTTGCGGTGCTCAGCGGCTGTCAATCCTTTGGTCCGGAGCAGTTGCGCGGCACTCATCCGCTCTATAACGCCGCCATCGTCGACAGCATCAATGGACAGTTCCTCAGTAACCTGGTCCGGCTACATTATCGCGATCCAACGTTTTTCCTGGATGTTGCCAGTGTCGCCGCCACCGTGCGCCTGGGCATGAAGGGGGATGCCGGGGCTAATTTCGATGCTTCGCAGTCCGGCAATATCGGCTTTGGAGGCAGTTACGAGATTTACCCTACGGTCAGTTACGCTCCTCTGCAGGGGGAGGAGTTCGTCAAGAGCCTGCTGTCACCGGTGTCGATCGACGCGGTGCTGGCGCTGACGGGTTCGGGCTGGTCGGTGCGACGGGTGTTCGCGCTCTGCGTGGAGAGCATTAACGGTATCGCCAACGCCCCGACCGCGTCCGGGCCGACGCCGGAGCAGGCACCCAAGCATTACAAGGAATGGAACCGCCTGACCGACATTTTCGAGCGGGTGGCCGACGAGAATCTGATCCAGGCCCGGCAGGACCCGGAAACCAAGACGCTGAAGATCGAGATCCGCTCGACCCCGGAATACGCCGATGTCATTAGCGAATTGAAGGGGATGCTGGGGCTGGACCCCCGGATGACCGTTTATCGAGTGGAGGGTGATGCCATTGAGCGCCGTCCGGATACGATCCACATTGTGACCCGGCCGCTCATGGGCACGTTGTTCTATCTGTCGCATCGTATCGATAGCCCGGTTGAGGACCAGACGGCCGGCTATGTCACTGTGACGCGAAACCCCGATGGCTCTGTATTTGATTGGGGCGACACACCGGCGGGGCGCATTTTCCACGTGCGGCAAAGCGACGACCGCCCCGATCATGCGTTCCAGTCGATCAACTTCTATGATCGCTGGTATTACATTCCCAATAACGATCTGGAGTCGAAATCAACCTTCCTCCTGCTGACGCAGCTATTCCGCCTGCAGGCGGGCGCCGCCAAATCCATCGGGCCGACCCTGACGATTCCCGTGCGGTGAATGGGGCCACATGATGAGCTTTGATGGCCGGTGCGATTTTCCTGGTTTTCATAAACAACCGACGGGCCATGTACTGAGCCTGTTTCCCATGCAGTCTATGGGATGTTCAATCCCCAAGTATTGAGGCTATGAATGAGGAAGCTTGACATGCGTGGAATCGTCTTTTTGGTTGTAGCACCTATTTTATTTTTGTTCACGGGGTGCGCGAGTGTATACAAGCCACAAAACACAGCGATTACTCAAGTTGATGGCTCCAAGGGATATCGGCAGCTACATAACCGTCATGGCGATCCAGGCGACTATCTTATTCTGCTTGCGTTCTCAGGTGGTGGTACGCGTGCCGCAGCACTCTCCTATGGTGTTTTGAAAGAGTTGAGGGATACGCAGATCCATGTTCGGGGGAAACCGGAGAGTCTTCTTGATGAGGTGGATAGCATTAGCTCGGTCTCTGGGGGGAGTTTCACTGCGGCATACTATGGGCTTTTTGGTGATCGGCTATTTTCTGACTATGAGAAGGTTTTTCTAAAGCAAAGCATCCAGTCTGCCTTGATCACCAGTCTGTTCGATCCGATTTATTGGTGGAAAAGTATTTTCAGTGGCTTCGACCGAACGGAGATGGCCATTGAGTATTACGACAAACATATTTTCGATGGCAAGACATTTGCCGATATTCGCGTCAATGACGGGCCATACATTGAGATCAATTCAACTGATCTGGGGAGTGGAACACGTTTTTCCTTCATACAAGCTTATTTCGACTTTATCTGCTCCGATTTGGATTCCTTTTCCGTTGCTCGGGCGGTGACGGCCTCATCGGCTGTCCCCATTGCCTTCCCTCCGGTGGTTCTTCAAAACTATGCGGGGTCGTGTGATCCGAGTCAGTCAAAGTTCGTCAGCTACATACTCTCTCAGCCATCGGTAGAGCCAAGAACGCGGGAGTTACAGCAAAGAATAAAAGCCTACAGTGACCGAAAAAAGCATGGGTATATCCACCTGGTCGATGGGGGCGTGTCTGATAATTTGGGTTTGCGTGCGCTAACTGATCGAATCGAAGGTATTGGCAGTGGGCAGACTTTGGTTGATATCAAGAAAATTCCCAAAAACATACTGGTGATTTCCGTCGATGCAGAGGTGATACCCGAGCATAGTCTGGACGAGACTGCCCAAAAGCCATCGTTCACTGAAACCTTCGAAGCGTTTTCGGATGCTCAATTTCGTCTATACAACGATGAAACCCGACTGCTTTTGCAGAAAAAATTGCAAGATCTGAAGAGTTATCTACAGGAACAGGGAAAGCCGACTGAAATCTTCACCGCAAATGTTTCTTTCTCATCGGTCCAGTTGGCTTCTCTTAAGTCTTACCTGAACCGACTGCCTACCACGCTCGAGTTATCCGAGCATGATGTAGATATGCTGACCCGGGTCGGTGGAGAGCTGCTGAGAAGTTCGCCGGGTTATCAAGATTTCCTGAAGAAAAATAGCGGAAGGCGGATGGCACAGTCAGTCAATGCCAAACCCAGCTCGGGTTTAGAGGCCGGAGCCAATCCGTTGGGACAGATACGCAGGGTGCAGCGGTAAAGAATCATGGCGAATAAAGGTTCCCATAACTTGATGTCGGCTCCCGACGTCGCCGGGTTCTCTTATTCCTGTATGACCAAAATGGTTAACATTGGCGGCGGTCTGGGGTTATGGCTTGCAGTGCCCAGCGCCTGTCACTCCCTTGGGCCGGAGCGATTGCGCTAAGCGCGCGTCTCGGGATCCCGGCTGACCCTAGACCAGCGTCACGCCATCCTCCTCGGCCAGGCCGAGGATGCCGCGAAGAATTTCGTGGCGCAGTTCTGCCTCAGTCGCACCGTCTGGCACTTCCAGATTGAAGCCAACCAGGATGTCCAGGTTACCGGCGACAAAGTCGTGCAGTTCCACCCGAATGTCCGGCTTGACCGTATGCGGATGGGCTTTCAGCAAATCCCTGATGCCGGCCAGAAACGTATCCAGCTTCACGCTCGGCATGTCGGTAGGTAGCCGCAAGTGGGTCTGAATGTGTCGATAGCTGCGTCGGTCCAGGTTGTCGATGGTGCTGTTGACCAGATCGCTGCTGGGAATGGTCACCACAGAATGCTGCGAAGTCCGGATACGGGTGCTGCGGAACCCGACACTTTCGACCTTGCCCTCAATGCCCTTGACGGCAATCTTGTTGCCGGTGACAAAGGGTTTCTCAAACATGATGATCAATGAGCCAATGAGGTTGGCCAGGGTTTGCTGGGCGGCCAGCGCAAAGGCCAGACCACCGACGCCCAGGCCGGCTACGACTGAATAGGCCGGCAAGCCCAGGCGGTCGGCGCCGGTGACGAGAATGAACACGACCCCAATGACCGTGATCAGGCGAACGACCAGCCGGATCAACTGGCCGTCTATGCTGCCGGTCCTCAGGCGCTCGGAGGCGATGACCGATTCCGCCAATACCCCACCGATCGACCAGACCGTCCACGCCAGGGCCAGGTAAAGCAGGCAGGTCAGGGAGAGCGTTATCCATTCAAATACCGGGCTGGATACTCGCAGGATATCCGAGAGCACGAAGGCACTGGCTGGCGCCATCACCATCATGCTGACCGGTCGCAATAATCGCCGCCAGTTGCCTTGGGGAATCCGGCGTGTCAGACGGAAACAGCCCATGACGCCGAGCGCCGCAACCCCCAGCACCAAGAGCAGGCCAATCCAACGCCAGAACGGCTGATTTAGCAACGCGCCTCGCGTCCAGGCCGGCATTTCCAGTAACCAGCGCGGCGGGATGATGTACCTGAGCCAGTAAGCCAGGGAGATGGGCTGCCGTGAATACCATTCATACCAATCCGAGGTTGCGCCTGTGCGGTAGGGCAAATGTCTGACCTTCTCGTAAAACATCGGAGTCCGACTGACCGTCTCGGCGTCAAACAGATATTCGCCGGCCCGGGGCCCTTTTTCCACCCTGGAGATTCGGATTTCTGTGTCCGGCAACACCCAACGGGTCAGGCCTGCGGTGGTCATGGCCTTGGCGTCCGGGATGGCCTCCGCCGGCGGCAGTTCCAGCCGGCCAAGGATCTCACTCAACTGAATGGCCACCCGTCGGCCGGATTCCTCGACCATGGCCGGGGGCAGCTCACTGAGGTCCAGGGTCCGCTCTGCGGCCTCTATATTGGACAGATAGTAGGTATGGGTGGACAACACGGACGGCTTGGGGAAAAGGTCGCCGGATTTCAGGTATGCGAAGAGGGAATCGGAATAAGCCGAACGGGACCGATTTATGACCTCCAGGAAACCCAGGAAGGTCGAACGCGGGCTGGAGGTATCGATCGGTTTCAGGGGGGCGGTGGCGATGATAGCCGCGTCGGCCTGAATCTCTCCGTTAAGCAAGGACAAGACCAGGAAAATCGGTGCGATCAGGTGTTTGCAGCGGAGGCTCATGGTTGTGGGTCTTTTTAGTAATGTCCGATTTTTGGCAGGGTGCGATCAGCATGATCTCAAAGCCAGTCCATTGGTTTTGGGGCGTTGCTGGTGTCTGGCTCATTCATAACGCACGGCGACGACGAACCAGGTCATCGGTCCACCGGGCGTCGCAACGGTGACTTCGTCATCGAGAGACTTTTTGAGCAGCGCCCGAGCCATGGGTGAATCCACGCTGATCCAGCCCTGCTGGGTGTCGATTTCGTCGGCGCCAACGATGCGGAAGGTGCTTTCTTCGCCGTCCTCATCCTCCAGCGTGACCCAGGCGCCAAAGAATATGCGGTCGCGGTTGCCGGGCAGTTCCCGCACCACGGTCAGGGACGGCAGGCGTTTCTGCAGGTAGCGGATGCGTCGGTCGATCTCACGCAGTTCCTTCTTGCGGTAGATGTACTCGGCATTCTCCGAGCGGTCACCTTCGGCCGCGGCGGCGGCCAGGTGTTGGGTGACGTCGGCGCGTCGCACCCATAACGCCTTCAGTTCCGACTCCAGCCGCTCTGCGCCATTGGCGGTGATGTAGGGGGACGATTTGGGTGAGGGGGGGCGCCAGCGGGACATGGGTTGAAATGCGCTCCAAAAGTGGCTGAAAAGTATAGCAGTCGCCAATCAGCCTGACGCCTGGTTCGAGCGGTGGGTTAAGGTTGCTTGACATGTCAGTTAAACAACTGTTTCAATGATCTAAATTAAACGATTGTTTGAGGTGATCGCCCCATGAGTCAGCTGGACGAACAGGACCTTACCCGCGACCGCATTCTCCAGGCCGCACTGGAGAGTTTTGCCGAACGCGGCTTCAAGGCGACGACGGTGCGGGATATCTGCTCGCAGGCGGGCGTGAATGTCGCCTCGGTTAATTATTACTTTCGCAGCAAGGAATCTCTCTACAAGGAGGCGCTGGTCTATTCGTTCAAGGAGGCCGACCGGAAATATCCGCCGGCCGTTCTGGTCAGTGAACTGCTGCCGCCCGAGGATCGCTTGCGTCTCTTCATCCGCACTTTGTTGCTGCGATTGATGGACGACGGTCAGTTGGGTCTCCACGCCAAGCTCATGGCCCGCGAAATCGCCGATCCGACCGCGGCACTGGACTATGTGGTTGAAACCGTCATGCACCCACGATTCAGGATGCTGAGGGACTTGCTGCCGCATTTCGTTGGCGAGGGCTGGCATGCGGTGGATATCGACCGTTTTATCTTGAGCCTCATCGGTCAATGCCTGATTTATCGGCATGCACGGCCCATGGTGGAACGGCTATGTCCGGCGACGATGGCAAGCCCGGATGCTATCGACCGCACGGCGGAGGTGATCTTTCAATTTTCCCTGGCCGCCTTGCGGCAGCTGGGTCATGAAAAGGGGCAGAGGGCATGAATTACATCGCGCTGAAAATGCTGATGGGCGACCGAGGCAAGTACCTCGGCATCGTCATGGGCCTGACCTTCGCTTCCCTCATCATGACTCAGCAGCCAGCGATTTTCGTCGGATTGATGATGCGTTCCTACAGCTTCATTACCGATGTCGGATTGCCCGATATCTGGGTCATGGACCCCAAGGTGCAGTTCATCGATGACGTGAAACCGATGCAGGATATGGAGCTTTATCGGGTGCGTGGCATCGAGGGCGTGGAATGGGCTACACCGTTGTACAAGGGGCTGATCAAGGCGCGACTCGCGAATGGCAATTTCCAGACCTGCAATGTCATCGGTCTGGACGATGCCACCCTGATCGGCGGCCCGCCGCAGATGCTGGAAGGACGGCTGGAAGATTTGCGGCGCAGCGACGCGGTGATCGTCGATAAGGATGGCGCATTGGAAAAACTGGGGGTACCGGGTCCGGACGGCAAACCCATCCCGCTGAAAGTGGGCGATACGCTGGAGCTGAACGACCGCCGCGCCATTGTCGTCGGCATTGCCAAGACCACACGCACCTTCCAGTCGCAGCCCGTGGTGTATACGACCTACACCCGGGCCATGATGTACGCCCCGCGCGAACGCAAGCTGCTGTCCTTCATTCTGGTCAAGGCCAAGCCGGGCGAAGATCCCAAGGCGGTGACCGAGCGCATCCGCCGCAGCACCGACCTGGCCGCCTATACCCAGGCGGAATTCCAGAAATTGACTTATGACTACTTCATGGAGAACACCGGCATCCCGATCAATTTCGGCATCTCGGTAACGCTGGGCTTCATTGTCGGTGCGGCCATCGCCGGCCAGACGTTCTACAGCTTTACCATGGAAAACCTGCGCCAGTTCGGGGTGCTCAAGGCCATGGGAACCAGTAACTGGACGCTGTTGCGGATGATCCTGTTGCAGGCAACGCTGGTCGGCATCATCGGTTATGGGTTGGGCGTAGGGCTGACTTCGCTGTTTGGTTGGGCCATGCGAAACACCATCCTGGCCTTCAAGTTTCCCTGGGAACTCCTGGTCTTCAGTGGTGTGGGGGTGACCCTGATCTGCATATTTGCCGCGCTGATCAGCATCCGCAAGGTCATCGCGCTGGAGCCCGCCGTGGTCTTCAAGGGATAGGGCCGGCCATGCCTGAACTGGCTGTGCATTGCCTGGGGCTGATAAAAACCTACGATACCGGGGATCAGAAGGTTGTCGCCTTGCGAGGGGTCAATCTCGACATCCATACCGGCAAGCTGATGATGCTGGTGGGACCGTCCGGTTGCGGCAAGACCACGCTGATCTCGGTGATTGCCGGCATTCTCGATCAGGATGAAGGGATCTGTCGGGTGTTTGGACAGGATCTGCTGCACCTGAAACAAAAGGATCGTTTGCGGTTTCGGGCGCAGAACATCGGCTTCGTCTTTCAGGCTTACAACCTGCTGCCCACGCTGACAGCGGTCGAGAACGCCTCGATTCCGCTCATCATCAATGGCATGAAACGGCAGGAAGCCACCCGTCGGGCGGGTGACATGCTGGAGCGGGTCGGTCTGGGCCAGCGCCTGAATTCATTGCCCGCGCAATTGTCCGGCGGCCAGCAACAACGCGTGGCCATCGCCCGGGCGCTGGTGCACAACCCGCGGCTGATTGTCTGCGACGAACCGACCAGCGCGCTCGATCACGAAACCGGGCATCACGTCATGGAACTGCTGAAGGCGGTCGCGCTGGATGATCGCAAGGCACTGGTCATCGTGACCCACGATGCCCGAATTTTCGAGTTCGCCGACGGGATTGCGCGGATGGACGATGGCCACATTACGAAGCTGGAGGATCGACAGATTGAGCATCACGCTACCAAGGAGACCATGGATGCCTAGCGCGAACGGAACCACACTCTCGGGACGGATTTAAGCTATGTTACCCAAAGCGACCCTGCCCATTCTGGCGGCTGCCGGCTTCGCCTTCGGTATCTATTCCGTCATCAACGGCAACAAGCCGGTGCCAATAGCGCCGGCGGTGGTGGAACCGGCCCAGGCGCCGTTCAAGACCTTCATCGCCGGTTCCGGCATCATCGAATCCAAGAACCGCAATGTAGTAATCGGCTCGGCGTTGCCCGGCATCGTCAAGACGCTGAATGTAAAGGTGGGCGATCGGGTCAAGGCGGGCGCCGTGCTGTTCACCGTCGACGATCGCGATGCGCAGGCCAACCTGGCGATGAAGCGGGCGGATCTGGAGTTGACCAAGGCTGCGGTCGAAGAAGCCACAGCCAGCCTGGCGGATGTCGAGGTGCTGCGCAAGCTGGCGGAATCCGTGACCGATCGCCGCGCCATCAGCGCCGAGGAACTGGAGCGGCGGCACAATGCCGTGCTGATTGCCAAGGCCCGGCTGGACAGCGCCAAGGCTCGGGTGCTGCAGGCGCAGTCACAGGTCGAGGCCACTGAAACCACGGTGGAGCGCCTGAACGTGCGGGCGCCCATGGATGGTGAAGTCCTGCAGGTGAACATCCGGCCCGGTGAATTCGCCATGGCCGGGGCCGTTTCTACGCCCCTGCTGGTCATGGGCAACCTCGATCAACTGCATGTGCGCGTGGATATCGACGAGAACGACGCCTGGCGATTCCGTCCCAACGGCAAGGCGGTGGCCTATCTGCGGGGCAATCGGGAATTCAGCACGCCGCTGACGCTGGCCTATGTCGAGCCCTTTGTGGTGCCCAAGCGCTCGTTGACCGGCGACAGCACTGAACGGGTCGATATGCGGGTGCTGCAGGCGCTCTATCAGTTCGATCGCAGCCGGCTTCGTGCCTACGTGGGGCAGCAGGTCGATGTCTTCATCGAGGCGCCCGGATACGATGCCTTGACGTCCCCGGCGCTGGCGCCCAAAGCCACGAGCGGAAAAAAGAAGCCATGAAACGGACATTCATCGCCTGTTTCGGTGGTGTGCTGTTGTCCGGCTGCATGGTAGGGCCGGATTACCGCTTGCCCGAGATCAAGACGCCCTCCAAATACGCCGGAGCCCGTGATCATCACAATATCGCGCCACCGGATGCCTGGTGGCAGGTCTTCGACGATCCAATCCTGAACCGGCTGATCAAGGAAGGCGCGGCTTTCAACCTGGATGTCAAACAAACGGCACAGCGAATCCTCATGGCCCGTGCGGAAAGACAGCGAACCCTGGCGGCGGGACTCCCCAGCGTCGGGGCCAAGGCCGACGCCAGTCAGCGCCGGAATGACTTCATCACCGGCAGTGGCGGCGCAAACAATCCGGCAGCGGGCGGCTATTTCGGCAATAGCCTGATTGACATCATTCAGGCTGGATTCGACGTGCAATGGGAAATCGACCCGGCGGGTGGTCTGTTTCGTCGCATCGAGGCAGCCCAGGCCAGCGTCGAAGCCGAGCAGAACAATCGCCGGGCGATTCAGGTATCCCTCCAGGGCGAGGTCGCCCGGCTTTATATCGACCTGCGCGCCAATCAGCAGCAAATGGCCATCACACTGGCCAATATGGCTGCACAGGAAGACACCCTGAGGCTTACCAGCGAACGTGCCCGCGCCGGCCTCGATAGCGAGCAGGAAGTCACTCAGCAGCGGGCCCAGGCAGAAACCACACGCTCGCAACTGCCCGCCTATGAAATTGCCGCGCGGCAGGATGTGCATGCCCTGGCGGTCCTTTTGGGTAAATCGCCGAACACGATGCTTTACCTGCTGGAAACCGATCCTCCTGTGCCCTCGGCCCCAACGAACGTGATCGCGGATTTGCCGTCGGAACTGCTTCGTCGCCGTCCCGACATCATGCAGGCGGAACGGCAATTGGCGGCCGCGACGGCAGATGTCGGGGCCGCCACCGCCGAGCTGTATCCGAAGATCAATCTCACGGCTTTTCTGGGCATGCAGAACACCAAGCTGTCCGACTTCACGCCCGTCGGCAAATCATGGGCCTTGGCAGGTGGGCTGAGTACCCCGATTTTCAATTGGGGACGGATACAGGCCAATATCGACCGCAGCAATGCCGAGCAGGAACAGGCCTTTCTGGCCTATCAGCAGAGCATCCTGACAGCGTTCAGGGAGGTGGAGGATGCGCTGGTGGCTTACCAGCAGGAGCAGGTGCGCCGCGCCGCGCTGAAACAATCCGCGGAGGCCAATGCGCTGGCGGTCAAGCTTTCGGAAGAACGCTATCTGCGCGGGTTGACGGCGTTCCTGAATGTTCTTGAATCACAGCGCGCGCTTTATCTCGCGCAAAGCAATCTGGTGGCGAGCAATGCCCGGGTTTCGACCAGCCTGGTGGCACTTTACAAGGCGCTGGGCGGCGGCTGGCAGGCGGTGGAGCCAAGAAAGTCCGAGCCGGAGACGGCGCCGGGCTGAGCGCTTTCATACCCGGCCTCGCCGCCGGCTAATCCCCGTTGCGATGCTCCACGGCTCGTCGCACCAGATCGAGCTGGTTTTTCGCACCCAGTTTGACGATCATCCGTTCACGGTGTTTTTCGACCGTGCGATCGCTGATCTCGAGCGAAAGCGCAATCTCGCGGGTGGAGTGGCCTTCGATCAGGCGCGTCAGGATTTCTTTTTCTCGCGGGGTCAGCTGCTGAATCCGCTGTTCCATGTCGGTCTTCTCAGCCAGCTTCAAACGAACACGCCGGTCCAGTGCCAGCGCCGCCTGGACCCGATCGAGGATGATCTGATGGCTGGCGGGTTTCTCGAGGAAGTCGAAGGCGCCGTACTTCAGGGTTTGCACCGCCATAGGGACTTCCCCATGGCCGGTGAACATGATGACGGGCAGCGTCGAGCCCAGATTCTTGAGATGCTCCAGCAACAGGATGCCGCCCATGCCGGGCATCCTGACATCCAGAATCAGACAGCCCTCCCGGGTCAGGGGGTCTTGAGCGAGAAAGGTTTCGGCGGAAGGAAAGGTTTCTACCGACACACCAATCGATTCGATCAACCAGCGCAAGGACAGGCGCATGTCGGCATCGTCATCAACCACATAAACCTGGGGTTCGCTGCTCATTCGGCCCCCTGCTGGCGCTTTTTCGGCAGCCTGATCGAGAACGTGGAGCCGCCCGATCCGAACTCGGTCACGGCAATTTCACCGCCATGCGATTCGATGATGCTTTTGCAGATGGACAGGCCCAGACCGACACCGTCGGATTTGCTCGTGACGAAGGGATCGAAAATGCGGGTGAGCCGGTCCGGGCTGAGGCCGATGCCGTTATCGCTGATGCATATTTCCAGGGTATCGTCGGAAACTGTGTCAGGGGCCTGGATGCGGATGATGCGAGGCAGCTGCTCGATGGGTGCCAGGGCTTCGATGGCATTCAGAATCAGATTGAGCAGCAATTGCTGAAGCTTGA
>JBIIEQ010000082.1:0-12648 GCA_044237765.1 Methylococcaceae bacterium | reverse complement strand
CAGCGGCGCGGCCTGGCCGCCCGTCAGGCGATCCTCGACGCCGAACTGCCGGAATCCCTGCAGGAGTCCATCCTCGGCGCCTACGCCAAACTCTCCGGGGGCCTGGCCGCACCCGCCGATGTGGCGGTGCGTTCCAGCGCCACGGCCGAGGACCTGCCCGATGCCAGCTTCGCCGGCCAGCAGGAAACCTACCTGAACGTCCAGGGAGCCACCGCCCTGCTCGCGGCCTGCAAGCGCTGCTTCGCCTCGCTCTACACCGACCGCGCCATCTCCTACCGCGTGGACAAGGGCTTCGACGCCATGCGCATCGGCCTTTCCATCGGCGTGCAGCGCATGGTGCGTTCGGACCTGGCGGCCGCCGGCGTTATGTTCTCGATAGATACGGAAACCGGCTTCGCCGATGCCGTGCTTATCAATGGCGCCTGGGGGCTGGGCGAAAACGTGGTGGCTGGCTCGGTCAATCCGGACGAGTTCTATGTGTTCAAACCGACGCTGAAACAGGGCTTCCGCCCGATCCTACGCAAGCAACTCGGCAACAAGGAACAGAAGCTGATCTACGACGTGGGCGGCGGCAAGATGACCCGCAACGTCGCCGTAGCAACCAAGGACCGTCAGCGCTTCTGCATCGATGACGACGACATCCTGACGCTGGCGCGCTGGGCCTGCCTGATCGAGGATCACTATTCCGGAAAACGCGGTTCACCTTCGCCGATGGACATGGAATGGGCCAAGGATGGCCGCACCGGCGAGCTGTTCATCGTCCAGGCGCGGCCGGAAACCGTGCAGTCGCGCAAGGCCGCGGGCGTGATCGAAAGCTACCGGCTCAAGGGAGCGGGCTCGCCGCTGATTACCGGGCGCAGCGTCGGCGAGCGCATCGCCGCCGGGCCGGTGCGGGTGATCCAGTCGGTCAAGGATCTGCACCGGTTCCAGGCCGGCGAGGTGCTGGTCGCCGACCGCACCGACCCGGACTGGGAACCGTCGATGAAGCAAGCCGCCGCCATCGTCACCAATCGCGGCGGTCGCACCTGTCACGCAGCCATCGTCAGCCGCGAGCTGGGCCTGCCGGCGGTGGTCGGCACCGAGCGCGCCACCGAACTGCTGCGGGATGGCCAGCCGGTCACCGTCTCCTGCGCCGAGGGCGACACCGGCAACGTCTACGACGGGCTGCTGCCGTTCCAGGTCGAGCACCAATCGCTGGGCGACCTGCCGCGGCCACGCACCAAGATCATGATGAACGTCGGCAACCCGGAGGAAGCCTTCCGCCTCTCGTTCCTGCCCAACGACGGCGTCGGGCTGGCCCGTGAGGAGTTCATCATTTCCAACTCGATCAAGATTCATCCCAAGGCCCTGCTGGATTACGAGCGCCTGACCGACCCGGACGTGAAGGACGCCATCGACCGGCTGACCGTGGGCTACGCGGACAAGCCGCTGTTCTTCGTCGAACGGCTGGCGCAGGGCGTGGCCATGATCGCGGCGGCGTTCTACCCGAACGACGTCATCATCCGCATGAGCGACTTCAAGACCAACGAGTACGCCAATCTGGTCGGCGGCCAGCCCTACGAACCGACCGAGGAAAACCCGATGATCGGCTTTCGTGGCGCCAGCCGGTATTACGACGAGCGCTATCGCGACGGCTTCGCCCTGGAATGCCGGGCCATGAAGCAGGTCCGCGACGATATGGGCCTGACCAACCTCAAGATCATGATCCCGTTCTGCCGCACGGTGGAGGAAGCCCGACGGGTTCTGGCCGAGATGGAAAAGCACGGCCTGAAGCGCGGCGAGAATGGGCTGAAGGTGTATGTGATGTGCGAACTGCCCAGCAATGTGCTGCTGGCGACGGAATTCGCCGAGGTGTTCGACGGGTTCTCGATCGGCTCCAACGATCTGACCCAACTCACCCTCGGCGTGGATCGCGACTCCGAGATCGTCGCCCACATCTTCGACGAGCGGAACCCGGCGGTGATGCGCTCAATTGCCTCGGTCATCCGCGACGCCAAGGCCGCGGGACGCAAGATCGGCATCTGCGGCCAGGCCCCCAGCGATTACCCGGAATTCGCCGAATTCCTCGTGCAATGCGGCATCGACAGCATTTCGCTTAATCCGGACGCGGTTCTGCGGACGACGCTGGCGGTATTGGAATTGGAAGAGAAACTGACCAAGAAATAGCTGGGCAGAAAGAACAGAGAATCAAGGCTAAGACGCTTACGGCATAAGGTGCCGCACCATTTCGCGCTCCAACATCAACTCTGCCTCACTCGCCCGGATACGGGTGCGAGTGAAATCGTCGAGAGGAATGTCCGGCACGATGCGCCAGATGCCGTCGCGGATCGTCACTGGAAAGGAGAACACCAGCCCCGGCTCAACACCGTAACTGCCATCGCTGCGCACCGCCATGCTGACCCAGCGGCCTTCCGGCGTCCCGAGCACCCAGTCACGCATATGCTCCAGAGCGGCATTGGCGCCTGAGGCGGCGCTGGATTTGCCACGTACCCGGATGACCTCGGCCCCGCGATTCTGGACGGTAGCAATGAAGGTGCCCTCGTACCATTCACGACCCACCCAATCAACCACGGGCCGGCCATCGACAAAAGCCTGATGAATATCAGGAAACTGTGTCGTGGAATGATTGCCCCAGATGATAACGCCTTCAACATCGGTGGGATTGTGCCCGGTGCGAGAAGCCAGCAGGCTGACCGCGCGGTTATGATCAAGCCGGGTCATTGCCGCGAAATTCTCCGGCGGCAAATCGGGCGCATTGGACAGGGCGATCAATGCATTGGTGTTGACCGGATTGCCGACCACCAGAACCTTGACGTCTCGATGGGCAGACTCGTTCAGGGCACGGCCCTGCACCGAAAAGATATCGGCGTTGACCTCCAGCAGATCACGCCGCTCCATTCCCGCCACTCGCGGCCGAGCCCCGACCAAAAACACCACATCGGCATCGGCAAACGCCGCGACGGGATCGCTGTGACAACTGACGCCATGCAGCAACGGCGCGGCGCAGTCGGCCAATTCCATGGCCACGCCGTCCAGCGCCCCCAGAAACGCGGGGACCTCCAACAAGCTGAGCGTGACGGGCTGCTCTGGACCCAGCAGATCGCCGGCGATCAGCCGGAACAGCAGGGAATAGCTGATTTGCCCCGCCGCCCCGGAGACAGCGATCCTGACAGGAGCCCTCATCGACTCGGTCTCCCCGCGGCCCACGCGCTCAATGATTTGCCCAAAACGCGTCTCAAGCCAGCGGGTAGCCCTTGGCCTGAACGGCCTGCTTGATGGCATCCAGATTGGTTTTGGTCTCGTCGAACTCGACCTGAACACTCCCATCACGAGAGGACGCCCTGCTCGAAATCACACCTGACACCGCATCGGCGGCTGATTGAACGGTTTTCTCGCAACCGCCACACTTCATGCCGGTCACTTTGAAACTTTCGTTTTTCATGGTGTCACTCCTCAATGATGATTGTTGATATTGGAACTCGCGGTTGACCGCGTGGCGGCCATTGCAAGCCTATCAGGGGCTATGCGGGCAAATCTTGCCTAATCCAGAGGGCCCTTACGGCTATTGAAGGGAAAAGGCTTGTCGTTGGTGTTGTAACTCAAATAAAGCCAGATGCGATAAATGTAATCTGCCACCGACTTGCCGACTCGCTGGGCACCGATGCTGGGTTGAGCGCCTATCAGGTGCATGACGATCTGCACCAGCAGCACACCCCACAACACGAATCGCACAATGCCGAGGATAACGACATAAACCACGATGTATATCAGTCTGACAAAAAAATTGCCGGGCTCGAGGGAATCAGGTTCGATACTGGACATATCCGCTGCTAATCAATGGATTGAGATGGACGACTGACGTAACCTAACGGCCACCTGGATGAATCTGGAAATCACGGTGGCCAACGGCCCGGAAGCATACCCCAATCGCCATGCATGTGTTAAATCGAGAGGGTGAAATTGACTTTCACGAGGATTACCTCGGCACGGAGGAGGCGGACAGACTCTTTCTCGCTATGGAAGCCACCATGGACTGGCATGAGGAGTTCATCCGGATGGCCGGGCGATCGGTTCGCGTACCGAGACGCGTCGCCTGGCATGGCGATTCCGGCGCGGTCTATCACTATTCGGGGGTTCGGCATGAACCCCGGCCTTGGACGCCCGATCTGCTGGCATTGAAAACCCGACTGGAGGCTTTTTGCGGCCATCGCTTCAACAGCGTGCTGGGCAACCGTTATGCAGATGGTCAGGATGCCATGGGCTGGCATGCCGATAATGAACCGGAGCTCGGGTCCGAGCCGTTCATTGCCTCACTCAGCCTGGGCGCCGAACGCCGTTTCGATATCCGCCACAACACCCGCCGAGAGGTTCTCCATCTGCCGCTGGCGCACGGCAGCCTGCTGACGATGAGTGGTTCCTTTCAATCTCATTGGCAACATCGCATACCGAAACAAACCGCCATTACCGCCCCTCGCATCAACCTGACCTTTCGCATGATCCATCCGAAAACTTGACCATGGCCGACATTCTCCCCTTTCGCCGTCCCAAAGCATCAGAAAAGCACCAGGGCAATACCTTGTGCCGCCGTGGCTTTCACAAGTGGCAAGTCGACAAGGCCAGCGTTTTCGACGTCAAGCAAGGACGACTGGTGACCGTCCATCGCTGCTCCCGGTGCGGAGCGGTCAAACATGAGCTGCACTGACGCATTGAAGCCATCCCAGCGCGTGGAATCCACCGTGCAGATTCGAAGAAGCAGCTTGTCAGCCCAGACAGCGGCGCATGAAGTCGGATAAATGCTGCTGCCGAAACTCTTCGAGGCCCCATGGGCGGCGGTCGATCAATCCCAATTCTGCAGAAGGCACGACATACACCTCGGCCGACACCTCACCCAGCTCCCGGACTGAAACCATGAGCGTTTCCCGGCAGTAGAACATATCCTCGAACCGATCCAGCCGCGCCCAGACTTCGGCACCAAGATCGGGGTACAAGATGCCGTCGGTGAATGCGCTGCACTCTGCCACCAGACCAGGGTAACTCAGATCCTTGAGGCGATAGCGCGCGTACCCCTCGATCCTGGCCGGTTGACCGATCTTCCGCTGAGCGGTGACGGCGGCAAACACTTGGGGAAGCTGCAAGCTCCCGTAAGCAAAAAGGTGCGGCATGAGAAAACCAAAGGGTCGTTCGGGGCTGCTAATATTAACCGCCGTGTCACTTTTTTATTACCCGGAAGCTCAGGAATGACCGCAAACCAAATACTCATCGGCAAGGGCGATCTGCCCTGTGTTCTGGAAGGCCGCTATGCCAATCGTCATGGACTCATTGCCGGCGCCACCGGCACGGGCAAAACCGTCTCCCTGCAGGTGCTGGCCGAGGGCTTTTCCGACCTGGGCATTCCGGTTTTTCTGGCTGACATCAAGGGCGATCTTGCCGGACTCGCCATGCCGGGCCAGGAAAATCCCAAACTTTCCAAGCGCGCGGCCGATCTGGGCCTCAAGGACTATCGCTTACGTTCCTACCCGGTGGTGTTCTGGGATGTGTTTGGCGAGCAGGGCCACCCGGTGCGTGCGACCATTTCCGACATGGGGCCGCTGCTGCTCTCGAGGCTGCTGAATTTGACGGACATCCAGCAAAGCGTTCTGACCCTGCTTTTCAAGTATGCCGATGACCGGGGCCTATTGCTGCTGGATCTCAAGGATCTGCAATCACTGATCTCTCATGCCTCGGAAAATACGGCGGAACTGGGCAAGGAATACGGGACCGTCAGCAAGCAGACGCTGGGCATTCTTCAGCGAGAACTGGCGGCGCTGGAGCATCAGGGCGCCGATCACTTTTTTGGCGAGCCCTCGCTGCAGCTGGAGGATCTCCTGCAAACGACGCTCGACGGACGTGGCCACATCAACATCCTGGCCGCCGACAAGCTCTTCCTGAAACCCCGTCTTTACGCGACTTTCCTGCTGTGGCTGCTCTCCGAACTCTATGAGAATCTTCCGGAGCGGGGCGATGCAGAACTACCCCGAATGGCCTTTTTCTTCGATGAGGCTCACTTGCTGTTCGATGATGCGCCCAAGGTACTGGTCGACAAAGTCGAGCAGGTCATTCGACTGATTCGCTCCAAGGGCGTCGGCGTTTACTTCATCACGCAGAATCCGCTGGATGTTCCCGAAAAGATTCTTGGCCAACTCGGCAACCGCATCCAGCATGCCTTGCGGGCATTCACGCCAAAGGATCAGAAAGCCGTGAAAGCGGCGGCGGAAACCTTCCGGGCCAAGGAAGGGCTAGATGTTGCTGGGGTGATTACGGAGCTGGGCGTGGGGGAAGCCTTGATATCCACATTGATCGAAGGCGGTGTGCCCAGTCCCGTGGAACGCGCCAAGGTCTGTCTGCCCCACTCGCGGATGGGCGCGATCACGCCGGAGGAGCGGCAAACCGTGATTCAGCGGTCGCCCTATCGTGAACGCTACGCCGAGCGTATCGACCGGGAATCCGCGTACGAGCTGCTGACCGCAAGGGCCGAACAGTCCGTCAGCACGGCAGGCATGGGCATGGAAATCCAGGGTTTTCTGGAAAAAGCGGCCAAAAGCGCAATGACAGCGGCGAGTTCGGAATTGGGCCGAAAGATCGGCAAACAACTCTTGCGGGGTATTCTGGGCTCGCTGGGAAAGCGTTAGCCTGCAATTTTCTGAAATTCCCGCGCGCCGATCAGCGCCGACGCCAGCGAACGCAAAGCCTGGCCTCGGTGGCTGATGCGGTTTTTCAGATCTGCGTCCAGCTCGGCCGAAGCGCGCTGGTGCTCTGGCACGTAAAACAGCGGGTCGTAACCAAAACCGGCCGAGCCCCGCGCTTCCTCCAGGATCAAGCCGTGCCAGACCCCTTCGGCGATGACAGGGCTGGGATCTGCGGCATAGCGCAGATAGACCATAACGCAGCGGAAGCGAGCAGTTCGTGCCGTCTGAGGCACTCCCGCCAGGGCCGCCAATAATTTTTCATTATTTTTGGCATCCGTCGCGCCTGGCCCCGCATAGCGGGCGGAATGGACGCCGGGCGCCCCGCCAAGCACATCGACCTCAAGCCCGGAATCATCCGCAATGGCCGGCAAACCGGAGAGCACCGCCGCATGCCGGGCCTTGATCAGCGCGTTCTCGACAAAGGTCAGCCCGGTTTCATCGGCATCGCCCACACCGAACTCGGACTGAGGCATCATCGTCAGATCATGCCCTGCTAATATGGCTTGGATCTCGCGAATTTTCCCGGGATTGTTGCTGGCGAGGAGAACTTTTTTCATCTTCGTTAACCTTAAAAAAGCGCCGAACCGAAGCTGTAAATGGCCAGGCTCGTGCGGATTTTAATTATGTCGTTGCCTGTCACCGACCTGAAGAAAAATAGAAAACATCAGAGGAAATACAAAGTATGAGCAAGATTCTGACCGAAGTTCTGAAAGCCAACGACGGCTATGTCAGCAGTTTCACCAAGGGCGACCTGGCGCTGCCACCGGCACGCGGCTTTGCCATCCTGACCTGTATGGATGCCCGCCTTGATCCGGCCAAATACGCCGGTCTGTCCGAAGGGGATGCTCATGTCACGAGGAATGCCGGTGGCCGCGCCAGCGATGACGCTATCCGCTCACTCGTCATTTCTCACAAATTGCTGGGCACCCAGGAGTTCTTCGTCATCCATCACACCGATTGCGGCATGCAGCTGTTCAATAACGACATCATGGGTGATCTGCTGAACAGCAGTCTCGACACCGCTTCGATCGATGCCAGCGGCTGGCATGACAACGGCAAATACCCCGGCTCCGCCGATGGCAAGTACATCAATTGGCTGACCTTCAAGAACAACGAACTGAGCGTACTGGAAGATGTGCAGCGCATCCGCAACCACACCCTCGTGCCCAACTACATTCCGATTTACGGCTTCATCTACGACGTCAAGACCGGCAAGCTGGTCGAGGTGCCTGAAGCCATGAAGGCGGGCAGCCCGGCTTAATCACAAGTCTGGCCGCGGGCCCGGTGAAACCGGGTCCGCGATCCTCAGGTTCTTGGCAGCCGTATCTGCGGTCCGGCAGAGAGTCCCGGGCTCAGACCCGGGGAATTTCCAAAGCTTCGCGTTGATGCTGCATCAAATTGGTGATCCCCTTGGCCGCCAGATCAAGCATGGCATCCAGTTCATTACGGTGAAATGCGTGACCCTCGGCGGTGCCCTGAACTTCGATGAAGGCGCCCACATCATTCATGACAACGTTCATGTCGGTCTCGGCATCACAATCTTCGCGATAGTCGAGATCCAGCACCGGCACACCCTGGCAGATGCCTACGGAGACCGACGCAATCTGACCATGGATCGGATTTACCTTCAGCCGCCGGACTTTCATCAGATGCTGAACCGCCAGGCTCAGTGCCACGAAGCCGCCTGTTATCGAGGCGGTGCGTGTGCCGCCATCGGCCTGGATGACATCGCAATCGATCGTGACGGTGCGCTCACCCAATGCCTGAAGATCCAGTGCGGCGCGGAGGGAACGACCGATCAGTCGCTGGATTTCCATGGTGCGGCCGCCCTGCTTTCCACGCGCGGCCTCACGACCGGAACGCTCATGGGTGGCGCGAGGCAACATGCCATATTCCGCGGTGATCCAGCCGCTGCCCTTGCCTTTGAGAAAGGGGGGCACCCTGTCCTCGATACTGGCGGTGCAGATCACGCGCGTATCACCGAATGACACCAGCACCGAGCCCTCCGCGTGCTTGGTAAAGTGGGGCGTAATGACAATTTCGCGGAGTTGATCGGACTGACGGCCGCTCGGTCTCATGGTATCGCTCATCTCGTGTAAAACAGCCAAGCAGTATAACCCAATAGCACTCCACCTCCCGAACCACATCCTTTTGTGCTTATGACGCTGAAACGCCTGGCCTATCTGTTCGGTTTTGCCCTGTTACTGCTGGTAGCGCCCATCGCCTATCAAGTAGACCGGGCCGCGCAGTCGCTGCCAGCCATGGATGGCAGCTATCCGCTGGAGATGCTGAGTGCTCCTGCCACTGTGGAATTCGACGCTCTGGCGCTCCCTACTGTCAACGCGAAAAACCGGGAAGACGCCTATCGGGTACTGGGTTATCTCCATGCCAGGGAGCGGCTATTCCAGATGGACATGCAGCGGCGAAAAACCGCTGGCCGGCTGGCGGAGGTGTTAGGCGAAAAGGCCCTTTCCTCGGATCGCAAACAGCGGATTTATAGTTTCGCGGAGGTCGCCAAAAAGACAGTGGATCAACTGCAACCCGCCGAACGTGCCGTATTGCTGGCCTATGCCGGGGGTGTCAACGCGGTTATCGGCCAGGCGCGGGAGTTCCCACCGGAATTCCGCTTCCTGCATTATCGACCCGAACCTTGGCAACCTGAAGACAGCCTGATGGTGGCGGCCAATATGTTCCAGATGTTGAGCGACAGCGAGTCCGAGGAACGCATGCTGACGATCATGCAATCCTGCCGGCCGGACGCCGTCACCGCATTTCTGACGCCTGACACGGATGCATACACCCACACGCTGCTCGGAGGCAGCGGTTCGCGACGACCCGAGCAGCCGGTCCCGACCGAAGAGATTGCAAGACTCATCAAGGATTCGCCGATCACCGGACAGCAAACCACGCTCGTCCAGCCCGAGCCCCCCAGCCTCGGATCGAACAACTGGGCCATCAACGGCACAAAGACGGAGGACGGCCGAGCCATTCTGGCGGATGACATGCACCTGCCCCTAGGAGTGCCCAATACCTGGTATAGAGCACATCTGCATTACGGTGATCATGATTTGTCTGGCGTGACTTTGCCGGGGGTGCCGCTGGTCGTGGTGGGTAGCAATCGCCATATTGCCTGGGGATTCACCAACCTCAACGGGGATGTTCAGGATCTGGTCTCGCTGGAAATCAACCCCGACCATCCGGACAAATACCTCACCCCGCAAGGATGGAAGTCATTCACGACGACAACTGAATCCATCGCGATAAAGGGTGGGAAAACAGAAACTTTCCCTGTACGCAAGACAGTCTGGGGGCCCGTCCTCGAAGCACCACTGCTTGGCAAACCGGTTGCATTACGATGGACGGCGCTAGATCCAGCCGCCGTCAATCTGCGCCTGATTGACATGGATGCTGCGGATACACAGAAACTCGCCATGGATGTTCTCAATCATTTTGGGGCACCACCGCAAAATGTGTTGCTAGCCGACAAATGGGGTCACATCGCATGGACTTTGACTGGCTTGATCCCTCAGCGCCGGGGATTTGATGGCAGCGTCAGCCAGTCATGGGCAAACGATGACAGACGCTGGGACGGTTACCTTGCTCCCGAACAACTCCCCCGGGTTGTGGATCCCCCGGAGGGTTTTCTAGCCACAGCCAATAACCGAACCCTGGGAATCGAATATCCACATGTCATCGGGCATAACTTTTCCAATGGATATCGCGCATACCGGATACGTCAACAGCTGGAGAGGAAGGCCCGACTCGGTGAGCGAGACATGCATGAGATCCAACTCGACACGACGAGTGATTTTTATGCTTTTTATAAGGAGTTGGCACTTTCACTCCTAAGCACCCATCGGCAAACCGCCGATGCCCCCTTGGCCGAAATCAAATCGGTCATTGATCAATGGGATGGACGGCTCAATCCCGACAGTCAGGGAATCGCCCTGCTCATTCATTGGCGGACAACATTGGCCAGGAAGGTTTTCACTCCCATACTGAAAGCTTGCGAAAAACAGGACCCGTCGTTTACCTATCAGTGGCGGGAGATGGAAACCCCATTGCGAGCCATCCTGAAGGAGGGCATCCCTGCC
The DNA here is from genome assembly GCA_044237765.1 of Methylococcaceae bacterium. Taxonomy (GTDB): domain Bacteria; phylum Pseudomonadota; class Gammaproteobacteria; order Methylococcales; family Methylococcaceae; genus UBA6136. The sequence continues at coordinate 1,829 of JBIIEQ010000082.1, read as the reverse complement.
ATTGCAGCCACTTATGACCATGTCGATTGGGACGAGTTTTTGCTCACAACGTTGGAGCAAGCGGCCAACGAACTGAAAGTCAGATATGACATACCTCGACTTGATCAATTGCCTTGGCAAAAGGTCAACACCGTTGTGTTACAGCATCCATTCAGCCGCGTGGAACCCAAGGCAGGCATCTTTCTGGATATGAGTCCTGTCCCCGGTGCCTGCGACAGTAACTGCATCAAGGTTCTGCATCAGAGGAACGGAGCCAGCGAGAGACTGGTGATCGCCCCCGATCATCCCGAAAACGGCATTCTCGAAATGCCCGGCGGTCAGTCTGGGCACCCACTCTCCAGCCATTTCCGCGACCAGCAACCGGCATGGGAAAATGGCTCAGCGCAAGCTTTCCTGCCGGGCAAGACCGAACACACTTTGAGACTCACACCTAAAAACTCGCCATAGCCTATTTCGCTTACAGAGGCGACTCAATGGTAGGGTCTTTCGCTTCGAAGAAAGCCTAAATCTGGGAGAATGGTGCTCACATTCAGGCGCCAGAACAGCACTTGAGATTCAGTAACATCGCTGGCAATTTTGTCAATCGGAGAAGATGTGAAACCAAAAATTCTCGCACTCGTTGTTGCCTTCCTTACCCTCACGGCAGGCTTTAGCCATCCGACGAAAACCTCGGCCAACTGGAATGGCGATGTCCTACTGATTGCGGCAGCCGATGAAGATGATGAAGACGAGGATGACGATGATGATGCGGGGGCATCAAGTTACCAGAGGCACTCCTACTCCCCGATGTATTCGCATTATTCCAGCGTAACGACACGCCGACCGGTCACCACACGGAAAACACGCAAAATTCATCACCGAAAACCGATTACTCACAAACGATCTACCAAGCGAAACAGCCATTCGGTCACGAACCATCGTCACGCTTCGACCTCTCATTCCACGAAGAAAGCCAACGTTGCGAAGAAACGGGTTCAACACCATTCAAAAACAGTTTCGACAGGAAAAGAGGCTAGACAAAAAAAACACCCGATAAAAAAACAGCACTTTTCAAAGAGACCCAGCTTGAAGTATCAGTCAAACAAGACTCGATTGAGCGCGACCCCAAGGAAAATACATCAACGATCCGCCGCTCACTTAGCCCGATCAAATCAGGCGGCGAATCCAACCCATCGCCTGCGTTCTGATCACAACCTCGAACATAAAAACAAGGCCTTACATCAACCGATAACAGTTAAGTCATCAGGTAAAAAAATGCCACGCAGGGCAAGCAAGTCAGCCAGGACAACGGATGCATCTATCAACAAAAACAAGACCAACATTCAAATACAAAGAAGCCAGCGCACAGGAATGCGATCAAAGACCTCGGGAAAGAATAAACGGTCCTCAACGACCACAAAACCTAGGCGCAATCCTACAGCCAAGATCTCAAAGCAAACATTAAGAAGCGAACCGATCACCTCTTTATCGAGGATAAGGAAATTCCAACACTCCAAAAGCAGGTAGGGGAGCAAAAAGCAAAACTGGACTATCAAGCCAAGCCAGAAAGGATGTAAAAATGCCAGTCAAGCCATCGCGTCTGTATGCCTCACCAAAGTTGGCGGTTAAGCGAAACATCCGAAATCAGCCACCAAAAAGCTAGAACCAATTAAAGCAGGAATGTTTCAGCACGCTGAGAGGAAGCTTATTTGATTCTGTAGCACGCAAGACCGCTGACCATGTTTATGGACTGATGTTGGATTTGAATGAAGCGTACGGAGTGAGTTTTCTGGTGGTCACGCATGATGCGAGCCTAGCGTCGCGGATGGAGCGCCAGTGGCGGCTGACGG
>JBIIEQ010000137.1:0-3589 GCA_044237765.1 Methylococcaceae bacterium | reverse complement strand
TCTTGGCGACAGGTGCCGTCGGTCCAGCCGCTGGTGCCGCCGCGGTCGGGGCATCGGCTAACCAGTAGTGGCTGACCGGCCCCTGATTTTTCTGAATCTGACTGGCCAATTCACAGAACTGGACATCGCTCTCGACGCCTTCGGCAATCAGAAGACCGACATAAACGCCAAAGAAGGTCATCAGCTTGTTTTCGAGATCGCGCTGGTCGGCTGGCTTGCGCTTGATATTGGACGTCGCCAGTCCATCGAAGTCCTTCTGGAACTTGTCCCTGTCCACCTTCACCATGGGGCAAAAATCTGAAAGCACCGTCGCCTCGGCCATCTGGCGCAAGGATTTTTGCTTGTCCTCGCCCACCAGTTTGATGACTCGCTGATCGACTCGACCCAACTGGGTCTCAAACCGGTAGTTCTCTATCGGTTTGACTACGGGCGCTTCTTTGTTGGGTCTTGCCCAGGCCGCGACGGGCATCTGGGTCAATGCAAAACAGGAAAGCAGAATAACTCGCAACATAAATACACCTGAATTTGGAATATGGACCATTAAGAGAATCGCAAGAGACTCTCAGGAACGCTAGCGATGCCGGGCCCGCTGCCCTTTGGCCGGCCTGGCGGCGCGGTTGACATTGGCGGCACCACGATTCATCCCGCCCTTTTTCACCTGCGTCCGATTCCGGTTTGTCCCCGCTGTGCGGTTGACCGCGCGTCGATTGTTCAACTCCTTGTTGTTATTGACGTAGACGTTATTGGTCTTGTTGTAGGTATTGTGCCCGCGACTGCCACCATAATAACCGCCACCTCCGTAGCCACCGCCTCCATAGTAGCCGGGGCCACCATAGTAACGATCGTCATCGTCGTTGCTCAGTGCAACGCCCAGCGCCGCGGCACCCAGCGCCGCACCCGCGACGCCCGCCGTGGCCCCGTAATCAATCTCGGATTGGCCGGTGGCCGGGTTGACGTGGGTACAGCCAGACAGCATCCCCACCATCAACAGAGAAGCTATCCAGGCTCCGAAATTTCCATACTTAATCTCGATCATGCTTCAATCTCCGGAAGACAAATATCAAAAAACGAAGGCCCAAGGCAAAGCCTGATCCAAACCAAGCTACGGGATCGGCCTAGCCCGCGCTGCATCATACTTGAGACAGAAAACCTTGGCCAAGTTGACTCGACTGGGTATTCAAGTACCCACAAGTTCGCGATAAACCGCAAGGTTGCCGTCCACCATCAGGTCCGCTGAAAAAGCCTCTTCGACCCACCGCCGACCCGCCTGCCCCAGTCGCTGACGCAGAGCATCATCACCGAGCAACCGGGTCAGCGCCTGCGCCAGATCGACCGGATTACCAGGCTCGACCAGCAGACCCGTTTCGCCATCGCGAACTGCCTCCGGAATACCCCCGACCCTCGAGGCCACGATCGGCAAACGCGCACAAGAAGCCTGCAGGAGCGACACACCCAGCCCCTCCCTCAGCGCCGGATGCACCAGGATATCCAGGCATGGCAGGGCTCGGGCCAGATCATCGCGAAACCCGGCCAAATGGACCTGACCCGACAACCTCATCCGCTCGACAATATTGCGCAATTCGGTTTCGAGCGGTCCCTTGCCAAAGAACAGTACCTTCACTTGCGGGAAGCGGGCCAACACTTCAGGCAGCGCCTCCAGCAGGACATGATGCCCCTTCCGTTGGATCAACTGTGCAACCACGCCGAGCGTCAGCGTTCCGGTCTGCAATCCAAATTCCCGATGGAACCAGTCACGCTCGGGACACTCAACCACGGGAGTGATTTCAATCGCATCCCGCACGCAGCGTAACTTATCGGCCGGCAATCCTTCGCTGAGCAAAACGCGCTCAATCCCAGCGGAAATCGCGATGACGCGATCATGCAGCCGATATTTCAGGGCCACGGCCAATCGGCTTTCCGGATTGTCCACCCGCCGGGAATGCACCACGGGCACACCGGCCAGACGGGCCGCGATGCCACCCATCACATCGGCACCGATGCGGCTATGCAGATGGACAATGTCCGGCCGGGTTTCATGAATGATCCGGGACAGCCGGTGGATCAAACCCACATCGAGATCACCCTTCATCTTGATCGCGCGAACTTCGGCAAACGGTCGGGCGGCTTCCGCCAGTTCGCTTCCCGTGCGGCAGGCCAGCACATTCTCGACAGCTCTGCCCTTGAGCCCTTCGATCAGCAGCAAAAGCTGGTGGGCGCCCCCGTAAAGATTTCGGCCTCCCTCGACATGGAGCACTTTCATGAGCAAACGACAGACCCGGCCATAGAGGCGATACGCCAGAAACAGAAAGGGCGGGATCTCAAAAGACTCCCGCCCTTGTTGAATGTTAAATCTGCGTCGGTTGTGATCGCCACCCGACGGTTCACGGTTACTGCACCAGCGCCAGCAACACACCGGCCGCCACCGCCGAACCGATGACACCGGCAACGTTCGGCCCCATGGCATGCATCAGCAGGAAGTTATGCGGATTGGATTCCTGACCGACTTTGTTGGCGACCCGCGCTGACATGGGAACGGCGGAAACACCGGCCGCACCGATCAGCGGATTAATCTTGTTGAGTGGTGAAATGGCATTCATCAGCTTGGCCATCAGCACCCCCGACGCCGTGCCGAAGCTGAAAGCCACGGCACCCAGCCCGAGAATCCCGAGCGTCTCGGGTCGGAGAAACTGATCGGCGCTGAGTTTGGAGCCCACCGAGAGACCCAGGAAAATCGTCACGATATTGATGAGCTCGTTCTGTGCGGTCTTGCTCAATCGCTCAACCACGCCGCATTCCCGCACCAGATTTCCCAGACAGAACATACCGATCAAAGGGGCCGCCGATGGCAACAGCAGGGCAGTGAGGAGCAATAGAATTCCGGGAAAAATGATCTTCTCCAGCCGGCTGACATGCCGCAGCTGCGCCATCTCGATGAGACGTTCGTCCTCTGTGGTCAGCGCGCGCATGATCGGTGGCTGAATCAATGGGACCAGCGCCATATAGGAATAAGCCGCCACCGCTATCGCACCGAGTAGCTCGGGCGCCAGCTTGGAGGCCACATAAATCGAGGTCGGACCATCCGCACCCCCAATAATGGCGATGGCAGCGGCATCCTTGAAGGTAAAGTGAATGCCGGGCAACAAATTCAGCGCAAGCGCGCCAAACAGCGTGCCGAAGATACCGAACTGGGCAGCGGCCCCCAGCAGCAAGGTCTTGGGATTGGCCAGCATGGGGCCGAAATCGGTCATGGCGCCAACACCCATGAAAATCAGCAGCGGAAAGATGCCGGACTTGATACCCAGATACAGATAGGCCAGCAGGCCGCCCTCCTCCGCGATCCCCGCAACAGGGATGTTACTGAGAACTGCACCAAAGCCGATCGGCAGCAGCAGCAGGGGCTCAAATTCCTTCTTGATGGCCAGGTAAAGCAGCCCAAACCCGACCATCATCATGACCACCTGTCCGGACTGGAAGTTGGACAGGCCCGTGCTCGCCCACAGCTGAATCAAACCGTCCATTGTTTACCTCATTCCAGCGTAAGCAGATCGTCTTGGGAGGCCACGGTTTCCCCGACCTTGACGGTAATATT
>JBIIEQ010000018.1:0-48924 GCA_044237765.1 Methylococcaceae bacterium | reverse complement strand
CATTGGCCAGTAGCAATCGATACAGCGATTTGCGGTGTTTGATCTCAGCCTGGGTGTCGGGGGTCCAGTAACGCAGAAGTGTGCCGTTGAGGCTTTGGTAGACCTCGCGGTTGGGATAGCGCAGCTGGTAGTAGTAGGTACCGCTGATTTCTTCTTCCCGGTCGATGGTCAGATACCCCGCCTGAAACATCAGGGCCTCGGTGGGCATGTCATCGACATCGAAGGTGGAGAGGATGTCGGCACTGGATTCCAGCTGGCCCAGCTCGGGTAGCCAGGCTTGGCGCTCGGTCAGGACATCGACCAAAAACGTCGGTGTGCCGGTCTCGAACCAGTAGGGGCGGAACTGCCTTTCTTCAAACAACAGCAATAAGTCGAACGGGTTGTAGACCGATTCACCGGTCCAGTTGTAGCCGTTGTACCAGTCGCGGATCTGTTGCCGGTCCAGGCCTTCCAATTCAGGGGCAAAGACGGTGTCGACATCGGCTTCGGTGTAGCCGCAGAGGGCGGAATAAGCCGGGGAGACCGTGATGTCGCGCAAATTATTCAGCCCGGAGAACAGGCTGACCTTGCTGAATTTCGATACCCCCGTCAGAAAGGCAAAGCGGATGTGGGCGTCGGAGTCCTTGATGACCGAATAGAAATTGCGCAAGCCATCGCGCATCTGGCGAGCCATGTCAGGATGCGTGATGTTGTCGAGGATGGGTTTGTCGTATTCGTCGATCAGGACGACAACGCGCTGGCCGGCGGCGGCATGAACGCCACGAATCAGCTCACTGAAGCAGGTAGGGATATCCTCTGGCATACGGCACTGGATGCCCAAGCGTTCGGCGTTCTCCTGCAAGATTCCGCGGATGCGTTGATCCAGGACACCCCGTTCATGCAGCACGCCCCCGCCAAAACTGATGCGGATAACCGGATACACCGTCGCCCAATCCCAACGATCCTGGGCATAAAGGCCTTGGAACAAGGCTTTACTCCCGGCAAACAACTCTCCCAGCATGTCGAGAAACAGCGACTTGCCGAAGCGGCGCGGACGGGACAGAAAATAATATTTACCGCCCTCAATCAAGCGCAAGGCCAGGGACGTCTTGTCGACGTAGTAATAGTCATCCTCGCGTATTTCACGAAAGGTCTGAATACCGATGGGGAGTCTCTTGCGGTGCATGGCTTGGGTGTTTGGCTGGGAGGAGCCATTCTACTCCGTGCCAGGCGCCTAGGAGTTTGGCTTGCCCGGGGGCCATAGCCTGAGATCCTCCCCTCGCTTTGGTCGGTCAGGATGACACCAAAGGGGGACGTCCAAAATGACCGTGTCGTCCTGAGCCCCGCGAAGGACCTCAGGCTACCAGCACCACGCACCCTCAAAGCAAAGGCCCACTCCCTGCCCATAACCTGAGATCCTTCTCTCCCGTTGGTCGATCAGGATGACACCAAGAGGGACGCCGCCCTTAATGATCGTTTCGTTGAATTCCAACGTGAGCCCTGCGACTGGCTCTGGACTGGATGTGAACATCAAGAATCACATCCGGATTGTCTGCCATTGCCCCCATGCATCAATTGAAAACTGTCGCCAATTGCTGCAGTGGCGGTAACAGCAGCATCTTGGCGAGCTGAATGCCGATGATGGGAATGATCGGCGAGAAATCCATGCCGCCGCTTGCCGGCAGCAGGCGACGACTGGCCTGCAACAGCGGTTCGGTCAGGCTGTAAAGCAACGAGACCGCCGGGTTGTAGGCCGTGGGACCAATCCAGCTCAACACGGCCCGAATGAGGATGGCATAGAAGTAGACGTTGAGCACCAGCTCCAACAGCTGTGCCAGCGACCAGATCGCAACGAATCCCAACGACGGCAGCCCGCCTTGAATCAGGAAGATCAGGGTATCGCTGAGCATTTGCAGGGCCAACATCAGCGCTAGCGCCGCGGTGTCGATGTGGCCAAACGAAGGAATGAATCGACGCAGAAATTTCAGGGGAGGATGGGTGATCCTGATCAGGAATTGAGAGAGCGGATTCTGGTAATCGGCCCCGCTCCACTGGAACAGGAAGCGCAAGACTAGTGCGAAAAGATAGAGACTGAAGATCGTATCGATCAAAAAGATCAGGGGGGCGGCCCAGTAATTGGCGGTCATTATCTGTCTCCTGTCAGTTTCCCAGCTGTTCGGACAATTCAGCCGCACGGCGAGCGGCAGCCTCCATGGCCCTGGCCACCAGCGGGCTCAACCCGCCTTCTTCAAAGGTGGCGATGGCACGCTCGGTGGTGCCGCCGGGCGAAGTGACCCGCCGCCGCAATTCGGCGGGCGGATCTTCCGACTCGATGGCGATACGCCCGGCACCCAGTGCGGTTTGCTGGCTGAGCAGGCGGGCCGTGGCGCGATCCAGACCCAGAGCCACCCCGGCGTCTTCCATCGCTTCCATCATCAGGAAGAAGTAGGCCGGGCCACTGCCGGACAGAGCCGTCACCGCGTCCAGCTGAGACTCTTCGTCCACCCAGACCGTGAGGCCCACTGCCCGCAAGATGGCCTCGGCCTGGCTGCGTTGCGCATCGGTTACGCATGCATTGGCGCATAAACCGGTCGCGCCGGTCTTCACCATGGCCGGGGTATTCGGCATACAGCGGACAATGGGCATGTGGCCATCGGCCCAGCGATCAATACTCGCTGAAGAAATGCCCGCGGCAATGCTCACGACCAAAGGACGTCGGGACTGAAGAGTGCCGGCAAGTTCCTCGACCACCGCGCGGAGAATTTGCGGCTTGACGGCCAGGATCAGAATCTCGGCGTGCTCGGCCACAATGACGTTCCGGGTCGTGGTGTGGACGCCGTAACGCTCGGCAAGATTGGCGAGCGCCGCCTCGTTGATATCGGAAACCCAGATCTGGGCGGCTGGATAGTGGTCCGCGATCAGACCGCTGATGAGGCTGGCCGCCATATTGCCGGCACCGATGAAACCGAGAGCTTGCTGCTTCATGACCTTGTATATCCCTGTTTGTAGTTGGCGCGCATTCTAGCCTAGCCCAATCGGCGTCCAAACACGGCGGTGCCGATGCGGACGAAGGTGGCGCCTTCCTGGACAGCCGCCTCGAGGTCGTCCGACATGCCCATCGAGAGCGTATCGAGCCCGGGAAGATCCAAGTTCTCGAGTGCCTGCCGAAGCATTCGGAACGGAAGGGGCTGCGATGCCGGATCGTCGCTGGGCGCCGGGATGGCCATCAAGCCACGCAAGCGCAAGTGGGGCAATTGGGCCACTGCCGCAGCCAAGTCGGGCAATTCAGTCAGACTGACCCCGCTCTTGCTGGCTTCCTCACTGACATTCACCTGCAGACAGATATTCAGTGGAGCTAATCCTTCGGGCCGCTGCTCGCTGAGTCGCTGGGCGATCTTGAGACGCTCGACACTGTGTACCCAAGAAAAATGCGCGGCGATGGGGGCGGTCTTATTCGATTGGATCGGCCCGATGAAATGCCAGACCAGATCGGGAATATTCGCCAGTTCCGATTGTTTGGCCAGGGCTTCCTGAAGATAGTTTTCACCAAAATGGCGTTGTCCCGCCGCCACGGTCTCTGCTATCAAGGCCGACGGTTGGGTCTTGCTGACTGCGATGAGTTGGACCGACTGCGGGGGGCGGCCTGCCTTGGCTTCAGCCAGGGCGATGCGGGTCCGCACCGCCTCAAGTCGTTCGGGAAGGGTGAGTGACATGGGTAAATCAGGGATGTTCTATACTTTGGCCGCCGGCAATAGGCCCGAGGGTCCCGTAGCCGTAGGCAAGGACTTAAGGAGCCTCGAAAATTATCTGCTCATACTTCCAAGCTCAGCACGAACGGATAATTAACTGATTTGTAATTGGTTCCGTTCATGACGAACCTTGCGACATCATTCACGACAGGCTTGTCGTATTACAGTCTTCTAGTTGCCGTTTTAACGGGTCCAGCGTAGCCGCTGGCCCCGGCTTCCACAAGCTGCCCGGATATCACGCTGCATGGACATTACCGAACTCCTGGCCTTTTCAGTCAAAAACAAAGCGTCCGACCTGCACCTCTCCGCGGGTTTGCCGCCCATGATCCGTGTCGATGGCGATATTCGTCGTATTAACGTACCGCCGCTGGACACCAAGGAAGTTCAGGGCTTGATCTATGACGTCATGAATGACAATCAGCGTCGTGATTACGAGGAGTTTCTGGAGTGCGATTTTTCCTTTGAACTGCCCGGGCTAGCTCGATTTCGCGTTAACGCCTTCAACCAGAATCGGGGTTCGGCGGCGGTGTTCCGAACCATTCCATCGAAAATCCTGACCCTTGAGGACCTGGGTTGCCCCAAGTTTTTCAAGGATGTCACTCGTCACCCACGCGGCATTATCCTGGTCACGGGGCCAACCGGCTCGGGCAAATCGACCACGCTGGCGGCGATGATCGATTACGTCAATTCGAATGACTACGCCCACATCCTGACGATCGAGGACCCGATCGAATTCGTGCATGAGAGCAAGAAATGCCTGATTAATCAGCGTGAGGTTCACCGGGACACACTTGGCTTCAATGAGGCACTGCGATCGGCCTTGCGTGAGGACCCGGATGTCATCCTCGTGGGTGAAATGCGAGACCTTGAAACCATCCGCCTGGCGCTCACCGCGGCGGAAACGGGCCACCTGGTATTCGCCACCTTGCATACTAATTCGGCCGCCAAGACCATCGATCGCATCATCGACGTGTTTCCCGCTGCCGAAAAAAGCGTGATCCGTTCCATGCTGTCCGAATCGCTGCAAGCCGTCATTTCCCAGGCCTTGCTGAAAAAGGTCGACGGCGGGCGAACCGCCGCCTGGGAGATCATGGTCGGCACCCCGGCCATCCGGAACCTGATCCGCGAAGACAAAGTGGCGCAGATGTATTCCGCGATCCAGACCGGTCGCCGCGACGGCATGATGACGCTGGACCAGCATTTACAAGAGCTGGTCGAGAAGGGCGTCGTGACCCGCCAGATAGCGCATACCAAATCCGTCAACAAGGCGGCGTTCTAATCCCGGTACAGGCGATAGCGGATGCACTTCAATTCCCTTCTGGAAATCATGACGCGCAACCAGGCGTCGGACATGTTCATCACGGCAGAGAGGGAACCCTGCATCAAGGTCAACGGAGTCCTGCAGCCCATCACTCGCAATAAGCTGACCAAGGACCAGGCCATGCAGGTGGTCACCAGCATCATGAGCACGACCCAGCGCGAGGAATTCGCCAAGACCCATGAGTGCAATTTCGCCATTGAGGCGGGAGAACTGGGGCGATACCGCGTCAGCGCCCTGATGCAGCGCGATTGTGCGGCCATGGTGTTGCGTCGCATCCAGACCAACGTGCCGACCTGGCAAACACTCGGCCTGCCCCCCAGCCTCAGCGAACTGGTGATGAACAAGCGAGGGCTGATTTTGTTCGTCGGCGGCACGGGCACGGGCAAATCGACCTCGCTGGCTTCACTGATCCGCCATCGGAACGAGAATTCCAGCGGCCATATCATCACCATCGAGGATCCGCTCGAATACGTGCATGAGCATATCGGCTGCATCGTCACCCAGCGAGAGGTCGGCATCGATACGGAATCCTTCGAGGTCGCCCTGAAAAACACCTTGCGTCAGGCGCCCGATGTGATTCTGATCGGCGAAATCCGTACGCGGGAAACCATGCAACAGGCCATCAGCTTCGCCGAAACCGGCCATCTCTGCCTGAGCACGCTGCATGCGAACAACGCCAACCAGGCCATCGACCGTATCCTGCATTTCTTCCCCGAGGAAATGCACCCGCAGCTATTCATGGACCTCTCGCTGAATTTGCGGGCCATCATTGCCCAGCAGCTAATCCGCAGCCCGGATGGCAAGAGCCGGCATCCCGCCATCGAGATTCTGATTAACACCCCGCGCGCCGCCGACCTCATTCGCAAGGGCGAGGTGCACAAACTGAAGGACCTGATGAAACACTCCCGGGCACAGGGCATGCAGATCTTCGACCATTGCCTGTTCGATCTCTTCCAGGCCGGAAAGATTTCTTACGAGGAGGCCCTGCGCGCGGCGGATTCTCAAAATGAAGTCCGCCTGATGATTAAACTGGCCCGGGAGGGCAAAGATCCCAATGAGAAGATGGACGACGGCATGACGCTCATGCCCGAGGATGAGCAGTGATAGTCCGCCGCAGACCCCGGCTTCCCGTATAATCGCGCCTCCCCCGTCACCCCGGAGATCCTGACCTTGTTTTATGTGCCCCCGAATCGCCCTGCCCATTCGGACTTGTCGGGGAGCGCATGAACTGGATCAGTGCTGCGGTGGCCGCCGCCATCCTGTTGGGCTTTCTGCTGTTGCTCAGAGTCATCCGCTCGCGGCGATCCGCCCGGGCCAGCTACACCCGCCAGGATTTCCTGCTATCACCGGAAGAGCGGCAATTCTTCACGGCGCTGAAGCAGGCAGTCGGTGATCATTACGCCATCTTTGCCAGAATCCACGTGACCGACATCATCGCGCCTCGGGCCACGACGGGCACCGATGCAGCCTGGGACGCACTGGATGACGCGGGTGAAGTCTGTTTTCCGTTTGTGCTCTGCAAACTATCCGACCTGTCCATTGCCTGTGCGATTCAGCTGGTGCAGCACAAAGTGCCCGGCCGCAAGGTGAAGAATATTGCCGATCATCCTCTCAAGGATATTTGTGGCGCGGCCGGCCTGCCCCTGCTGCGGATGGAGGCCAGTCCATTTTATGATCGGCATGATATCCGTCAGGCGATCGCGGAAGCGGTCCGCAGGGAACCGCTTTTCATCAGCGAGACCGATGGCCGCAAGGAGCCGACCATCGCCGAACTTGAAAAACTGGACCTCTCCTAGACGATGCTGACCCTTTCCGGATTGAAAAACTGCGACAGCTGTCGCAAGGCGGCCGCCTGGCTGAAAGCGCATCAACGCGAATTTGTTTTTCATGACCTTCGGATCGATGGTCTTGAGTCCGCCCGTCTGCTGAAGTGGGATGCTCAAATCGGGTGGGAAAGTCTCCTGAACCGAAAGAGCACCACATGGCGTGGCCTCGCTGAATCGGACAAAACCGATCTTGGCCGAGTCAAGGCGCTTGACCTTATGCTAACCCACCCTGCCCTGATCAAACGTCCCCTTTTGGAAGTGGGGGAAGACGTGTGGCTGGGCTTTACTCCGGAACGCTACTCAGAATTGCCATGAGCGAAACCCTCGACCTGACCTGTGATTTCATCCGTTGCCGTTCTATTACGCCAGAGGATGCCGGCTGCATGGAATTGATTTCTGCGCGGCTAGAGCCCGCGGGCTTTGCAACGGAGAGGCTGGATTTCGGCGATACGCAAAACCTTTTCATGCGTCATGGCACGACGGGCCCATTGCTGGTTTTTCTCGGCCACACCGATGTCGTGCCGACCGGCCCCGAATCCGACTGGTCTCACCCGCCCTTCGAGCCGACGATCATGGACGGATTGCTCTATGGCCGGGGGGCCGCCGACATGAAAAGCGGCGTGGCGGCGATGGTCACGGCACTGGCCCGTTTTGCAGAAAAATATCCCGATCATCGCGGCTCTGCTGCAATCCTCATGACCAGCGACGAGGAAGGCGCCGCCACGAATGGCGTCGTTAAAGTTGTGGAGACCTTCCAATCACGGGGCGAACAGATCGATTGGTGCGTGATCGGTGAGCCCTCCAGCTTTGACTGCTTGGGTGATGTGATCCGGGTCGGTCGACGTGGCTCGCTGTGCGGTGTTCTGACCGTGCATGGCGTCCAGGGACATGTGGCCTATCCGGACAAGGCCGATAACCCCATCCACCGCTTTGCGCCTGCCCTGGCGGAGCTGAGCGCCGAGGTCTGGGACCAGGGCAATGAATTCTTTCCGCCGACCAGCTTTCAGGTCTCCAACATCCACTCCGGCACGGGTGCGGAAAACGTCATACCCGGCCGCATGGAAGTCTCCTTTAATTTCCGCTATTCGACCGCACTGACCGAGACCGATATCAAGCAGAGAGTCGAGGGAATCCTGAACAAGCATGGAGTTCGCTACGAGATCGCCTGGCGCTTGTCGGGCGCTCCGTTCTTGACTAGTGGCACGGAGCTGATTGATGCCACCCAGGCAGCCTTGGTCAAGGTGGTCGGCCAACCGGCACGACCCGATACCGGCGGCGGCACTTCGGATGGCCGGTTCATCGCCCCGACCGGCGCTCAGGTGGTCGAACTGGGGCCACTCAACGGCAGCATCCACAAGATCGACGAGCATACCCCGGTCGTGGATATCGATGTTCTCACCGAAGTGTATGAAGAGATTCTGGTAAATCTTCTGGTCAACGCCCCGTAATCCATTGCCGAGGTGATCATGGAAAATGCAACAAAATCCCCCCTGGTTTCGGCTGAATGGCTGGCCGCGCGGCTGGATTCGCCCGCTCTGGTCATTCTCGATGCGACCTTTTTTCTGCCGAATCAGGGACGCAATGCGCGGGATGAATATCTCCATGCCCACATTCCCGGTGCGCATTTCTTCGATATCGATGTAGTCGCCGATCACAGTACCGATCTTCCGCATATGCTGCCGACGGAGTCCGATTTCTCGACGGCGGCGGGACAACTGGGCATCGAGGAATTCACCACCGTGGTGGTCTACGACCGCAACCATTTCATGGCCTCGGCGCGGGCCTGGTGGACTTTTCGCGTGTTCGATCATGATCATGTGCTCGTCCTCGATGGCGGGCTGGAGCGTTGGCTGGCGCTTCGCCTTCCCACTCGATCCGGGCCGGAAGCGGTGGCTCCCGCCAACTTCAAGGCGGTCCGTCGACCCGGGCTGGTACGAAATCTTGAGCAGATGCAGGATGCGCTGGGACATTCCGGGACACAGATTGTCGATGCCCGGCCTCCTGGACGATTCAACGGACAGGAGCCGGAACCCCGGCCGGGCCTTCGCTCCGGACACATTCCCGGCAGCCATAACGTCTTCTTCAAGCAGTTGATCGATGAAGAGTCCCATTGCCTCAAACCTCCAGCCCAACTGAAGCAGGCTTTCCAGGAGGGCGGGATCGATCCAGTCAAACCCGTCATCGCCACTTGCGGCAGCGGTGTCACCGCTTCGGTTCTCGCTTTGGGACTTTACTGCCTGGGCAATGAATATGCAGCGGTTTACGATGGTTCCTGGTCGGAATGGGGCCAAAGGGATGACCTCCCCATCAGCCCGGCCTGAAGCCCCATTGCAGGGCACTTTTGGCCGCTCAATGACGGGCATCGTAATGCCCCCAAAAACCCCAGTATTTTTATCAACTAAAAAGATTTGCGATAATGCCAGCTTGTCTCCGTCAATGGAGCCTCCGTTTTGATGAATTTGCATGGCCAAGAAATCGCTGCCTTTTGAAGAGTCGCTTTCCGAGCTGGAGCAGCTGATAGAACGCATGGAGCAGGGAAACCTTCCACTTGAGGAATCACTGGAATTGTTCGAAAGAGGCGTGCAGCTGACGCGCAGCTGTCAGAAATCCCTGAAGGAAGCGGAACAGAAAGTAAGTATTTTGCTGGAAGAAAACGGCGAACCAACGTTAAAACCATTTACTGATGACGTCGAATAACGCTCTGCAAGAATTCATGGGAGTCTGTCAGGCGCGGGCCGAAGCGGCTCTTGATGCCCGACTGCCCGCCGAGAACCGGATGCCGGAACGTCTCCACCAGGCCATGCGTTATTCCGCGCTGGGCGGTGGCAAGCGTCTGCGTCCCCTGCTGACATATGCCACCGGCAAGGCGCTGGGAGTCTCCCTTGATCTCCTGGATGGACCCGCCGCCGCGGTGGAGATGATTCATGTCTATTCCCTGATCCATGACGATTTGCCGGCCATGGACGACGACTCGCTGCGTCGCGGCAAGCCAACTTGCCATGTCGCCTATGATGAGGCGACCGCGATTCTCGCCGGCGACGGCCTTCAGGCCCTGGCATTTCATGTGCTGGCGCAGGATCCCACCATCAACGTCCCCGCCGAAAACCGCATTGCCATGATCGAATGCCTGGCTACCGCCAGTGGCTCGCTGGGCATGGTCGGCGGTCAGGCCATCGACCTGCATTCCGTCGGCAAGGCACTGGATATGCCCGCCCTCGAGAACATGCACATTCGCAAGACGGGCGCACTGATTCGCGCCAGCGTGAAATTGGCCGCGCTCGCCAAGACTCCGATCGAAGCAATCCTCGCGGACCGTCTGGATCATTACGCCAAATGCATTGGTCTATCGTTTCAGATCAAGGACGATATCCTCGATGAGGAAAGCGACACCCAGACGCTCGGAAAAACACAAGGCAAGGATCGCGACAACAACAAACCCAATTACCCGGCCCTTCTGGGCCTGGCCGGCGCCAAGCAGAAAGCGCTGGAGCTGCATGAGGATGCGCTGGACAGCCTGTCCGGTTTCGGGCCCGAGGCTGAACTGCTGCGCGAGTTGTCGAGATTCATCATCGACCGCCAGCATTGATTGTGTCCGCATTACACCAACACCCCTGGCGCTGCGCCGGGTTTGAATCACGGGAAATGCCCGAGGCATCCCTTACTTTAGACGACTACCCACGAGCGGGGCCTCTTGCCCGTTACGCCAGGAAAACCCTCCATGACTGAATCCAACACTTCATCATTGCTCGACAGCATCACTGATCCGAATGACGTTCGCGCGCTTACGGAAGATCAGTTGCCCCAACTGGCGGAAGAGTTGCGGGAATTCCTGCTGCAAAGCGTAAGCCAGAGCGGCGGGCATCTCGCCGCGGGACTCGGCACGGTCGACCTGACCATCGCCCTTCATTACGTCTTCAACACGCCTGAAGACAAACTGGTCTGGGATGTTGGCCATCAGGCCTATCCGCACAAAATCCTCACGGGACGACGCGATCGCATGCCCACCATCCGCAAGAAGGATGGTCTGTCGGCTTTCCCGACCCGGGAGGAAAGTCCCTACGATACCTTTGGCGTCGGTCATTCCAGCACCTCGATCAGCGCGGCGCTCGGCATGGCGATTGCGGCCGGATTGGAAAAGCGCGATGCCCATGCCGTGGCTATCATTGGAGACGGTGGACTGACCGGCGGCATGGCATTCGAGGCCCTCAACCATGCGGGTGCGCTCGACGCGAATCTGCTGGTGGTTCTGAACGATAACGAAATGTCCATCTCGCCGAACGTCGGCGCCATGAACAACTATCTGGCCAAGCTGCTTTCGGGCCGTTTCTACTCGACCATCCGCCAGGGCAGCAAGGAATTATTGAAGGACCGCATGCCATCCGTGTGGGAACTGGCGCGACGTGCCGAAGAGCATGTCAAGGGCATGGTGGCTCCCGGGACTCTGTTCGAGGAACTGGGCTTCAATTATATCGGCCCGATTGACGGACACGACATGGACACGCTGGTGACCACGCTGCGGAATCTGCGCAATACCGATGGCCCCCGGTTCCTCCATATCGTCACCAAAAAGGGCAAGGGTTATCTCCCGGCCGAAATGGACCCGGTCGCCTACCACGGCGTGGGTACCTTCGATCCCAGCAAGGATCACCTGCCCAAGGCCAAACCCAGCACCCCAACCTACACGGAAGTGTTTGGCAAATGGCTCTGCGACATGGCGGAAAAGGATCCTCGCCTGCTTGGCGTCACGCCGGCTATGCGCGAAGGTTCCGGCCTGGTCGAGTTCGAACAGCGCTTCCCGGAACGCTATTTCGATGTTGGCATCGCCGAACAACATGCGGTTACGCTGGCAGCCGGTCAGGCTTGTGAGGGCTTCAAGCCCGTCGTGGCGATTTATTCCACCTTCCTGCAACGGGCCTATGATCAGCTGATCCATGACGTGGTGCTGCAGGGATTGCCCGTCCTCTTCGCCATCGACCGTGCCGGTCTGGTGGGTCCGGATGGCCCGACGCACGCCGGCAGCTTTGATTTGAGCTACCTTCGTTGCCTGCCGAACATCGTCGTCATGGCTCCGGCCGACGAAAACGAATGTCGCCAAATGCTTTACACCGGCTTCCAGCATGAGGGTCCCGCAGCAGTGCGCTATCCTCGCGGAAAGGGTCCAGGCACAGTGGTTGCCGAGGAAATGACCGCAGTGCCGATGGGGAAAGCGGAAATCCGACGCAAGGGTAAAAAGATCGCCCTTCTAGCCTTCGGTTCCATGGTGACGCCGGCGCTGGAGGTCGGCGAAAAGCTGGACGCCACGGTAGTCAACATGCGCTTCATCAAGCCGCTGGATGAGGAGACGATTCTCAAAATGGCTGAGAGTCACGATCTGCTGGTCAGCATCGAGGAGAATGTCATTGCCGGTGGCGCCGGCAACGGAATCAACGAAATCCTCAATGCTCATGTGTGCAAGACACCTTTGCTGACCATCGGCTTGCCCGACAGCTTCATCGAGCAGGGCACCCGTGAGGAAGTTCTGACCGTTGCGGGCCTTGATGTTCCAGGCATTTTGACCAGCATTGAAGCGTTCCAGAAGAAACTGGCGGGTGCCAAATCTGGCAAGAAGCCCCACTGATGGAGCGTCTGCGGGCCTCGATCCGGGACATACCGGATTTCCCCAAGCCGGGCATACTCTTCAAGGACATCACCCCGGTGATTCAAGACCCTGAGGCCTTGCGCCTCGCGGTGGATCACCTGCAGAAGCCATTCCGGAACCAAGGCATCACCGCCGTGGCCGGCATGGAGGCACGTGGATTCATCTTTGGTTCACTAGTGGCGTGGGAACTGGGCGTGGGCTTCGTGCCCCTGAGAAAACCCGGAAAACTGCCCTATGACGTCAAGTCCATCAGCTACGATCTCGAGTACGGCTCGGCGACGCTGGAAGTCCATACGGATGCGCTCAAATCTGGCGATCGGGTCCTGATCATCGACGATCTGCTGGCCACTGGCGGTACAGCACTGGCAAGCTGTCAACTGGTGGAATCGCTCGGCGCGGAGGTAGTCGCTTGCGCCTTCATGGTAGAGCTGGACGATCTGGGTGGCCGAGAAAAGCTAGATCTCTGGAATATCCACTCCTTACTGCACTTCTGATTTCCAGAAACCCACGCCAAACGCGACAATACGTCAACACTTGCCTCTCGTCCCAGACATGAACTCAGAATTCAGCATGGTCGAGGAACGTTTGGGTGATGTGATCCGGATTCTTCAGATCACCGATTTTCATATTCGCAGCCAGCCCGACGAGACCTTGCTGGGCGTCAATACCCAGCAGAGCTTCGAAGCCACGCTCGCAGCGGCTCTCGGCGAAAAAACGGAACCGGACCTCGCCCTTCTGACCGGTGATCTTGCCCAGGACGCCAGTGCTTCAACCTATGAGCGCCTGAGAGAGGGCCTCGCATCCCTGCCCTGTTCCAGCTACTGTCTCCCCGGCAATCACGACGATCCCAGTCTGATGGCCAGCGTACTGGCTCGTCCGCTCATCCATTATCAGAGTCATATCCTGATGAAGGGATGGCAGATCATCTGCCTGGACAGCACCATCCGGCATTCGCCCTATGGAAAACTGGCAGACGACCAGTTGGCTCTACTAGAACAATACCTGGTGGAATATCCCGACCATTTCGCCCTGGTCGCGCTGCACCACCATCCAGTCGCCAGTGGCAGCGCCTGGATGGATACCATGCAACTGGAAAATGCCGACGCATTTTTCGATTTGCTGGACAGACATTCCCAAGCTCGCGGCGTCGTTTTTGGGCACATACACCAGACACTGGAGTCCGAATATCGGGGACTTCGCATTCTGGGAACGCCTTCAACCTGTTTCCAGTTCAAACCCGGCCAGGCTCAGTTCGCTCTGGACGCGCTCCCACCCGGCTACCGCTGGATCGAGTTACACCCCGACGGACACATCACTACTCAGGTGAAACGCCTGAATAACATCCCTTCGGGCCTGGATGTGGAGTCGGGTGGCTATTGATCAGGTGTGAGAGAACCATCTCTCGATTAAGGGATTCGCTTAGGGTTGGCTTTCGACCAATGCCGGCTCGTCTTGCCGGGAAGCTTGTGCAGGGGTGCCCAGATGATCGCTCAGTTCAGTCAGCGCCCGCTGATAGACATCCCGCTTGAAGTAGACGACATCTTCGACAGGATGCCAGTAGTCAACCCAGGTCCAGGTGTCAAACTCGGGCTTGCCGGAGCAATCCAGACGAATGCGAGACTCCGGAGAAATGAGCTTGAGCATGAACCAGAGCTGCTTCTGGCCAATGCAGAGGGGGTAGGACCGCCGGCGAATGTATCGCTCGGGCAAGTTATAGTGCAGCCATTGACTGGTGCGCGCGATCAGCTCAACGTCCTTCACCCTTAGCCCCACTTCCTCGTAGAGCTCACGGTACATAGCCGCTTCCGGTGCCTCGTTGCGCTTAATCCCGCCCTGGGGGAACTGCCAGGAACGCATACCCAATCGCCGTGCCCAGAATACACGCCGCTCATCGTTCAAAAGAACGATCCCGACATTCAGGCGATATCCATCGCGATCTATCATGTTTAGGCAGGGACTCTGCTGGGTTGTCGAGTGTATAATCCGGCAGCCTTGAATTAGCGCATCGCTCGCCATGGGCGGCTTTTTCACTTTCAAGAATCAGGGGCTTTTGCGCTCCCTCCGGCTTGTTCCAATTGACTACCGAATTTAAAGGAAACTCGTGACTCTGGCAATCTTTGACCTCGATAACACCCTAATTGCCGGCGACAGTGACTATCTGTGGGGTCAGTACCTGGTCGATCAAGGCATTGTCAATCGAGACGAATACGAAACAGCCAATGCCCGGTTCTATGAGGATTACAAACAGGGGCAACTCGACATCCGGGAATTCCTCAACTTTGCCCTGCAACCCCTGGCCCAGCATGATCCCGAGCAACTTTTCGCATGGCGGTCCGAGTTCGTCAGAACGAAAATCGAACCCATCCTGCTCCCAGCTGCCCGCCGACTGATCGAAGAACATCGATCCATCGGCGATACCCTGATGATCATTACGGCCACCAACCGATTTGTCACTGAACCCATCGCCGGGCTTTATGGCATCGAGCATCTCATCGCCACCACGCCCGAATTCAAGGACGGTCGTTACACCGGCCAATACGAGGGAATACCCTGTTTTCAGGAAGGCAAGGTCACGCGACTGGATGAGTGGCTGAATCAGCACGAGCGATCTCTGGAAGGCAGCTGGTTCTACAGCGACTCACACAACGATCTGCCCCTGCTGGGTCGTGTCCGGCATCCCGTCGCGGTCGACCCCGACGACATTCTTCGGCAACACGCCACTCAAGAAGGCTGGCCTGTACTGAGCCTTCGAGACGGAACCTGCACGGATCTGCATCTTGAACATGTTCGCCGCGTCCGTCTTTAGGTTGCAGTCTCTTTCGACGACGAGACCCATATTGATTCCTTTGTCCTTTCGAAGAATTGGAACGTTTGCGTCTTCGCTGCACTTGTTCTGATCAACAAATCAGGCTCACTGAAGCCAGTACGGTTTCGCCTCCGGGTTCATCAACATGACCAAGCTTGGCCCGACCCGGCATAACGCCCGTATTTTGGTGTTAGCCAAAGCACCGCAACCCGGTCAGGCCAAGACGCGGCTGATTTCCCTGCTGGGTTCGGAAGGGGCTGCACAGCTGCAGGCAAAGCTGACCTGCCGGACCATAGACACATCACTAAACGCCGAAATCGGTCCCGTAGAACTCTGGTGTGCGCCCCACGCTGATTTTCCATTCTTCAGCTGGCTGGCGGCTGAACAGCCCATTTCCGTCTACTCGCAATGTGATGGTGATCTGGGACTGAAAATGGCGAATGCAGCCTGCAAGTCATTGGTGCCAGGCCAGTCCGTTCTGATAGTTGGCACCGATTGTCCCTTATTGACGCCACAACATCTTCAGCGCGCCTCGCAGACCTTGCATCAGGGGTACGATGCAGTTCTGATACCGGCCGAAGATGGGGGTTATGTGCTGCTCGGCCTCACCCGCATGGACCCGATGCTCTTCGAGAATATAGCCTGGGGAACCGAGCGGGTCCTGACCGAGACACTAGCCCGATTGACCGCCCTTGACTGGAAATACGACCTGATGGATCCACTGCCCGACCTGGATTACCCCGCTGATTGCGAACACCTGGCGCGAAATCACCCTGAACTTTGGCAAGCACTGACCACAGCGAGTCTTTCACCATGAGCTTCCTCGAAAACCCTAACCGATCGGCTTATGCCTGGTACATACGCCCCGTACTCTGGCTGCTTAGCCGCAAGACCGGCCGACTGTCGGAGGCCGTTCAGCTGTGGAGCCGAATTCCCAGCACCTTTCTCGGCTTCCTGTGGATGTGGCGGACCCTAGAGCAGAAAAGCTCACCACTGAACCCGCAACTCCAGGCCCTGATTCGCACCCGTATCTCCCAGCTGGACGGCTGCAGCTTCTGCATCAACCTGAATGGGAGCCATGCGCTGGAATCAGGTGTGAGCCAGGACAAACTTCTCGCCTTGCCCGAGTTCGCCGAGTCGCCTTACTACGATGATGCGGAGAGGATGGCGCTGCGCTTTGCCGAGGCCATCACCATCACGGGACACAAGGTGGATGACGAACTGATGAGCACCCTCAAGCAGCATTACAGCGATGACGCCATCATCTCCCTGGCCGCCGTCATTGCACACCAGAACATGTCCGCCAAGTTCAACACCGCTCTGGGCGTTGCCCCCTGAACCTGAGTACTCTGGCTCCAGCCCACAAGCTTGAGACCAGCGACACCCCCCGCCAGCCAATCCGCTTACCGATAATGATTCGCCAGCAATTCAGACGGGACGCCACGCCAATATTGCCAGCGAAGCCACCACATCAGGGCGATGGTTCGCCAGACACCATGACGCTCCCAGCGGCGGCCAGACGTCGCGACCCGCGCACGAAGAGATAGAGGTCGGCCAAGCCGACACAGACGGCTCGATAATTCTATATCCTCCATCAGCGGCTGATCGGGAAAACCACCCACCGAACAGAATGCTTCCCGTCGCACAAAGATCGCCTGATCGCCGGTAGCGATGCCGGTCCAACGCGAGCGGAGGTTCATGCAGAACGCCACGACGCCCAGCATCCAGTGTCGCCCGGTGATCTCCACATCAAATCGCCCCCACACCCTGCCGGTCTCATGCAAGCCCTCAAGCAGATCAAACATCGACCTGTTCGGTAACCGCGTATCGGCGTGCAGAAACCAGAGAATGTCGGCCTTGGCGACCCGGGCACCGGCGTTCATTTGGCAAGCTCGACCGAGCGGCGCGACAACAATCTGGTCGACCAGCGCTGCCGACAGCTCCGGCGTACCGTCCACACTCCCTCCATCGACAACGATGACCTCGGCGCTTTGCCGTCTCCAGGATTGCAGTGATTCCAAAAGGCCGCGAATACCCTCTGCCTCGTTGAAAGTGGGGATGATGATGGCAATGCGCCTGGTCATCATGAGGTCATCATGCATGCCGGCGCTGGTTGAACAATTTAGACTATCCGACATGAACCCCTACCGCTTATGGCTCGTCTTTCTCATCCTGGTCCTGGCTGCCGCCTTTTTTTCATTCGATGTGCAGCGATTGCTCAGCCTTGAATGGCTCAAGTCTCAACAAGCCGCCATCGATGCCTACCATGCTGAACACGCCATCGGTACCGCTGCCCTCTTCAGCCTGACTTATGTTGTGGTAACCGGTCTCTCGCTGCCGGGAGCCACCGTGATGGCGCTGGCAGGTGGAGCCATATTCGGCACGTTTTGGGGGACGGTACTGGTTTCCTTTGCCTCAACGTTTGGCGCTACCCTGGCCTTTCTTGCCGCCCGTTTCCTGTTTCGCGATGAGGTCATGCATCGATGGGGTGAACGTCTGCAGACCTTGGACGCCGGCATGGCCAGGGACGGGCCTTTTTATCTATTCACCTTGCGACTGGTCCCGCTTTTTCCGTTCTTTGTCATCAATCTGGTCATGGGACTGACGACACTGCCGGTCCGAACCTTCTACTGGGTCAGTCAGCTCGGCATGCTGGCCGGCACAATGGTTTATGTCAACGCAGGCACTCAGCTGGCTCGGATCGAGTCCCTGTCCGGCATTCTCTCACCTCCGCTGCTGCTCTCATTCGCTTTGCTGGGCGTATTCCCCTTGCTGGCACGCAAATGGGCGGAGAGACTCAGATTGAGAGGGAGATCGCGGAAATGAGGCCCGTATTCGCTCGCGATTACGCGACAATGCCAACTCACTGGCACCCCGGCGTAAACCATTGGAACTGATCATGCACGCTTGCCTTCCCCTGCTGCAGCCTACGGATTTCCCCCCGATTACACGGGATCGACTGGAAACCCTGCAGGTCAATCTCGGCTACCTGTGCAACCAGTCCTGCCTGCACTGCCATGTTAATGCCGGACCGCATCGCCGAGAAATAATGGATCTGGACACCGTGGAAACCGTGCTGACGTTTATGCAACGGGCCGCCATCTCTACCCTCGACCTGACCGGCGGCGCACCGGAGATGAACCCGCATTTCCGCTATCTTGTGACCTCGGCGAGATCGCTGGGCATCAAGGTCATGGATCGCTGCAATCTGACCATCCTGATGGAACCCGGAAATGAGGACCTGGCCGATTTCATGGCCGAGCAGGGCGTGGAAATTGTCGCCTCCCTGCCCTGCTATTTCGAGGGAAATGTCGATCGACAGCGTGGTGATGGCGTCTTCGAGACCAGCCTTCGCTCACTCCGCAAACTCAATGCCCTGGGCTATGGCGTGGCCAGTTCCGGGTTGTTCCTCAACCTGGTCTACAACCCCCAGGGACCCGATCTACCGCCGGCACAGGAAGCGCTCGAAGGGGCGTACCGGGAAGAATTGCTGACGCGATATGGCATCGTCTTCAACCGCCTGTTCGCTCTCACCAACATGCCGATACAGCGGTTTGGCAGCACGCTGATTTCCCGGGGGGAATTTTATGCTTATCTCGAGCGCTTGCGCAGCGCCCACCGCGATGAAAATCTCACACATGTGATGTGCCGGAAACTTCTCAGCGTGGACTGGACCGGCCATGTCTATGACTGCGACTTCAACCAGATGCTGGGACTCCCGCAAGGAGGACAGCGGACGGTGCCGCTCCTTGCCAGCCTGGACCCTCAAACGCTGCAGGCCATGCCCATCGCCACGGCTGATCATTGCTACGGTTGCACCGCAGGGCACGGCAGTGGTTGCGGTGGAGCATTGGCGGCGAAGAATCACGCATAAACCGTTCCCCATTCAGGAGATCCAACCCATGCAGGTCGAACAAACGGTCAGAGAGCGCTATTCGGCAGGCGCACAGGAACGTGAGGAAGCTTTGTGTTGCCCGGTGGATTACGACCGGACGCTGCTGGACATGCTGCCTCAGGAAATCATCGACAAGGACTACGGCTGCGGCGATCCCTCGCGCTACGTCAGACCCGGCGATACCGTTCTCGATCTGGGTTCGGGCGGCGGCAAGATCTGTTACATGGCGGCCCAACTGGTCGGCCCGGAAGGCCGCGTCATCGGCGTGGACATGAACGATGACATGCTGTCGCTGGCCCGGAAATATCAGGCCGACATGGCGAACAGGATCGGCGGCGACCGGGTCCGTTTCCTCAAAGGCCACATCCAGGACCTGGCGCTGGATGTGTCGGCCATGAACGACTTTCTATCTGCGCATCCGGTTACGGATGCCGCTTCACTCGCCGATCTGCGCAACTGGCAGGCCCTGCAAAGGCGTGAGCGACCGCTGATCGCCGACCAGTCAGTCGACCTTGTGATTTCCAACTGTGTCCTCAACCTGGTTGACGACCGCGACAAGCAGACACTGGTTCAGGAAATCTTCCGCGTCCTGAAACCCGGTGGACGCGCCGCCATAGCCGACATCGTCGCCGACGAACCCGTGCCTGCTCACCTGAAACAGGACCCCGAGCTCTGGAGCGGTTGCCTGTCCGGCGCATTCCAGGAATTGGAGTTTGTCCAGGCCTTTGCCGAAGCGGGTTTTGCCGCTGTACGGCTGGACAAGTGGAGCGAAACTCCATGGCGCATCATTGAGGGCATCGAATTTCGCGCGGTCACATTACTGGCTGTAAAGGGCGATGGGCGGGAATGCCTTGATCGCGGCCACGCCGTCATTTACCGGGGACCCTATGCCGAAATCCGTGACGACGAGGGACACGTCTTTCCCCGAAGCGAACGCATGGCCGTCTGCGAGCGCACTTTCCGCTTTCTCACACAAGGCCCGTTCAGGTCGGATTTCATCGGTATTGAGCCGCAAGTGCTGACCGAACCCAGGGCGTGGTGTGCACCGCCCGGTTCCCGTCGCCCCGTTGCCGAGACCAAGGGGGGGCGTCAATGGGTCGAATGCGGCGATGGCGGGTCCTGTTGCTGAGCGACTGATCGGTTGCCGATTGCGGATCACCCCGCTACGAATCTGCCCGAGCCGAAATTATTCCAACTCAAACCCCGCCGCCCGCCAGGCAGCCGCCCCGCCTTCCAGATTGGTCAGGTGGGCATAGCCCATTTGATGCAGGGATTTAGCCGCCGCGTTCCCCATGGGGCCCCCTTCGCAGTAGACGTAAATGGGTGTGGCCTTGTCTTGCGGCAAGCGGTCCGTGTACTTCTCGACTTGGTCATAGGGAATGAAGGCATCCGTTCCCTTGATATGCCGCTGTTGGGGCGTATGAACGTCTAGCAGGAAAATATCCTGCTGCTGTATCAGACTGTTCAGCTCGCTCGGCGAGATCATGGTCACATAATCCGGCTTCTGGAACTGACAGCCCGTGATGATCAGCGCCGATAGAACGGCGGCCAGAGAAAAAGAACTTTTTGTATTGATCATGCCGACTCCATTGATCTGCGTTCGTAAAAAGCGATAGGACTCATGCATAGACGGAATGAGCATGGTTGGGAAGCCAGTTTAACCGAGAACCAGGAGTCCCAAGCCCTTGTATGATTGCGCAGCGCCGATACCATGATGTCCATTCTCGCCGCGGATTCCCGGAACAAACTTCCCAGGGATTAGTCCTGCCGAACAAATCCAACTTATGGTGATTATTTGGCGACTCTCACAACGACGTTGCCCGCCAGTTTGTCGTGAAATCCCTGCTTGCGCAGGTCAAGTGCAATCCACAGATAGCCCAGGCCCAGTGGGAACAGGGAAAGCAGAAAGCCAAAGTAGCGGATAATTTCCTGCCGAGTGGTTGGGACACCACCGGCGTTCTCGTCGACGACTCTGGCCCGGATGGCCATATTGCCGAGAGTGGCTTGCTTGTTGCAGCACAACAGAATGACGGCCACCGCAGGCACTATCCAGTTGATGACGACATCGGCAGGACCCTTGACCCACTTGGGCTGGGTGACCAGTGAGTCACCATATATGGCGTACATGAGCGGGATTGACCACAGAGTAAACAACAGGGTGTCAATGACCGTGGCCCATAATCTGATGCAGAATCCGGCATACTCCATCAGGCTTGGCTCTCGGCCCAGCGGACGATGTCCTGCGCGCCCATCGCGCCGGATTGCCGGGCAACTTCCCGGCCCGCGCGGAATAAAACCAGGGTTGGGATACTGCGGATACCGAATTGACTGCCGAACTCGGGCTCCGCTTCCGTATTGACCTTGGCCAGTCGAAACCGCGGCTCCAGGCTACCGGCGGCTCGGGCAAACTGGGGCGCCATCATTTTGCAGGGACCGCACCACGGCGCCCAGAAATCAACCAGCAACGGAATCTCGTTGCGCTGGAGATGCCGGGCAAAATTGCCGCTGTCCAATTCCAACGGATGCCCTTTGAAAAGGGGCTGGTGGCACTTCCCGCAAGCGGGATGCTCTGCCAGTCTGGTTGAAGATAGCCGATTAACAGCGTTGCATGAAGGACAAACGAGATGGAGAGATTCAGTCATTTCAGAACCGGAAAGTGGCCATGTAGTTGACGCATTGTTGGGTCATCAGGCGCGCAGAACAAGGAGGCCCCGCGCTTGCAAGCAAATGACCTCATCAAATCGGACAGCATCCCCGCAAGCATGAGAAAAGACCCCATGAATACCCGCATTCCAGCCTTCATTTCGATCGTATCCATCTTTCTGGGTAGTTACGATCTCGTTCGAGGATTCATGCACACGATCCTGTTGCATTACTCCGCAACCCATATCGCCGTATTGGATTTATCCGGGAGCACGGCCAGCGATCAGCTTCGATTGCTCGGCGCTTTTGGGATTTCTAATTTCGAGACGGGGATCATGCTGATCCTGATGGGGATTTTTGCCCGGGGACTGGCCATGATCATGCTCGCCGTGATTCCGATCGTCGCCCTGATCGGTACCTTTGCCATTCGATTTAATAGCGCGGGATATTTGCCTTCTCAAGCCGAGTGGGGTGGGCTTGAACCCATGATGGTCTACCTGGGAATCTGCGTGCTTACCTTCATCGCGGGTGCCACCGTTATGTACCGGCAGAAAGGAGAAAGGGCGTCAATTGACGGTTGAATCCTCCAACTCCCACTCGCCTCCCTGCCATGAGGTACAAGGTTGCACTGACCTCAAGCGGGTTCGCCGTTTTGGTGGCCCGATCTCCCATGCCGCGCTGGCCTCGGAACACCCGCTGTTTCAGGCAGAAGGCATCAATGGATTGAGGCTGGTGGGTCGAAACGCCTTAGTGATGACGGACCCGATTTGTGCGGCCGGGGATGAGGCAAAACTGGCCAAGGCGTTGAACGACAGTGTCATGGTGACCCAGAATGGCGCGACCTGGGCTTTTAACGGCATTGACCCAAATCAAGCCCGGCCTCGGTTCAAGGCATCACATCGCGCATAACAACAGTTTATTTTGGTGCTGCTTTCAGCGCGGGCAGCTTGGCCAATTGATCGTCGTTCAAAACGGCGTTGATTTCTTTGCGTGTCCTGAGGGCGGTATCAAGTAGTTCATCGAAAGCGGCGGAGTGGGCCTTCGCTGCCTGGCGAATGGCGCTCTCATCCTTGGACGGATCCAGAAATATCTCATGCGCCCATGCAGTCGCGTCGTTCACCTTCTGGCTGATACCCCTGATACGGTGCTGGTTGGCCTGATGAATACGATAAATCTTGCCCATCTGTTCATCCGTTAACCGCAGTTCATCGGCATAACGAAGAATCACATCACCATAGCTTTCATGGCGACGCTCGGTGTCCTCGACCATACGCTCCATCCAATTATGGAAACCCGTCCCACCCTCAAAAGCCTCGACTCCGCCAACGGAGAGTTCCGCCATAACGGAAGCGCTGTTGAAGATGACGATCATTGAGGAAATAGTCAGCAATCTGTGCAGAGTTTTGATGTTCATTTTGTTGCCCCAGGGTGAAGTCGGTTGCTAAAACGGAATTGAGTTGGCCGCAGGGATGCCATTCATTCGACCACAACGGCGGTGCCGCTGGCGGAAACCATCAGCATGCCATTGCTTTGGCCAAGCACTTCGTAGTCGATATCTACGCCGATGACCGCAGTCGCGCCCAATTCCAGCGCACGCTCCTCCAATTCCCTCAGTGCAATATCCCGGGCACGCTGCAGTTCCCTCTCATAGGTTTGGGAGCGGCCACCGACCAGATCTCGGATGCCGGCAAAAATATCCTTGAACAGATTGGCACCAAGAATGGCTTCACCGCAGACGATGCCGCAGTACCGGGTGATTTTCTTGCCTTCGATCGAAGGTGTCGTGGTGATGGTGATCATGTGCTCTCCTTCATGGGTTCGTTCGCCGCCGACAATTTGTGCAGCAGCCCTGGTTCAGAAGCGTCAGTCAATCCGCGTGACAAACTGCGCCATTGGACGGCGAACCTTCTTCAAGTTGACCAGCCAGTCCTTGTCCGTCTCACGGTAGCCTAGGGGCAACATGACGACACTACGCAGACTCCGCTCACTAAGTTTCAGAATTTCGTCGACTGCCGGGGGATCGAAGCCCTCCATGGGAGTGCAATCGACTTCCTCGAACGCCGCCGCCATCATGGCTGCCATGAGGCCCATATAGGCCTGTCGCGCGGCATGCTGATGATTGACTTCAGGACCGCGGGGAGGATAGCCCGCCAGAATTTGCTGACGATAATTCTCCCACCCATCATTCTTGAACCCGCGCACGGTATTGGTGAGGTCGAACATCATGTTGATGCGCTCGGGTATGTAATCGTCCCAGGCCGCAAAAACCAGCAAATGGGAGCAATCGGTGACCTGACCCTGATTCCAGGAGACCGGCTTGATACGCTCGCGCAACTCAGAATTGGTCACGACCAATATCTCGTAGGGTTGTAATCCGCTGGAGGTCGGCGCGAGGCGTGCGGCCTCAAGGATTCGGTTGACCTTTTCTTCCGGTACCTTTTTTGTAGGGTCCATCTTCTTGGCGGCATAGCGCCAATTCATTCGTTCAATCAGATCCATGGTTGGAATTACCTGCCTTGTTAATAGGTTTGAAATAGCCGGATGATACCGGAGAAGCTTTGGGAATTTCTGCGTTTATCCCGACGGGCAAGTCACCTCAAAATGACACCTTGGCTGACCATCAGCTGAATGGCATTCTCGCCATCCGAGGACCGGACATCGACGGCACGAATGGCTTCGCTTAACAGCGTAACCCGGTAACTCAACTGCAAGGCATCCAGCACCGTGTTCAAGACGCAGTATTCCGTCGCCAATCCGCCGACCCAAAGATGATCTATCCCTTCGGATCGGAGCGCCTCATCCAGTGGGGTGCCACTGAATGCCGAGTAGGTCTCCTTATCCCGGCAATCGGGTTTATCCACGATCCGGATGGTGGAAGGCATTTTCAATGTCTCGGGAAAATCGGCGCCCCAGGAGCCCTTGACGCAATGGCTCGGCCAGGGACCGTTCTGCTGCTGGAAGGAACAATGATCGGGCGGATGACAATCCCGCGTCGCATAAATGGGAAGCCCGGCTTCGGCAAAAGACACCATCCAACGATTCAGAGTGTTTACGATGGCATCTCCTCGAGGAACGGCCAGGGCACCAGCGGGCAGAAAATCGTTCTGCACATCGATCACCAGAAGTGCCTCGCCGAAACTTGGCAAAAACTGAGGCCTATTCATCATCTTTGTCGGCTTTTTTCATACCGCATCATCCTTGCCGACTCCTTGGGACCCGTGACAAGTCACTCAAAGCAAATAGAAAGCCTCGGAATCCCCTACCCTCTCTTGCCTCGCTCGGCTAAGACCAGGTAGCCCCGTGGCGCTTTCGCGTCCCGATCATAAGCTTGCATGGCGGCATACAACTCTTCCGACCGAACCCAGACCGGCGGATATTTGTAGCGGGCCACATCAAGGATTAAAAACCGATCACGCATCTCGTCGTAAGCCGCCACGGGTGAGAAATGCCCATAGGTCTGCTGACCCAGGGCGCTCCGAAGATAGTTGACAATCAGATAACCATGACCGGCCTGCAGCACACGCTTGGCTTGGCTGATGAAAGCGTAAAGCCCGCCGGGGCGTGCATGAGTCTCCCTGACATCGAGGGGAAAGGTCTTCAATGCCGCCGCGAGCCCCTCAAGCGTCACACCCCGACGACTGACCTGCTCGGGCGGAAGCACCCGGGCGACTCGGTCGGTAAAGAAGTTCTGTTGAGTGAACAGCGCCGGATACTTGGGGTCAGCAGCCGGCGGCGCCGGGATTCCGAGGGCATTCAGCACCATGACACTGGCCGCGATGCCACAGTAGGCAGGGGCTTCCTGGGAGATGAACCAGCGATTCAGTGTCCAGAAGTCATACTTGTAGCCACTCCGCAGCAACATCGCCTGTCCCGCCGGGTCGTCGAAAGCGATCAGGTTGGTCGGGAGCGGCAAACCCCGGTAGGCTTCAGCCGATGCCCAGGACGGCGTGAACCCTAGGCTAAGCAGCACGATGACTCGAATCATGACAGAACCCGCGGCTGTAAACCCTGTCATGGATTCATGCCAGCTCAGGCAAAGCCGACTGCTCATGCGAGCACCTTGATTCGTCGCAACTGCCAGGGCAGGACAATCAGGATTGTCGCGACCAGAATGCACCATTTGAAAGAAGCCACAGGCATCGGATTGAGATCCATCATGGCCAGGGACTGCAGCAATACCACCATCGACACGGCCACCATCAGGCAGATCAGCAGATAATTCATCTGAGCTTTCTCGACGGCCTTGGCGACAGCTTCCTCCATCACCTGCACCCGCTCTCGATCAGTTTCAGCCTTCTTTAGCCGGTAGGCATCCAGTTCATCCGCTTTGTAGCCGTTCATCATTTCTCCATCATAATTCCGAGGATGTGGTGATTAAGATTCGCGGAAATTGAAATGATTCGCCAAGCACTGGTGCTCTGTTTTTGTTGATTTACCGCGCTTAACACAGAAGCATCTGCCCTACACCGTCAACAAGACTCCCTGGTTTTCACCGGTGACTCTCTCGCCCGAATCCTCCCACCCTCTCCGCGAAGCGGCCGCCCAATATCCTCCATGAGAACGACTTCATCATGGCTGCCAAGGTTAACGAATTGTTCGGAAGTAGCTAGGGCCTGTTAACACTATAAAAATGAAATTTATGCATATCAATCGCTCAGGCAGTTCCTAGCCTAAGCAAGGCCTTCTGCAACATATTGATATTCATGGCTTCTTTAATAAGTGTTAACAGGCCCTAGAAAGTCCACTTAAATGCTTGTGTCGCCAATTTTGGACCGTCAATTTCGATGAACCCATCCCAGGTTCCGCCAAAATCGGCGACACAATCAAAATCCTGCGTCCCCTTCTTACTCAGATTCGCCGCCTTCCTCTTCAATGCTGTCGGACAAGCGGCTTTAGCGTCCCCCCCTTTTCGAAGTAGCCATCCCGCTGAACCAATTAACGGACCTTGATCCCCTTAAGTTTAAAGTTTTGTCGACGGTTAGGGTCTCCATTTGGGTCTTGCACCAGATTTTCTGGAAGCCCAACAGACCGAAGCTTAGCGTTTTTCGGAAGTTCTGGAAGACATAGATCATGCATGTTGTCTCCGTCATTAAGATCCCCCAGGGCCAAAGGAGCGGTTGATAAAGGCTGGGCACCTTTTACCGAGTACACCACACGGTAAGCCGCAGTCACATCATCCCCGACTTCATTTGCTGTGGGATAGTCGGTGATTCCTCCAGACCACACCACACGAAGAAAGGTAGACCCTACGGCGCACTGGTTAGCATCATTCGCCAACATCTGGGGCGTTAAGATCCAAGCATCGACAATGTATGGGCCATAGCCTAAGCTCCTTACATGAGGAGATTTTAGATGACCGAAACGCATGCCTTGAGCAGCGTCAGGCGCTTGCCCTACAAGTTTTCCGACTAGGCGAACATTCCTTGGAATAACGCCTGCTGCCGAATCTCCAACATCACCAATCAACAAAATTGTTTGGGTCTCATTCGGCTCATTTGCAGGCACCAGTGTTGCGCAAGTCGGCGTGGTTTCTGTGCCATCACTGCGCAAAATGCTAAAGTCGGAAGGCTCGATTGAATTCGAGTCAATCAGCCATGAAAATGTTACCGGCATCCCATCCAGCTGGGTTGCCGCAGGACAAATCTGTTGTGGCATTCCCTCATCAAGCCCCCAGAAAGCGCTAAGAAACTTGGGAGCTCCGGCTTGAGGTGCACCAAAAGCAGAAGTGAACATCACGCCGCAAAGCAAAGTGGCCGCAAAACGTACTGTTTTTCTATTCATTTGTTGAGGGATTTCCTTAGCGGAACAGCAATAGGCCTGCTCAAATACAGCAAGCCCGCGACACATCTTGGTGATATTTCAGGCCGGAGTGTTTTGCTCACAAATTGGGCTCTAATGAGGTTTATTCAAGGCTGCAATAAAATATAGGTGAGGAAGGGTTAATCCACCCAATCCCACAAATAAAACCCTTGCCACGCTGGAGTCATTAAGGTGCCCTAAAAAATAGACTACATATAATACACATATTAGTGTGATAATCATGGGTGCTATAATTAGCGTCATCGATACGATGCTGCTGTCAATATATCTTAGGCGAATCAATCGTAATATATGAAGCCGACTATGCCAGTAGCAGAAATAAAGAGCAAATCCAAAAATCGGCTTCAAAAGTATCAATGTGAGTGTTGCCCAAAATATGGTCTCGACTCTTGTGATGCTTAAGACGTTTCTGTTAACATAGATCAGTAACCCGAGTGTGGGAAGCGCAATAAGGCATGCAAAGTGCATGAAAATAGCCAGTTCGATTGCAGAGGGTAGACCAACAAGAGGGACGAATAAATCTTCTACTTGAGATTTCCAAAGTAACGAGGGGCAGAGTACAACGGAGAACCCATAGCCTTTAGCAAGCCAGAATAATTCAGGCTCTCCATTCAAGTCATCCCCAAAGTGAATCGCTGAAACAATCAGGAGATAGCAGACAAACAGTAATGGACTTAGCAGCCAAAGCGCGATGATTGCGATAACAGCAATTATATAGCACACACCAAAAACCAGCCATTCCCGAGATGCCGCATTAGAGTGTATATTTTTGAATATCAAGGTGTCTGCAGCACCATGAGGCACACCAAATATAAGAACAAATAGAGCAATGGGCCAGAGCGGAATCGCATGTAAATCAAAAACCAGTGATTGATAGGCGAGTACCAGGCCAAACGTCAGAGCATAGATTGCACTGGTATTTACTCCTGCGGTAAACGGCTTCATCTCGGCACACTATCTCAGAAGTGCGCCCACGAAACGTGACTTTGGTAGGGATGAGATCACGCGCAAATGGTCTCTAATACCTCCCTCATCATTCAGAAAACGGATGAGAGATGGGGTTGGCGTGTTCTTGAACAGCTCAAGAAAGAGTGTTTCAGCCGACATCGAATTGCCACTTAAAACCTTGAGAAAAAGTTTGTCCATCACTTTTGTCAACAGTGGATCATCTTTCATGCTGACCAATCGTTGATGCTCAAGGAGCCATTCAGAGCAGGCTTTTGCCCAACGTTGAATTCTCAAAAACGCATAGCCCGTGCTCGGTCTGGCCGCGCCGGCTATCAGTCCGGAGCTGATCCTGTTTTTGGCGTTTGACTTCGCCCAAATCATACCCATTGGAATCGCTCCCTGCTCTACTCTGATGACGTCATAGCGTCCCACCCCTAATCTGCTAGTAATTGACTCAACTAGATTGGGCTTAAGAGAATCAGGATCAATGAGGGATGTCGAAAAGACTGTGTACTCCACGAGTGCCTGAGTTTCACTAGTCGGAAGAACGTATAGGAAGCTGATAGGGTGATCATCATGCTTAACGAAATCCATAAGGACCGCAGCTTCCGGGTCAAAGGTGGATCGATCCGTCATGATCTCCATTCCGGTAAAGACCTGCCAAAGCGTAGGTTTTGTTTGTCCAACTAGCCTATCGTTTCGGGTATCGACAAGCATTCCTGTTCGATAAAGTTGGCCATCTATTTTTACAAAGCTTGTATCCGCATCCACCAGGATATCCTGATCGTCTACTGATCGACCCAAGGCGAATGAAAATCGCTGGTCGTTTTCCAGTATGCGAAACGCATAAGCATAGAAGTCGTATGCGTCGACAAGAACATAGGGTTTTTCACCAAAGTCCATACGAACGGAATTATTGCCTGTACGGATGACTCCAGATGTCCATTGCGAGGAGATAAGCTCTCGAGGAACGAGCGCCCTATCATCGGGAGAAAAAAAACACCAGGTTCTGTCCCGTGTGTAGCACTCCCTGCGATCTACCAGCAGCGTTCGCCCCGTATGTTCGTTATTAAGGGCAAGGTTCAAGGCAAGCGAAAGACCGGCGCAACCTGCTCCCAGAATCACCAGATCATAAGCGTTAGCTGTCGACGGGGGAAATCGGATAGATGTCGATAGCGGTATGGAGTCTCTTTTCATGTTCATGGGGGGGGAGTCCAGAACCTAGATGTGAGATGGGCAGAAACCAGGCATTGAGCCGCGATCCAAATTTTGGAGATCAGCGGAACTACCGCTCTTTTACTCCAATAGTTGTAGTTTCTTTCTTTGATCAACAGCCCGATACGACGATAGGTCTGGCCGGCGACCAAGATGGCGTAACGCGAGCCTAACGGTATGTAAGGAAGACCGAGAAACCCACTTTCATAGTAAGTCTCGGAGAGGGCATGAAGGCGCGCCACTACAACGCCTAACCGTTTTTCAGACTGTCCATTGGGCAATGCCAATTGTTCTCTCGATATCCCGGGAGCCCAGTTGATGGGGAGATAGCGCCGGCCAAGTAGCGCATCCTCTGAAATATCACGCATGATGTTGGTGAGTTGCATGGCAATACCCAGATCTACTGCATGCTTTCGGGCCTCTTTGTCTGCAACATTCATAATGTTACACATCATGAGACCAACCGTACCGGCAACCCGAAAGCAGTAATGCAGTAACTCCTGCTCGGTATTCACTTCGACCGAGTCAAGGTCAGACTGGACCCCCTTTAGGAGTTCAGTCAGAATCCAACGAGGTATATCACACTGCTTGAAAAGATCTATTACATCCGCCGTAGTGTCATCGTAGGACTCGTCATTTTCGAGGGCTCTGATCAGAGCATCTACAGATTCACTGGTTGCAATTGGATCGGTAGACATATCAACAAGATCGTCTACGTAACGACAGAACATGTAAAGTCGGGCTGCTTTTTGAGCCACGCTCGTATTCATGAGGAGACTAGCAAAGAAGAATGTACGGCTTCCCGTTTGCAGAGACTGATTCGCATCGGCTTGATCTTTCATAACATCTCCCGTTCAAGTAACGCATCAAATACCTTCGCTGAGCAGAGAACACCGGGTAATCCGGCACCGGGATGGCACCCGGCTCCGACCAGGTAAAGATTACTAATCCCCTCGGCTTTGTTATGAAATCGAAACCACGCCGATTGGGAAAAAAGCGGGGCGATTGAAAATGCGGCTCCATGCAAACTCAGGTGATCATCCCTGAAATCAATCGGGGTCTTGAAGAAATCTCCCGTTATGACCTCTTTTAAGCCGGGCATCACGGTTTGATTTAGCGCCGTGACGATACGATCTCTGAGACGAGGCCCTTCCACGGCCCAATTAGTTGATCCCTTAAGATTTGGCACAGGGCAGAGGACATAAAAGCTATCGCACCCCTCGGGAGCGAAACTCGGGTCGGTCGCCGTGGGCCTATGGATGTACAGGGAGAAATCTTCGGGTAACACCTTCTTGTTGAAGATATCGTCCAACAAGGATCGGTATCTCTGGCCCATCCAGATAGTGTGGTGGGCGAGCTCATCGTATTTCTTTCGTGTCCCAAAATACAGGACAAAAAGGCCCATTGAATATTTTGCTATCGTCACTTTAAGCTTGGCTGATAGCGAAACGGCACCCGGGTCAATCATGCGGGTGTAGAGATAGGGTGCATCCGTATTTGCCACAATGATATCTCCATGGATTTCTTCACCATTTTGGAGAACGACAGCTTTAGCATGGCCCTGTTCTATTTGTATACGCTCAATCTCTTGTGAAAGCATTATTTCAATGCCATGCCTTCTCATCAAGGCGTCCAGCGCTGCCACAAGCCCACCCGTGCCCCCGAGCGGAAAGAAAATACCCCATTTCCTCTCAAGATAGTGAATCAGACTGTATATACAGGTTGTATCAAAGGGGTTCCCACCCACAAGCAGAGGCTGAATTGAAAAAGCTTTTCTCAGGTGAGAATTCTTAAGGTGGTGAGAGACGAATTGCCAGACTGATTTGTCGCCCCTCAGTTGAAGCAACTGAGGAATCTGCTTAACCATCATCCCAAGGTCATTGAAGGGTTCAGATGCGAGTTGGGTGAATCCCACATCAAAAATTTCTTTGGACCGATTCAGCAGGTTGAGATATCCATCGACGTCACGTTCATCAAACCGCCTGATTTCAGCCAGTGTGTCCTCAACGGTACCACCGTAGTTAAAAACTTCGCCATCCTGAAACCAGAAGCGATACCAAGGATTCAGAGGCACCAGTTTGACATGATCCTCCAGACGCTCACCTAAGAGCTCAAAGAGTTCAGCGAACAGAAACGGGGCCGTGATCACGGTTGGCCCCGCATCATGTCGGAAACCATCTTTTTCATATACGGCAGCCTTTCCACCCAATTGAGGGCTTCGGTCGACAAGGATTACCTCATAACCCCGAGCTCTGGCCCGAATGGAGGCAGCCATTCCGCCAAAGCCCCCTCCCACAACTATCGCTTTACGTGTCATTGCCAGAGATCGTTGACAAAGATAGATTCAAGCTCACCACAGCGCAGAATCAGGGGGTAACCAGACCCGCACGGAAGTTGTTCGCAGACATGCTGGACCTCAGTAAGCAGATCCAACGCAATTTGCCTTGATTGCCTTTTCGCGAATTCCTGTCCTAATTCTGCTGCCAGCAGATGGTAGATGTTGAGGCTCTGAGCCTTATCATCGCTCCCGGAATCTTCATTAATATCCAGAAGGTCATCCAAAATCTGATAGCTTACTGCGTAAGACTCGGCGGCCCGGCCGGCAATATCGATTACGGCTTGATCTTGCCGTGTAGCAATAAACGGCAGTTCCATAGCCAGTCTTATCAATCCGCCCGACTTTGCCGCCACAATAGAGATATAGTCATCAACTGAGTTATCTCTTTTAATACTTTCAATATCCCTGCACTGACCATCAATCACGCCACGCACGGTTCCATGTACGTGCGCAATGACCCGTCGTAGGATTTCAACATTGGAAATTTCAGCAAGAAGTCCATATGCACCGGAGATCATCAAATCACCAGTAAGAATAGCAATGTCATCGCCATATACGGCCCTGACATTAGGTTTGCCTCGTCTGGTGATGGCTCTGTCATGAATGTCATCATGAATCAGAGAGGAATTGTGAAGCAGCTCCACCATTGCACCCAATGTGACTGCCTCATCATGCCTTAATCCCAACATTTCGGCCACTTCATAGCATAGTAGTGAACGAGTTCGCCCCCCGCCCGCTCTCAAATGCTTTAGTGCAGCTTGACAAACCAAAGTAGATGGGATTCGTTGTCCTTCTGAATCATAGCCAATGCCTTTTTCAGTTGCGAGTCTAATATATTCAAGGATAGCTTCGTTGGGATAGTCTGGTTTACTAGCTTGATTTTTTTTTGGAT
This sequence comes from Methylococcaceae bacterium, assembly GCA_044237765.1. Classification (GTDB taxonomy): domain Bacteria; phylum Pseudomonadota; class Gammaproteobacteria; order Methylococcales; family Methylococcaceae; genus UBA6136. The sequence goes on along the minus strand of JBIIEQ010000018.1, from coordinate 15,854 downwards.
TATTCATAAACCACCGCCTATTGATAAGCACGCATGGGGTGTTTATCACCCCATGCGGGTCATGTCATCAATCAGCTAATCATGTTTCCTTTTCAGACTCCGCGGTGGCTGCAGTCCATATGATCACGCCGAAAGCGATCTTGTTCACGACGTCTGCCAGATTGTAGACAATATTTAGACCTGCCATGCTGGAAGACGAGGGCATTCCTGCAAGATAACCTACAAAATAACCAATCGGATATACCGACCAGCCGAAAGTCACAATCAGCCTCATAAGGCTATAGGCCTTCTTTACTGCTTCAGGAGCTTGGGTTGAGTTGATTTTTCCAGCCTCTCCATAGAAGATTTCATAAAGAATGTATGCCCAACCTACCATGCCAATGAAGAAACCAATCCCATGTCCGATTAGACCGACCTCACCCAAGTATCCACCTAATAACATTATAACGGTGCCAACCATCAGCCTCCAAAAAACACCGGCAGGTACTTTTGTTATGGCAGCCAGTATTAGGTAGAATTCGACCATCAGAAGAGGGACAGTTATCAACCAATCAATATATCTGTAGACTGTCGGGGTGTCACCTGTGTGAATCCAGACTTCACGCATATAGAAATAGTGGACGGCGGCTACCAATGTGACCAGACCGGACACCACTAGGGAGGTTTTCCATTTCCCTTGCACCCTTTGCATTTCCAGAAAGAAAAATGCAGTTGCCGCAATTAAAGCCATGGATATCAGCCAGAAGCTTATCCCGACAAAATCGCTGGATTTTAGTGTAATGTTATCAGATGCCCACGTAAAATTACTCGCCATGAGCGAGATAATTAATAAACTTATTTGAGTTTTTTAAATTTTTCATGATTTATTCCATATAATATTCGGTTGATTTGTGAATTTAATGCTTAAACTTCGTGTGATGCTACAAATTACACACAAATTCTGTGACCTGCAACCGCCACAGTTGTTCCCATAACACACAAAATCTACGCGACCATTGGTCTGATTGCCATCCGGATGTCTCCTGTACAAGGACAGATGGTTTGGGCCGCGTTTAGGATCGGGTAGAGCAAGCACTGGCGGATAGGCCTTTCTGGCAGCTTGCAGACCATTGGTTCGGGAGAATTCTAGAGAAAACTGGATGGTCGGTTGTGTCTGGTCGCACAACAAATACGCCAATGCCTGGCTCATGAGGGTCAAACTAATTCCGTGCGATCCCTGAGCTTTTGCCATTCCCGTTTGGCATACCCCCGCCGGTCGCGGTGGGTCACCAGTTGTTCGGCACAGAGTTGCTGCAGATATTCAGCGTCCATCTTGGGTAAATGGACATAGCCAGGCGGGTAGACCGGAGTGAGGCCGTCCTCGGCGACGCCGGGCAGTTTTCCGAGGTGGTTATAGAACTCCAGTTTGGCAATGCCCACCGCGACCGGATACACCTGGATCCCGCGCCGGAGGCGTTTGCCCTGGCGACTGACATCAAGTTTGGTCGGCGTGCCGATCAAGGCGGCGCCATGGCCCTGACCCTTCATGCCCATGACCCGGGGGTCCTTGAGGGAGCGGATAAAGGCATAGGTTTCCTGGGTGGCAAAGCCGGTATCGATGCCGATACGCTCCAGAGGCATCTGTGCGCCGGAGACGTGTGTCCAGGATTCGGCCATCATCTGGCGGAACCTCTGCCAGACGTCCTCGCGGGTGGTTTCTTCCATGAGGATGCGGTGCTCGATCAACCAGGCTTCAAGGCCCCGACCAAAGGCCCAAATCGAGACTTCGATGCGGTCTTTCTGTATGTCAGCGCCGCCGACCAGCAGCAACCCGCCCTCGGGGATGGTGCCGATACGGTAGTCTTCCCGGCGTTCCATCAGCCGTTGCCAATCGGGTGCCTCGCCTTCCTCGATCCAGGTCTCACCCAGTTCGGTGTTCTTGAAGGTCTTGATGGCGGACAGTGACCCGGTTTGCTTGTCGCAGGCACTCTCCCAAGCCGCGGCAATGGCGGACCAGCTGCGCCAGCCGACAGGGCTGTAGAGGGATGAGATATGAAAGCCGGCGGTCTTGCCGCTGGCCTCCGGACGGGTGGCACGCCACTCGCCTTGCTCAAGCATGGCCGTTTTGTGGTGCTCCTGGATCGGCTGCTCGCAGGACTCACAGATATAAGCCGCTGTCTCGGGTTGGTTTTTCTCCCAGCGCAGTTGCTCGAACCGGAGCCATTGAGAATGCTGGCAATGCGGACACGGCACACAATAGCGCCGTTGGTCCGAGGCTTCGTGTTCCCGCTCGATGGCACTGGAGCCAGCCAGGGTCGGCGTCGAGACGATGAAGATCTTGCGCCGTGCAAAGGTGCGGGTGCGCGCTTCGGCCAGGGAGATGGCATCGCCCTCGCCTCCCACATCCGGAGGATAGCCATCGACTTGATCCAGAAACAGATATCTGACCGGCATGGACCGTAGGCCCACTGCCGAGTTGGCACCAGTCATAACCAGGACCCCGCCGCGGAACTCCTTGGCGAGGATGGTGTTGCCGGAGTCGCGGCTTCTGGGCGGTGCAATTCGTTCGTTCAGCACCTCGGATTCTTCGATTAGGGGGTCGATGCGAATCTTGGAGTTGCGCTTGGCCATTTCCACGGTCGGCCACACCGCCATCATCGGGCCGGGGGCGTGGTGGATGATGTAGCCGATCCAGCAACTGGCACCCACCTGTGCGCCTTTCATGAAGACGACTCGCTCTACCGGTGAGGAGGGCGAGAGGGAATCCATGATATCCCGGAGATACGGGGTCCTGCGGGTACGCCAGCGCCCGGGTTCCGACGCGGCCAGGCTGGACAGCACCCGATGCTGGTCGGCCCATTGGGATACGGTCAGGATCGGGTCGGGGGTCAGCCCCTCGCGCCAGGCGCGCTCTATCTCGAAGGCGCCGTCGTAGTGCTCTGTCATGGCGTCAGTATCATCAAATCACCTGACACCAGGTCCGGACGCCAGCGACCAGACAAATCAGTGTCGCTTTAAAAATCGAAGATAAAACCGCGCGGCTTCGGTGGAGTTTTCCATCATCAGCAGGTGCCCGGCATCGGGTAAGCGAATTACTTTCGCACGGGGAATACGTGCCTTCAGCTTACGTGCCCCCTTGACTGAAAATATCTGGTCGTTTTGCCCCCAGATGACCAGGGTCGGCTTGCCATCCCAGTGCCCCTTGGTCAGTTGGGTGGTGTAGAGATTATCGATATCCCATACCTGTTGGTAGTGCCGATTGCGGGTGACGTATTCGTTCACGGCAGCTTCTTTGACCTCGATTGGAACCACCGGCGGCGTGACAAACAGGAGGCTCATCTCCAGATCAAATTGAGCAACATCGATCGGGATAAAGGGATTGATACCCTCGACAATCGCGGCCCGCAGTTCTGGGCTCCACTCGATAATTCCCTGCGGGGAACCGATGAAGGCGAGGCTTCTGACTTCAAGGGGGTACTGGCGGCTGATCATCGCCGCAATGGTGCCGCCCATGGAACTTCCGCCCACATGGTAGAGGCGAATATTCAGTACTCCCAGAAACTGATGCAGCAACCTGACCTGGTTTTCCAACTGATAATCCGGCAGGGGAAAACCGATGCTTTTACCGTACCCGGGGAGATCGGGGGCAATGACCGAATAGCCAACGTCCTCCAGCAAGCAGGCCAATTTGTGCCATTGCTCCTTGTCGGCGAAGAGCCCATGTAACAGCAGAATGGTGGGGCCTTGCCCGTATTGGTTGTAGACGATCGATCCGTCTTCAACCACAGCCTGTCCCTGGGTGAATTCACAGGCGGTTGCCGCTGGGGTGACGCCTGGCAACAGTTCCAGCATCAGACTGATCAGCAACCCAACCCAGCGAGATAATTTCATAGCGCCTCCATAAAGCCCATGAATCTGAGCTATGCCTGACAAGAGTAGCCGAGTTTTCGTCACGCGGCAGTCAATCGCTGATTAATCCAGCCGGATGCGCACCTCAGCCAACTCCTGCAAGTATTCGCGTACCGCATTTTCCAGGGCGACCCCTCCTGCCATATATGGCTACAGCGCCCAGGAAACCGGGCGGTTTATTGGTCTTTCCGCTTGGCTTCCGTTGGCGAGATCGCGTAAATGGACTCGTCAACCATGCCCCACCCGGAGAAGATAAATGAGCAGCACCTTTGCCAATGATCATGTCAGGCAGTCCACGCGAGGCATTGGCCTCGAGCGCCTGCAACAGGTTCAGCAAATCCTGGGGAGCACCCAGCAGGAGGTCTATTACATGCTGGACTCGCACCAGAGCGCGGAATCGGATGCAGATCGTGTACGGATCATGGGCTACTGCATCGAGTTCATTTTGCCCTTCCTGACCAACAACTTGCATGTCGATCTCCTGGCCCAACGCCAGGCGGAGTTGCTGGTGCTGGCCAAGAGTTAGAACCGGCCAGACATGCAGTCAGCCAAGTCTTACGCAGAATGATTTGTGAGGATTGTCTCAGCCGATGCGGGTTCGTTCGACAGAATCCGAAGGTGAGGTGAAGGAAGGCCGCGGCCAATTCCAGATGTCATGTTTTACGGGTGCTGGCGGCCATGCTTGCAGGCTGGGTTGCCTAATACCCTGCGTGCGGGCTTCGGCGGGGCTTCGGCGGGGCGACTATGGGTCTTCTGACTGGCAGGGGATGAGCTCATGACGATTCTCCAAAAGGGTTAGCAATGTCATGAACCCAACAGCAAGGTGTGTGCTACACGAAAAACCCCATACAACAGGCAATCCAGCAAGACCGAAGGGAATGCCTGTGTCCTTTGGACCAGAGAAACCGGGGCAAATAAACAAATTCACCCGGCCGATCAATGCATCAAGGCAAGGGTATCAGGGTTATGACCTTTCCATCCGGGCCAAACCAGACGATACCATTCGCCAGCATGACGCCTTCTTCGCGCACGAACATGTATCGGGGAATGTCGTCGAGTATCGCCTCACGGGTGCGATGAGTGATGAGCGTGTCGTACTGTTTCTCAAAGTCAGCAGCTGAGCGCAACGTGGTCAGCCTTTTGCCCATCGTGACCTTGATCGGATAACGAATCTGCTGCGCGACCGACGTCTTGTCCCCCCGCTTGACGCCCTCCCAGAATCGCCGGGCATTTTCCTCGACCAAATGGCTATCGGAGGCACCCGCTGCCGCGTAACGTTGCGACAGACTGCCGGTTGTCGCATCCACCGCATGCAGATAGAAGGGCCGTTTCTGCGGGGACCCCCGTTTCTGCCAGGTTCCCACCATCACATCGCACTCCAGCCTGGAATCGCCGTAAATGCCCCGGGGATCCTTTTCCACAAACTGTCCGATGAATTGCCCGGTCACCTGACCGGCCGTATCCAGTTCATCGAGAATGACCTCCCTGCCCTCCCTGATGCGACCCTTCAGCTCGATGTCCTTGAGTTGCGAGGCATAGACATATCGGCCCTTGAGCTCGGAACCGCTGAAGACAAGCGTCATTTTGATACGCAGATCCTTCGACAGATCGCCCACATAGTTCCACAAATATCCCGGTTCATTCTTCGAGCAAACGGCACTGGTTGCATGGGGTAACAGCGTGGCAATCAGCGCAAACAAAAACACACTTGGGCGGCTCATGCGATAACTCCTTTAAAACACAGACGGATGTCATGCAATCCGCGGCATCAGGCACAGAACGGTTTGGTTCTCTGGAGAAAAATGTCGAGCATGTCCAGAATCACCGGATCGAGACGGCGCCTGACCTCGACCTCGATCCCGGTCGGCACGCCAAAGCTCGCCTCGGCAATCGCCCCCGCGATGGAGGCCATGGTGTCGGTATCGCCACCCAGCGAAACGGCATTGCGTACCGCCTCTTCGAAACTGTTGGCCTCCAGCGCGCAGATAATGGACTCGGGAACGGTGTTCTGGCTGGTCTCGTTACGGACATGAACCTCGCGGATGTCGTCTACCGATCGGTCCATATCGTAGCCATAAGACTCGGCGATGTACCTGCGAAGCCATGTCGGCGAAACGCCCTTGCGGGAAAACCAGATGGCTTCTGCCGTGGCCAGTGCGCCCTTGATCCCCTCGGGATGATCATGAGTGACTTCGGTCACATTCACGGTATTGGAGCGCAGCGATTCCAAATCCGGCGACAGCCAAGCACAGGGCGAGACCCGCATAGCCCCGCCATTGCCATAGCTGCCGTAGGGCGGTTGTGACGTCGGTGCGGCCGCCCAGCGCATGAATCGCTGGCCGTAGCCACTCACCCGGGTCGTGTCAATCGTCACCACCCGCACCCAGTCCCGCAGACTCTCGACGATATCTATCCCGTTGATGAGGTGATCGGCCACAGCACAGGTCAGCACCGTGTCATCCGTAAAACTGGCACCGTCTGGAAAGAGCGGAAAATCCCGGGTTTTGATCCGGCTGAATTCCCAACGCGACCCGATGATGTCCCCGGCGATGGCGCCCAACATGAATTTTCGTGAGTACAGTCGGCTTGATGCGGACCGGCAGTTATTTCTGAGGGCTGCCGCCTTGAGGTAGGGATCGGGCCTTCTCCAGATGATGCACCGCATCGCCCGCTTCACTGCCGGCTGAGGGCGTATTGAAGTGTTTGGCATCTTTCACGGCCTGCTTGAGATCCTTCTCGCCATGCATCAGGTGCTGGAGTTTCTCCTTTTCAGGTTCTCCGGCAGCCTTGGCGGCATCGATATGCTTCAACGCTTCAGCGGCATGTTCCTGGATGGCGGTGGCATCGCCGACCGAATGGGCCGCCTGCTCGGCGTGTTTCAAGGCCTCATCGGTGTGGCCGGCTCCGCACGTCAGCTGGGAAAACGCCAGCAGCAAAGCCAGCACCAACAAGCTTGGGCGTGACTTGAAGGGGTTCATGAGGCCTCCTGATGGTCAGTAAATGCAAACCCGATCAGCAACGTCCGCCGGACAAGCCGACGGCCCTGAGTGCATGATCATCCGGGGCAGGCAGGCCGTTCTTCTCCAGGGTCTGGCTGAACCACTCCAGGGTGTATAGCAGGGGACCCGACGCATACTCATACACGCGATGGGGATGCGAGAAAAACACGGCAGAAGCCGTCGTGCCACTTTGACGGGTGATACCGGCCATGGGTGCGCCAGGATTATCGATGAGCGCCCCGACGGCGGCAGGCAGTTCGTCGCAGAGCTGCTGGAAGACAGCTGTCTCGCCCTTGATGATTCGTATCGGACTGATTGATGCACTCACAGGTGTTTGGATATTGTTGGAGCTATGGGACAGGACACACTAGAAAAGACAATGAGGGAACCGGCCCCGATTTTCAATCAGGAACCGCCATGGCCTGTCATCTTACTTGAAGCCTGAAGCGATTGAGTAGGCTGCCACGAGGTCATTCTGTCCGCAGCAAACTTCTTCAAGGACGCGGTTACCCGGCATCCTGTCTCAGCAAGGGACCAACCGCCAATCATTTTCATTGGCGGTATCATGCACCACCACTTTATTCAGGATTTCCCGTGAAACGCTCTCTTTATTTCCCTGGCCTGCTGATATTGACTCTTTCCGCTTGCAGCGAGCTGACATTGGACGACGACCCAATCCCCGCTTCCCTGGTCCGAATCGAGAATGGACCCGAAGCCGAAGTCCGCGCGGTGTGGGTGAATGTCGTCAGCGTCGCCAAGCGCAGAGATCTAGCCGCATTCAAGAAATTGATCCTGCCGGCCGATCTGCCGGATTTCGAAACCAGGGAAAAGGACCGCCCGGGGTCTTACGAATCTTTGATGGAAGCCATCTCCTCGGAAAATCCCAAGGACTACAGGATGGAACTCACAGGCTCGCTGGCGACCTTCACGGCAGACCCAACACCGAAGATGGGGGACTACAGAAAAAAACCGCCCATCAAGGTGATGCTGTTTCGCGACGGCGACCAGTGGAAACTGGGAAAGAGCTGATTACTCCGCGCCAAATGGGACTACAGCCCATCATCGGCAAGGACCCCAAGCTATCAGCCTACAGGGGGTTCAAGCGGCAAACGAGCCTCCATCCCGGCCGGGGCATCGGCTACCAATAGCCGCCCATGACGCCCATACCCCCCATGCCATACATGCCTCCCATGGGATACATACCCATACCGCCCATGCCGTACATTCCACCCATTCCGTACATGCCCCCCATGCCATACATGCTTTGGTTGTATTGAGCCTGATACATCCGCTCATCGGCATTGCGCTTTTGCGCCAGTAGTGTCTGGAATTTTTCTACTTCCGCCTGACCGCCCACGTAAATGCAATCGCACTCGTCATGATCGGCATAGATGTAGGTAGGCTTGACCGCCTTATCCATGTAAACCACCTTCCGCTGAGGCATGGTCTTCAGGTTCGCCTCTTCCTCCGGGTTCTTCGGCATGTAGAGATGAAACCCCGCCGCAGCCAATAATTGCTCGTTGGACTCATTATCGGAGTTGCTGACTGAAGCGCAGCCTAGCAGGGGTAAGAGAACTATCATGGTCAGTATTTTATTCATCCGGTTTCATCCATTAAGCATTGAGGTTTTAGGGAGGGTGCGATACCGCAGGCCACCGACTGATCCTAGGCGAGAAACCAAATCAGCGCTGATGCACAGCCGAAGTCTTTGGTACCAGCGGCAGTTTTGATTGCAGCTTGACGTCAAATGCCCCATTCCAGGCGCTTTCCAACTGCACGAAGCGGGCGGCGATGTTTCTGGAGAGCGCTCTGGAAACCCGGGCATAGTATTTTTCCAACAATTCGATCTGGGCCTTCTTGGCCGACAAGGACTCGCGCACCAGATGATCCGTCTGTTTCTCCGTAAGATCGGGGTATTCATTGGCATAGCGTTCGATCAGGGCAAATTTTCGGTCATAAATGGGGATCAGCTGCGCCTGGTATTCGTAGTAAAGCGGCCAGAACCGGTCACTTTGCACTGGGGTCAGATCCAACGCATTTTTCAGCATCGCGCGCTTGTCCATCCGCTGGCTGGCCATCATGAGTTCCAGATTCCGGGCTTCCTCGGCAGAAACCAGGGAAGACTGATGTGGCGTCAATACCTGATCTCCAGACCCTCCCTCGGCGGGGAATACGGCAAGAAATAACGGTGCGCTGACAACGAGAATACGAACCAACATCGAAACCTCCCTTCTCATAAACATCGGGGCGATCAATCGCCACTTTTCTCGACCGGCCCGGGCGCGTAACCAGTGAGTTCGACATAGCCGCGCCCCTGAGGCTTGCCGGTAGCAGCATCAAGCACATCGACGGCGCCCTCCCAGTAGCGAGCGTCATGGCGAAATTCCTGATCGGCAAGCACCGGCTTCACGATCAGGGTTTGCCCAGTCGGCGCGATAGACAAGCGCCACTGCGAGGGGTAATCATAACCGGCGGGGCTGGACCAGTAATTCAGCGTGGCCAGGGTCACCTCTTCCCAAAGAAGATGCCTTGACGATCCATCGGCCGCGATCAGCGCCCCCGAACTGAGGGGGTCATCTTCGCCATTCTTGCGCCGCATGCGGAAATACATGAGGTCGGTTCCATCGTCCAGCTGCAGGGAAAACCAGTCCCATCCCGCCTGATCCGGAGCCAGCATGCTGGTGCTCCACTCGCGATCCAGCCAGGCCCGCCCTGAAACGGGGATGGACTCGCCCGCCAGGCTTACCTTGCCGTGGGCGGCCATTCGCGTCATTGAGTAGTAGTAGGAGGCATTGCCCGGCTCCGCGCTTTTCTGACTGAGGCCGCGGTCTCCCTGCAAAACGGGAGACTTGCCGGGATCCAGCTGAAGATCGAGTGCGACACCGTCCTGCTGAGCCCGAAAATGCCAGGGAAAACCCCCGTCCGCCGATCCTTCGACAGACCAGTCATCCAGCCAGACCTTGAAAGGCTCGGCGCGGGCTCCGGCCAGTCCCATGGCCTCGCGGGATATGCGCTGGAACGAGGCATAGCGCTGACCTGTCACATCAGTGAGGGCAAAATGCGCCATCCAGGCATCCTGCCCGGACCAATGCGAAGCACCGGGACGCTTGCCCCGTTGCAATCCATGACGGAAGAACGTGATCTGAAAACCGAAGCGCCTAGCTTCTGGCCCCTCAAGATTGCCGGTGACATACCACCACTCATCCCGAAAGTCCGGATGCGGCCCATGATCGGCGGGAAACTGGAATGGCCTGACGGCTCTGGCACGCTCAAAACCGGCCGTGTCCGCTTGATGCAGCGTCGCCGATACACCCTCGCCGGGAGGTGGGGACTGATCGCAGCCGGACAGTGTGCCCGCCAATAGAAGCAGAACCAGCGAAATTCGAAGCGAGATCATTTCACTCCTCTCGCAAGCCAGTCGCGGGGGGCGTTCGCATCGCCTGGCGGGCCGGATAGGCCCCGGCCAGCATGGCCGCCAGAATCGAAACGACCACGGCCGCCAGCAATGGCGGCAGGGACACCGATAAATCCATGGTCCATCCGAACGAACGTAAATTGATCACATGCACCAAGGCCATGGCGACCGCCAGACCCAACGGTATGGCCAACAGCCCGGCCATCAGCCCCATAAAACCCGTCTGCAATAAGACCAGCCCGCCGGTCTGCACCGGCGTCAGCCCGGTTGCCCGCAACACCGCCATCTCGCGGCGGCGTTCATATTGCAGGGCCATCAGGGCGCTGACGATGCCGATGAAGGCCACGCCCACCGCGAGTAACCGTAATACCTGAGTAATGGCAAAGGTTCGTTCAAAGGTTTCCAGAGAAACGTCACGAATCTCCCGGTTCGAACGGACAGACAGTGGCTGACGGCTATCGGTCAGACGGCGATCCAGTTCGGCCCGCACAGCGCTGATATCCGCCTCGGGCTTCAGATACAGGCCTAGTGAGGTATGCGCCGCATCATGCCATAGCTCATCGTAAAGATGCCGATGGATCACGATCAGCCCCTGATCGGATCGATAGTCGAAAAATATACCCGCCACCGGCAAGCTGACGGGGCCACTCCCGGTCTTGATCTCAACCCTATCACCCAGGGCCAAGCGATGCCGCTGAGCATAGGGTTCCGAAATCAAAATCCCGCGTAGATCGGGAAAGCGGGCCCATATTTGTTTGCCATCAATGTCCTTGAAGCGGAAACCGGGCTGATCGAGATAAGGCGGATCCAGCGCCAGCAGTTCGCTTTCTCCCTGAGAAGTCGGGACAAACACCCGCCGGCCGGTGCCAATGCGGTCGACGCCCGGAATGGACGCGAGTCGTTCGGCCAGCCCTTCCGGCAGCGGTGGACTGGAACGGGGCGTTGAACCGGTCGTGGCAATATAGATATCCGCTTGAAGAATCTGGTCCAGCCATTCGGCGATGGACCCACGAAAGCTTTCAATCATAGTACCGACCCCGATACTGACGGCCACCGCAATGGTCAGTGCAGCAATCGCCAGCCCCGACCGACTGAGTGTGGCACCGATGCCCCGCACCGCCAGACGCAGCAGCCATCCACCGGAAAGGGCCGCCAGACGCCCGGCCAGATTGATTCCGCCCAGCAGAAGCAGCGGACTCAACAGGCCATAGCCCAGCAGCAACAGGAACACCCCGGCAATCGCCGGCACCAGGCCCGGCAGGTCGACCACCAGCAGCGCGGCCGCAGCCAGCATGGACAGCATTCCAGCTCCCGCGAGCCAGGGGATCGCTGCTCTAGCGGCCCCCTCCGCACCCGAGCGGGCACGGGTCATGATGGGCGAGGTGAGAGAGGCTTCAATCGCCGGACCGAGCGCGGCGAGCACCGCCACGATCACACCCAACAGCGCCCCGTATACCAGAACCCACGGGTCGATCAAGAATTCACTGACGGTCAGGACAAAGTAGATGTCATTGATGGTGCGGGTCACCATATGCAACAACGCACGGGCAGCGAGCACCCCAAACCCCAGACCCAGCAACCCGCCCAGAAATCCCAACAGGGCCGCCTCCATCAGAATCTCGCCCAGTAACTGACGACTGGTTGCGCCCAAGACTCGGAGCGAGGCCAGCAACTCCCGTCGCTGCAAGACGGAAAAAGCCATGGTGTTGTAAATAAGGAAGGAACCAACCAGCAAGGCGAGCAAACTCATGGCGCGCAGATTCAACTCGAACGCCGCCGTCATATTCTGGGTAGCGCTTTGCCGCCCTGCCGCTAAGCTGAGTTCGACACCTTCCGGCAGCAGCGCCCAGACCTTCGCTTCCATTTCCCGATCCGCAGCGAGCACCAGATCGATACGATCCAGCCAGCCAATGCGGCCCAGCAATTCCTGGGCGGTAGCAATGTCGGCCAGCATGACACCTTCAAGAGCAGGATCAGGCCGCGCGCTCCCCTCCGCATATCCCACCAGCTTGAGCCGGTGAGGCTGGCTGTCGATCACGACATTCAACTCATCACCCGGGCTTACCCCCAGCCGTCGGGCCGACACGGCAGATAAAAGGACCGTATTCGGCTCAGTCAGCAGCCGGATTGCTTCGTCGCCCCGGGCTGCATTGACGAAACGGCTGCGAAGATTGCGCTCGGAAAAGACATCAAACCCGACCAGCCGAAGGGTCGAGTCATTCAGACTGACATAGCCCTCAACCGCCGGGGCACTTTCTCGCAAGCCCGATTCCACCCGCAGCCGGGTAAACAGCAATTCCGGCAAACCCTGAGGGCCGCCAGTAAGATGATGGGTATAGCGACCCGTCAATGCCTCCATGGACAAGGCGAAAGCACGATGGGTGCTTTTGGCAGCCAGATCGATCGACACCACCATGGCCACGCCGAGCGCGACGCCCACGATAGCCAGCAGCAACTGCAGCGGGTGCCGTATGAAGTGACGGCGGTTGGCTCGACCCAGCAGACTCATGCCCAGGCTTCCGCGGCCAGTCGGCCGTCCACCAGCCGGACGATGCGATCTGCCCGTTTTGCCACCTCACCACTGTGAGTCACGAGAATGAGCGTATGGCCCTTGGCGCGCACCAGGCGATCCAGCAAATCCAGCACCTGCTCGCCTGTTCCGGCGTCCAGATTTCCGGTCGGTTCGTCCGCCAGCACCAGGCGCGGCTGATGAATCAGTGCGCGAATGATGGCAACCCGTTGCTGCTCGCCACCGGAAAGCCGATCAGGATAGCTGCCGGCGCGGTCGGCCAATCCGACCTCGTTCAGCAGGTCGATTGCCGCTGGCCGACCCACCGATTCGGGCGTGCCATTCAATTCCAGCGGCAGCAGAACATTTTCAATCACCGTCAATGTCGGGATCAGGTTGAAGAACTGGTATATGAAACCGACGTGCTGACGCCGCCAGAGGGTCCGCTGCGGTTCGCCCATCACCGCCAGATCGGTTTCCTCAAAGAGAATTCGGCCCGACTTGGGCCTATCCAGGGCACCCATCAAATGCATCAGCGTGGATTTTCCTGAACCGCTCTGCCCGACCAAGGCGACTTGCTCACCCGACTTCACCTCAAGATCCACCCCCCGCAACACCTCTCGCCAAACTCCGGCTTCGCGATAGCCATGGGAGACATTCCGAAGTGTCAGAAGAACAGAAGCTGAGAGTGTCATGGGGGAAATTTCGGATTAGGGTGTGTCGGGGCCGCGTCTGTCATCGGCGCCAGATGGACAGGGCGAAATATCGGATGTTCATTTCATGATGAGATGATCCAATGTACGGGGACAACCCTCGCTTCATTCATAATGCGCCCCATGAGCTTAACACCCGCTCAGACGGGTGCCCTGACTGCATCAAACACTCCTTCCCCATGAATCACCCTCTTCGCATGCACATACTGGACAAGCCCATCTCCCAAGCCTGCGAACGCAATCGTGAACCCATTCTTGCCATGCTCCGGGAATATTTTCGGGATTGTTCCGCCGTGCTGGAAATCGGCAGCGGCACCGGCCAGCATGCCGTCCATTTTGCGGCCGCCCTGCCTTATCTGAACTGGCAGACCTCGGACCGGGCCGCATATCTCCGGGGCATATCAATGTGGCTGGATGAAGCCGCTTTGTGCAACACACCACCCCCACTGGTGCTCGACGTCAACCTCAATTGGCCGACTCAACGTTTCGACGCCATTTTCAGCGCCAACACGCTGCATATCATGAGCTGGATTGAGGTGGAGCGATTGTTCGCCCGCCTGCCGGATGTCATGGCTCAGTCGGCGAAGCTGGTCATTTACGGACCCTTCAACTATGCAGGACAGTTCACCAGCGATAGCAATGCCCGGTTTGATGCAACGCTCAAGCAACAAGCCGCCCACCAGGGTCTGCGCGATCAAGAAGCCGTCATCGCGCTGGCCGATCAGATAGGTCTCCGACTCCTCGAAGATCGCGCCATGCCCGCCAACAATCGTTGCCTGATCTGGCAGCGATCGGCCTAGTGCCGATTGCCCAGGAAGCCGCCGAACGATGATGATTGGTTCAGACAAGGAGCCAGACATTCATTTGCACTACGCCGATGACCGGCTGCTCGTCACCGAGAAGCCCTCAGGTCTGTTATGCCAACCGGGATTGGGGCCTGCACTGGTCGACTCGCTCATGACGCGATTACAACGGGAGTGGCCGACTGCCCGTTTGGTGCATCGTCTGGACCGTGACACCTCGGGCTTGCTGCTGGTGGCACTCGACCCCGAGATGCACCGTGCATTAAGTCGGTTGTTTTCTGAACGCGCCATCCACAAGCTTTACGTTGCAGACGTCGCGGGGGTTCCCGCTCGCAGTGAGGGGACAATCAACCTGGCTATCGCGAAACGCAGTCATCGCCCGCCCCTCTATGGCCCCGACCCGATGGGAAAACCGTGCAAAACCAACTGGCGATTGCGGGAGGCTTGCGGCACGTGGAGCCGGCTGGAACTAAATCCTGAGACCGGTCGTTCCCATCAACTCCGCGTTCATCTGGCCGCCATCGGCCATCCGATTCTGGGTGACCCACTTTATGGCGAACCCGAAACCATGATGGCCGATCGGCTCCGGCTTCATGCCAGCCAGCTATCCTTTTTGCACCCTTTCACGGGTAAGCCGCTGAGCTTTGATTCCGCCTGTCCTTTTTGATCTGGCCGGCCGGGTTGACGAATAGCCATCAAGCATCCAGTAAAGAATGTCACAGCCAAGACAAGAGCCGGAGGGATGCATAGAGAGACGGGAGGAGATGGAGCGGGTGATGGGAATCGAACCCACGCTATCGGCTTGGGAACCTGTTACAAGAATTTAACCATGAAAGGGCTTGCAGGGGCTATTCCGTTCCGCGCAGCCAGAATTCACGAACCGCCGTAACCCGCGTGGTTGCTGGGGCAAAAAATGCCGTGCGGAACGCTTCAGATGATTTTTTCACCCGAAAACCATAGGAGAAATCCATGAGAATCACCCTGGCATCGATAGCCTTGCTTATTGTCATCACGACACCTAGCCATGCTGAAAGCCTCACCATCCAAGAGAACTACCCCGGTGCGGCCGGCACACCCAATAACGAGGCCGGTGGCTATGTCGGCTCCAGCCTGGGGGGTGGATATACCCGACTGACCCCGGTCACCGGCGCCGGGCAGATTGTCGACAACGACCGGCCCAGCATTACCATTCACAGAGGCGGCAGCGCATCGAGCTCTTTACCACCTCTGCCCTCCAGTGATCCGGATGGATCGCGGGCGCGTGAGTGGTTGCTGAATCAGTAGCCCTACAACACCGCATGCAAACAATTGGCTTTGCCCAGCTCATTCAATAGATCGACTAGGAGCCTGTCGGACTTTCGTGTCCCGCCTTGTAAAATAGGCACTTTGAATCCAACGTCTGAAGCCCGCGCCGATGAGCTATATCCAAGCCGATCGTGATACGCCCTACCTACTGCCGCCCTCGGTGGACGAATGGCTGCCGGCGAACCATCTGGCCCGGTTTATCCTGGAGGTCATCGAGCAGCT